>JBQCIG010000102.1:0-3860 GCA_051953975.1 Solirubrobacterales bacterium | reverse complement strand
AAGGCCGCCGACGCGCCGCAGATGGCCTACCGCCTCGACAGCGACGTGACCGAGCCGGCGACGGGGGCGGTGCGGACGGCGCTCAAGCTCTTCCCGCCGGCCAAGCGCGCCGCCAAGGTGGCGCTGAACCAGCTCGGGCTGCCGCCGGAGCTGCTCACCTACGTCGACTACCCGACCACCTTCGACTCGACCGGGACGCAGAAAGCGCTGAAAGGCTCGGGGATCGAGGTGCCGCCGCTGGAGTCCTACGCGGCGCGGGTCTGGGACTACTGGGAGCGCAACCTCGACCCCGATCTCTTCCAGGACCGCTCGCTCTCGGCGGCGGTGCGGGGGAAGGTGGTGCTGATCACCGGCGCCTCCTCCGGGATCGGCAAAGCGACCGCGGTCAAGGTCGCCGACGCCGGCGCGACGGTGCTGCTCGTCGCCCGCTCGCTCGACAAGCTGGAAGAGACCAAGGACGAGATCGTCGCCGCGGGGGGGACGGCGCACATCCACCAGTGCGACCTCTCCGACATCGAGGACATCGAGCGGATGGCCGAGGAGGTGCTCGCCTACCACGGCCACGTCGACATCCTCGTCAACAACGCCGGGCGCTCGATCCGGCGCTCGATCGCGCTCTCCTACGACCGCTACCACGACTTCGAGCGCACGATCAAGCTCAACTACCTCGGCGCGGTGCGGCTGATCCTGGCGCTGCTGCCGGCGATGCGCGCCCGCCGGCAGGGCCACATCATCAACATCAGCTCGATCGGGACCCAGACCAACCCGCCGCGCTTCTCCGCCTACGTCGCCTCGAAGGCGGCGCTTGACGCCTTCGGCCGGGTGATCGCCTCCGAGGTGATCGACGACGACGTCCACATCACCACCGTCCACATGCCGCTGGTGCGGACGCCGATGATCGCGCCGACGCGGATGTACGACATGTTCCCGGCGATCACGCCGGAGGAGGCGGCGGAGATGATCGCCAGGGCGATGATCCAGCGGCCGAAGAAGGTCGCGACCCGCCTCGGCAGCTTCGGCGAGCTGATGTACGCGGTGGCGCCGAAAGCCAGCGACTCGATCCTCAACACCGCCTACAAGCTCTTCCCGGATTCGCAGGCGGCGAAGGGGAAGAAGGAGGAGGCGCGCGACAAACCGCCCTCGACCGAGGCGGTGGCCTTTGCGCACCTGATGAAAGGCGTTCACTGGTAGCAGTAGGTTGAGCTTGTGGCAGAGCGCCGGCTCAAGCATTGGGGGTGGGGGTATGAGGATCAGGCGCCTACCGCCAACCAGTTGCGGGAGGCTGCCGAAGGGATCAGGGCGCGGTTTGGGTTTGGCGGTGAGGTCGAGAGGTCGGCGCCGCTGGGGGAGGTGGAGCTGCGGAAGCCGCGGCTGAAGCGGCCGAGCGGGTTCGGGGACCTCTTCTCCGACGGGCGCTATGAGCGGGTTTCGCACGCGCTGGGGAAGGCGTATCGGGACGTCGTGCGGGGGTTCCGCGGCGAGTTCGAGAACCCGCCGGATCTTGTGACTTTTCCTAAGAGCGAGTCCGAGATCGAGGCGGTGCTGAGCTGGGCGGAGGCCGAGGGCGCGGCGGTGATCCCCTTCGGCGGCGGCACCAGCGTCGTCGGCGGGGTGGAGCCCCGGCTGGAGGAGCGGCCGGTGGTCTCGATGGACCTGCGGCGGCTGGACCGGGTGCTGGAGGTGGACGCGGAGTCGCTGGCGGCGCGGATCCAAGCCGGCGCGACCGGGCCGGGCCTGGAGGAGCAGCTGCGCGAGCACGGCCTTACCCTGCGCCACTTCCCCCAGTCCTTCGAGTACTCGACCCTCGGCGGCTGGATCGCGACCCGCGCCGGCGGCCATTTCGCGACGCTGGAGACCCATATCGACGACCTGGTCGAGTCGGTGCGGGCGATCACCCCGCGGGGAACCTGGGAGAGCCGGCGGCTGCCGGGCTCCGGCGCCGGCCCATCGCCCGATCGGATGCTGATCGGCTCGGAGGGGATCCTGGGCGTGATCGCCGAGGCCTGGGTGCGGGTGCGGCCGCGGCCCGAGTTCAAGGCGTCGGTCGCGGTCCGCTTCGACGACTTCCTTGTGGCCGTGGGCGCCGTGCGCGCGATCGCCCAGTCGGGCCTCCATCCCTCCAACTGCCGCCTGCTCGAAGCCGCCGAGGCGGAGCTGACCGGCGCCGGCGACGGCAGCGCCCATCTCCTCCTGCTCGGCTTCGAGTCCGCGAGCCACCCCGTAGACGGACCGATGGACGAGGCGCTCGCAATCGCTCGCGACGCGGGCGGCACCCCCGGCGACGTTCGCGGGGCGGTTGAGAGTTGGCGCGGGGCGTTCTTGCTGGCGCCGTACCTGCGCGATACCTTCGTCGCCTGCGGCGTACTCTCCGAGACCTTCGAGACGGCGATCACCTGGGACCGCTTCGAGGAGTTCCACGCGACGGTGATGGAGACCGCCCGCCGCGCCGCCTCCGAGGCGAGCGGCGTGCCCGCCGACGGCCCCGGCTCACCCCGCGTCAGCTGCCGCTTCACCCACGTCTACCCCGACGGCGCCGCCCCCTACTTCACCGTCCTCGCCCCCGCCGTCCGCGGCGGCGAGGTCGAGCAGTGGGACGAGGTCAAGGCCGCGGTCTCGGAGGCGATCATCGGTGCCGGGGGCACCATCACCCACCACCACGCCGTCGGCCGCGACCATCGCCCCTGGTACGACCGCCAGCGCCCCGCCCCCTTCGCCGCCGCCCTCCGCGCCGCCAAGGCCGAGCTCGATCCTGCAGGCATCCTCAACCCAGGCGTCCTCATCGACCCTTGATTTACCCTTTGCGCATGCCGCCCCAGCAGCCGAAGCCAACGCCGAGGAGGGGAGACCCCTGGCGGGCGAACGAGGAATCGCGCCGTCGGCAGTTGCGCGAAGACGGCCGCCGCCCCCTGGCCATCAACCTCGCCGAGGGCCTTGCCCTGAGCGAATTCCTCTCCACCTTCACCGGGAGCGCCAAACGCAGTTGAATGCGAATCCGCTGCGCTTGCGCCAGCTGCTGGAACGACTCATCGAGGCGGAGGTGCGGTTCATCCTCGTCGGTGGCTTGGCGGTCAATGCTTGGGGATATATGCGGGCAACCCAAGCTGTCGATGTCGTTCCAGATCCAGACCGCGAGAACCTGGAAAGGCTCGATGCGCTGCTTCGCGAGTTGGGAGGGAAGGTCGACATCGGTGGTCGCCTCCTCGACGCGGATGCCATTTCCACCTTCTTGCGCACGGGAGACAGGACTTTGGTACGGACCGAGCTGGGTCAGGTGGACGTCCTTCAGGGACTCCCGCAGGTCCCGCGATACGCAGAGTTGAAGAGCAAGGCCGAGGAGGTTGATCTCGACGGTCTCTCGGTTCGCGTCTGCTCGCTCGATCACTTGCTCGAGATGAAGCGGGCCAGCGATCGGCCTCGAGACAGGGACGATCTGGAAGCGCTCGAAGCTGCCCAAGAAGACGTTTGAAAGCCGGAGTGACGCCGCCCGGCGCTACCCTTTCGCGACTTGAATCCCCTGGTCGGGTAGCTGGTAGAGGTGCCCGAGCCGCCGCCTGAGATGGAAACGATCACCTCCGAACAGCCCACCGTGCCGGTCGAGCCAAGCCAGCCCCAGCCCGAGCCCGTGGTGCCGCGGCGCTCGCCGCTGCGGGCGGCGATCAAGACCGGGCGGCCGAAGGAGTGGATCAAAAACGTCTTCGTCTTCGCCGGCCTGCTCTTCTCCGGCAAGTTCACCCACCACGGCAACGACGTCTTCGAGGCGGTCGTCACCTTCGTTGCCTTCTGTCTCATCTCCAGCGCCGGTTACTTCGTCAACGACCTGATCGACGTCGAGCTCGACCGCAAGCACCCGAAGAAGCGCT
>JBQCIG010000101.1:0-3971 GCA_051953975.1 Solirubrobacterales bacterium | reverse complement strand
GGTGTTTTTTTTTCTTTTTATTTACAAAAAATTACCCACGGAACGGAGCATCTTCTGCTCGTTGTTGCGCGGGTCCGAAGACACCTCTGCCGTGCCTTTGGAACCACGGATGGCAAGGGAAACGTGGACCGATGAGCGTCTGGACGATTTGAGGACCCATATGGACAAGCGTTTCGATCAGGTGGATCAGCGCTTCGACTCGGTGCAGCAGACGATGATCATCGGCTTCGTCACGCTCTTTGCGAGCATCGTCGCCAGCGTGATCGCCGGCATCCTCGCCACCCAGCTCTGAACGAGCGCGCAAGTAGCGCGGAAGTGTCACGGAACCCCTCGGGTCCATCTGCCTGGATTGGCATGATCGATGGCACTGGTGAGCACCCCCTCCGCCGTACATCTCCACGCCCACAGCGAGTACTCGCTGCTCGACGGCGCCTGCAAGATCGACGCGATGGCGGCGCGCGCCGCCGAGCTCGGTCAGCCGGCTCTCGGGCTCACCGACCACGGCGTCATGAACGGCGCCGTCGACCTCTACAAGGCCTGCAAGAAGCACGGGATCAAGCCGATCGCCGGGCTCGAGGCCTACCTCGTCGACAACCGCCACGCGATCAAGGAGCAGACCCGCTACGAGCGCAACCACCTCACCCTGTTGGCGGAGAGCGACAAGGGCTTCGCGAACCTGGTCAAGCTCACCTCCGCCGGCTTCCTCGAGGGGTTTTCCCGTGGCAAGGCCAACGTCGACATGGAGTTGCTGGCCCAGCACGCCGAGGGCGTGATCGTCCTCACCGGCTGCCTGCAGTCGCGCTTCTGCCGGCGCCTGGTCGAAGAGCGCGCCGACGACGCCCGCGCCCACCTCGACGACTTGATCCAGGCCTTCGGCTCCGAGCAGGTCTACTTCGAGGTGCAGAAGAACGGGATCGCCGAGCAGGACAAGGCCAACGAGGGGATCGTCCGCTACGCCCGCGAGCTCGGCCGGCCGCTGGTCGGCACCGCCGACGTCCACTACCTGCGCCGCGAGGATTTCGACAACCACGCGGCGCTCCTCTGCGTGCAGACGAAGTCGACCCTGCAGCTGCCGAAGATGAGCTTCGACACCAACGAGTTCTACATCAAGAGCTCCGAGGAAATGGCCGACTCCTTCGCCGAGTGGCCGGAGGCCGTGCCGACCACGCTGGAGATTGCCGAGCGCTGCGACATCGACATCGAGCTCGGCAAGCTGCTGCTACCGCGCTACCCGACCGAGAACGACGAGGAGCCGGAGGCGATGCTGCGCCGGATCGCCGGCGAGGGCCTGCGCGCCCGCTACGGCGACCCGCCGCCGGCGGAGGCGGTCGAGCGGCTCGAGTTCGAGCTCGGCGTGATCGAGGAGATGGGCTTCTCCTCCTACTTCCTGATCGTCTGGGACTTCGTCAGCTACGCGAAGCAGAACGGGATCGCCGTCGGCCCCGGCCGTGGCTCGGCCGCCGGCTCGATCGTCTCCTACTGCCTGCGAATCACCGACCTCGACCCGCTCGCCAACGAATTGATGTTCGAGCGCTTCCTCAACCCGGGGCGCAAATCGATGCCCGACATCGACATCGACTTCTCGGTCCGCGGCCGCGAGCGGATGATCCGCTACGTCGCCGAGAAATACGGCCGCGAATCGGTCGCCCAGATCATCACCTTCGGCAAGATGGCGCCGCGCGCGGCGACCCGCGACGCCGCCCGCGTGCTCGGCTTCGACTACGCCACCGGTGACCGCTTGGCGAAGCAGATCCCCGAGCCGATCATGGGCCGCAACCCCTCCTTCGAGGAATGCCTCGCCGCCGGCCAGGAGCTGCGGAGGACCTACGACGAGGACAAGGACGCGAAGAAGATCATCGACGTCGCTCGGGGCCTCGAGGGGATCATCCGCAACAACTCGATCCACGCCGCCGCGGTGGTGATCGCCGACCGGCCGCTGCAGGAGTTCGTGCCCTTGCAGCTGGCCGAGGACAAGAGCGCGCCCGCTGGAGGGAACGGCAACGGGTCGGGCAAGCCGGAGCGCCAGTACAAGATCGTGACCCAGTACTCGATGGGGCCGATCGAGGAGATGGGCTTGCTGAAGATGGACTTCCTCGGCCTCCGCAACCTCGACGTGATCGAGGACGCGATCGACATCATCCGGCGCTCGCGCGACGAGGAGATCGAGATGGAGCAGATCCCGATCGACGACGCCAAGACCTACGCGATGCTGGCCCGTGGCGACTCGACCGGCGTCTTCCAGTTCGAGTCCGAGGGGATGCGCGACGCCCTGCGCAAGGTGGGCCCGACCGAGTTCGCCGACATCGTCGCCCTCGGCGCGCTCTACCGGCCCGGCGCGATGGCCTACATCCCCACCTACGCGCGGGGCAAGAAAGACCCCTCTTCGGTTCGCTACCCCGATCCCCGGCTGAAAGCCATCACCGAGGAGACGCACGGGTGCGTCATCTACCAGGAGCAGCTGATGCAGATCGCCCGCACGATGGCCGGCTTCTCGGGTGCCGAGGCGGACGACCTGCGCAAGGCGATCGGCAAGAAGAAGCGCGACCTGATGGCGACGATGAAGGACAAGTTCATGGAGGGGCTGGCGGAGTCCGGCACCGACCCGAAGGTCGCCCAAGACCTTTGGAAGCTGAACGAAGCCGCCGCCGACTACTCCTTCAACAAGTCCCACGCCGCCTGCTACGGGCTGATCTCCTACCGCACCGCTTACCTCAAGGCCAACTACCCGGCGGAGTACATGGCGGCGGTGATCTCCTCGGTGATGAACACCAAAGACAAGGTGCCCTTCTTCGTCAACCGCTGCGCGGAGATGGGGATCGAAGTGCTGCCGCCTGACGTCAACTCCTCCGATCACTCCTTCGTCGTCTCCGAGAACGCGATCCGCTTCGGCCTCGACGCGGTCAAGAACGTCGGCCACGCGGCGGTGGAGGCGATCCTCCGCGCCCGCGAGGAGAAGCCGATCGAGTCGATCTGGGACTTCTGCGAGCGGGTCGACTCGCGGGCGGTCAACAAACGGGCGATCGAATGCCTGATCAAGTGCGGCGCCCTCGATTCCACTGGCGACAGCCGCAAGGGGATGCTGGAAGCGCTGCCGGCGGCGCAGTCGGCTGGGCAGAAGGCCCAGGAGGACGCGCAGCTCGGCCAGGGCTCGATCTTCGACTTCGGCGAGGAAGGCGGGGGCGGGGCGGCACAGTCCCAGGCCCACCACCGCCCGCCGATCTCCGCCGCCGAGTTTGACCGCGCCGAGATGCTGGCGCTGGAGAAGGAGACGCTCGGGACCTACCTCTCCTCGCACCCGCTGAGCGAAGTCGGGCCGGCGCTGCGGGCGCGGGTCGACTGCAGCCTCGCCCAGCTCGGCGGCAAGCCCGACGGCGCCTGGGTCACGGTCGGCGGCATCGTCGTCGAGTGCAAGAAGATCCGCACCAAGAGCGGCAACCAGATGATGTTCGCGACCCTCGACGACGTCGAGGGCCAGGTCGAGATGCTCGTCTTCAAGGCCGACCAGGCCGAGAGCGCGGCGGTGATCCAGCCCGACGCGATCGTCCTCGTCCGCGGCCGCCTCGATCACAAAGATCGCGGCGAGACGAAGCTGGTCGTGCAGGAGGCGCAGCGTTTCGAACCCGACGCGGCGGAAATCGAGAAGGCGAGCAAGCTGGCGCCGGCGGCGAAGCCCTCGGGCCCTTTCGAGGTGCCGATCGACCTCGCCCGCTGGAGCGATGAGCTCTGCGAGGAATTGAAGGCCCTCTTCGAGCACCACAAGGGCGAGGCCGAGGTCCACCTCCTGGTCGGCGAGCGTCGCTACAAGGTCGGCGAGCGCTACCGGGTCAAGCCCTCCGGCATGCTCCGCTCCGAGCTGGATCACCTGCTGAGCCCACAGCCTTTGGCGGCTTGAAACCAAGAAGTTCGATGGACGCAGGGAGCGTGGCGGGGGTAGCAACCCAGCGTACCCTGACCTAGATTTTATTCTGGGT
>JBQCIG010000100.1:0-13335 GCA_051953975.1 Solirubrobacterales bacterium | reverse complement strand
TTGTGGTGTTTTGGGGCATTAGTATCGGGGGGGGGGTTGTGGGTGTTTTTTTTTGCCCCATTTTTGCCAAAAAAACCGCCAAACGCCTAAGTGGCCTTGGCTTCCAGGCGCTCGGCCAGTTTTTTCATCCCCCGCTCGCGGGCCGCGGCGGCGGCGCCGAGCCAGTCGGTGGGGCGGTCCGGCGGCCGCTCGACGCCGGCGTCGCGCAGGGTCGCGATCTCCTTGAAGGCGATCAGGTCCTCGCGCCCCTCGATCAGCGCCCCACGCAGCGCCGGGCGCCGCTCGCGGATCGCGCCGTCGAGAATCGCCTCCAGCGAGCCGTGGGCCCGCAGCAGCTCCGCCGCCGTCTTCGGGCCGACTCCCTTGGCGCCGGGCAGCCCGTCGGCGGGGTCGCCGCGCAGGGCGATGAAGTCGGGGACCAGCTCGGGATCGATCCCATAGCGCTCGCGCACCTGCGCCGGCCCCACCTCTTCGGCGCCTTTGCCGCCGGTGCGGACGTAGAGCACGGTCACGCTCTCGCCTGCGCACTGGTACATGTCGCGGTCGCCGGTCAGGAGCAGCGCCCGCCCGCCTGCTTCCGCCTCGCGCCGCGCGTAGCTGCCGAGCAGGTCGTCGGCCTCGAGGTCCTCGGCGACGGCCACCGTCCAGCCAAAGGACTCGAAGAACTCGCGCGCATCGGCGAACTGGTGCGGCAGCTCCTCGGGCATCGCCGCCTCGCGCTCGGCGTGGTAGGCGGGGTAAAGCTCGGTCCGGTAGGCGGCGGCGTCGGGGCCGAAGCAGAGCACCACCGCCCGCGGCTGGTGCAGCTCGACCTCGCGCAGGATCAGGTTGGCGGTGCCGAGCAGCGCGTTCACCGGCTTCCCGTCCGGCCCGACGATCTTGCTCGGCAGCGCGTAGAAGGCGCGGAACAGCATCGAGGGCGCATCGACGGCGAGCAGCGGGGCGGGCACGGAGACAAGCCTAGGCGGCCGAGTGACCCGGTTCATTACGGTTAGCGACCGCGTGGCCGAGCGAGCACTCCACATCGACGACCTGCAGAAGCGCTACCCGAACGGGGTCGAGGCGCTGCGCGGCGTCTCCCTGGAGATCGAGCCGGGCGAGTTCTTCGGCCTGCTCGGCCCGAACGGCGCCGGCAAGTCGACGCTGATCCACTGCACGACCGGGCTCGCGCAGCCGAGCGGCGGCTCGATCGAGATCTTCGGCCACGACGCGATCGACCACTACGCCGAGGCGCGGCAGGCGGTCGGGCTGGCGCCGCAGGAGCCGAACATCGACTGGTTCCTCACCGTCGAGGAGACGCTCGACTACCACGCCGGCTATTTCGGGATGCCACGCAGGGAGCGCCGCGAGCGCACCAGGGAGCTGCTCGAGACCTTCGCGCTTAACGAGAAGCGCGACGAGCGCACCCGCACCCTCTCCGGAGTGATGAAACGGCGGCTGATCCTGGCCCGGGCGATGATGCACCGCCCGCGGCTGCTGATCCTCGACGAGCCGACCGCCGGTGTCGACGTCGAGCTGCGCCTCGAGCTCTGGCACTACGTCCAGAAAATCAACCAGGAGGGGACGACGATCCTGCTCACCACGCACTACCTGGAGGAGGCGGAGCAGCTCTGCGATCGCATCGCCTTCATCGCCGACGGGCAGATCGTCGCCGAGGGCACCAGCGAGGAGCTGGCCGAGCGCTTCGAGGTCGCCAACCTCGAGGACGCCTATCTGGCGCTGGTCGGGCGCAAGGAGCTCTCCCGCTCCCACATCGAGCTCGCCCCGGAGGTCGAGGCGTGAGCGCCGCGCAGATCCGCTTCGCGACGCTCTGGCGGCGCGAGGTCAACCGCTTCATGAAGATCAAGAAGCAGACGATCGGCGCGCCGATGCTGGAAACCTTCCTCTACATCACGATCTTCGGCGCGGCTTTGGGCTCGCGGATCAAGCACCTGCACGGGATCGACTACATCCTCTTCGTCATCCCCGGCCTGATCATGATGGCCTTCTCGACCAACGCCTTCTCCAACAACTCCTCCTCGATCCTGCAGCAGAAGTTCCAGGGGGCGATCCAGGACCAGCTCTCCTCGCCCGCCTCGCCGGCCGAGCTGCTGCTCGCCTTCTCGCTCGGCGGCTTCATGCGCGGGCTGATCGTCGCGACGCTGACCTTCGTCGTCTCGGTGATCCTGGTCGGGCTGCCGGTCGAACACGTCCTCGTCCTGATCCCGGCGCTGTTCCTCGTCGGCTTCTTCTTCAGCCAGCTGGGGGTGCTGATCGGCGTGCGCGCCGAACAGTTCGACGACGTCGCCTTCGCCCAGACCTTCGTCCTGCAGCCGCTGATCTTCCTCGGCGGCGTCTTCTACTCGGCGGCGCTGCTGCCGCAGCCTTGGGAGAGCCTGACCCGCTTCAACCCGATCTTCTACATGATCAACCTGGTCCGCTACGGCTTCGTCGGCTTCAGCGAAGTCAGCATCGCCTTCTCGCTGCTGGCCCTGACCGCGGCCACCGCCGCCCTCTTCCTCTTCAACCTGCGCCTGTTCAGCCGCGGCTACCGCCTGCGCGCCTAGCTGTGCGGCACGATTGGTGATTTGTAGTCCGTATAGGGGCGCCAACTCACCAATCGTCGACGTTTTCGTCGATCCAGGCGAGGTAGCCGGGGGAGCCGGCGACGATCGGGGTGGCGACGATCTCCGGCTCCTCGTAGGAGTGCAGCTCGCGGATCGCCGCCTCGACCGCGCCGTACGCGGCCCGCGTCGTCTTCGCCAGGCACTGCCACTCCTGTTCCTTCTCAACCTTGCCCTGCCAGCGGTAGCGGCTGACGATCGGGCCGACCACCTGCACGCAGGCGGCGAGCTCCTGCTCGACCAGCGCCGCGGCGATCCGCGCCGCCTCCTCCTCGGAGCCGGCGGTGGTGAGGACCTGGACGTGCTCGCTCATCCTCGCCAGGCCGCCCGCAGCTTGTCGAGGAGCACCTCGAGCGGGGGCAGCTCCTTGTCGCGGGGGGAGACGTGGGCTTCCTCCTGCGGCCAGGGGATCTCCAGCGCCGGGTCGTCCCAGCGGCAGCCGAGCTCGTCGGCCATATCCCAGTAGTGGGAGACGGCGTAGACGTGGGTCGAGGGCTCGGCGAAGTAGAAGCCGTGGGCGACGCCGTGGGGGATCGAGATCGCGCTCGGACGCTCGGCCGAGAGCTCGATGCAGGCCGCCGCGCCGCAGGTCGCCGAGTCGTCCCGCAGGTCCCTGACGCCGACGATCGCCCGTCCCCGCACCACCGTCAGGTAGTCGTCGTGGCGGGGGTGGACGTGGACGCCGCGCAGCACCCCCGCCTCGCTGTGGACGACGTTCCACTGCACCGGCTCGACCTCGGTCTCCCACTCGCCGCGGAAGACCTCGACGAAGGTGCCGCGGTCGTCGCTGTGCGGCGCGAGCGCTCGCTGCAGCAGCCCCGCGGGCAGCGAGCCGACAACGCCGCGGGGGAGGACCGCGCTCACGCGCCCGCCACCTCGCTGGGCCTCGCCAGCGCGACGATCTCCTCGACCGCGGCGACGATCTCCACCGCCTCGGCCGCGGAGCTGAGCGGCGGCGGCCCTCCCTGCAGGTGCTCGACGAAGGCGCGCAGCTCGGCCAGCAGCGGCAGCTCGCCCTCGATCGGCCGCCGCTCGACCGAGTCGGCGTCGATCGCGCCGGCGCGCCCAACCACGACCGCCTCCGCGTAGCCGCCGTCGAGCTGGGCCACCCCGCCCTCGCAGACGAGGCGCAGCTCGCGCCGGTGCGCGGGCGCCAGGGTCGAGACCTCGAGGACCAGCCACGGCAAAGCGCCGAAGATCGCGGTCAGGCCGGCGAGCTCGCCGCCGACCAGCTCCGGCACCGCCCCCCGGGGCGGTGGTATCTCGCCGAGGATCTCGAGCGCGATCGCGAGGTCGTGGGGGGCGTGGATCCAGACCGTGTCGACGTCGCTGTAGCGGTGGCCGAGGGTGACCCGGCGCGAGTGGATGCCGACGACCTCGCCTAGCTCGCCCGAGCGGGCGATCCGGGCTAGCTCACGGACGCCGGGGTGGTAGCGCCACTTGTCCATCGTGAAGAGCCGATCGGGCGCGGCGGCGGCGAGGCGGCGGGCGGAGGCGAGGTCCGCGGTCAGCGGCTTCTCGACGTAGACCGGAACGCCGAGCGCGAGCGCTTCGGCGACCACCTCGGCGTGGGTCGAGGTCGGGGTCGCGACCACCACCCCGTCGGCACGCAGTGCCCCCACATCCGCGACGATCTCCGTGGCACCGCCCTCGGCGGCGCGCCCCCGGCTCGCCTCCGAGCGGGCGACCACAGGCACCTCGCAGCCGAGGCTGCGCAGGTCGCGCAGGATGTGTCGCCCCCAACGTCCGCAGCCGACCAACCCGACCCGCGGCCGGCCGGTGCCACCGTTTGCGGACGACGAGACTGGCAAGCGCCGATCTTAGGCCCTGGACGAAAATCTGAGAAGGGGGAGGGCGTAGGCTGCCGCCGATGATCGAGCTGCCCGCAGCGAGGGACCCGGAGGTGTCGGTGATCGTCCTCCTCGACGGGGCGGTCGAGCTGGCCGAACGCTGCCTAACGGCGCTTGCAGCCTGCGACGAGAGCGTCCCGTTCGAGGTCGTCCTCCTGCTCAACGACCCCAGCCCCGAGCTGGAGCGCTTCGTCCGCGGCTCGACCCGCGGCGGGCGCGTCGTCCTCTGCCGCGCCAACGCCGGCCCGGGCGTCGGCTGGAACCTCGGCGCCGCCGCGGCGCGGGCGCCGCGGCTGGCGTCCCTGCACGAGGACAGCGAGCCCGAGCCGGATTGGCTGGCGCCGCTGGTGGAGACGATGACCGAGACCGGAGCCGGCGCGGTCGGCGCCCGCCTCTTCAACCGCGACGGCTCGGTGCAGAACTGCGGCTGGGTCCTCTTCGCCGACGCCAGCCATCTGCCGATCACGGCGGCGAACGCGCCCGAGGTGGCGGCGGCGAGCGAGCCGACCCCGGCCGACATGCTGAGCGGGGCGGCGATGCTGGTCGACCGCGAGGCGGTGCGGGCCCTCGGCGGCTGGGACGAGCGCTTCCACCCGGCGGTCTTCGTCGACATCGACGTCTCGACGGCGATCTGGAACCTCGGCAGGCCGGTGCTGAGCGTGCCCGCCTCGCGGGTCCGCCATCAGGGCCATACCTTTGACAAGCGGGGCGACTCGCCGCTGACCGGGCCGCGCCTGCGCGGCGTCCTCTTCGAGCGCAACCGAGCTCCCTTCATCGAGAAGTGGGGGTCGTTCGTCGGCGAGCGGGCGCCGCCGCCCGACCACACCGAGCCGGCGAGCGTCCGCCCCGCGGTCGGCGCGGCGCTGGCGCTCACTCGCGAGCGCGCCGAGCGGGTGCGCTCCGGCGCCTGGCACTCACCGCGCCCCGGCGCCCGCGCCGAGGCCCGCTTCAGCGGCCTCGCTCAGCCCCCGGTGGAGCAGGCCGGCAGCGGCGACTTCCGGGTCGCGCCCGCGGTCGAGGAGGCGCTCGCCGCCGCCGAAGCCGAGCTCGTGCACCATTACTGCCTCTGGCTCGTGCGCAAAGAGGAGATGGAGTTCGACCGCCTGCGCGCCGCCTTCGAGGAGCTGCAGCGGCGCGACCGCGAGCTTCGCGATTCGCATCGCGAACGCGAGCGCCTGCAGCGCGAGCACGACGAGGTGGCGCGCCGGCTCAACGCGATCCTGCAAGGCAGAACCTGGCGCCTGCGCAGCGCCGCGATGCGCCTGCTCGGTCGCTCTTGAGCCTGCCGGACTTTTGTCCCGCATAGCGGTGCAAAAGACCGGTGGACCTTCTAGCCCGGGTCGGCCACCGGCACGCCGACTTTGCCGTGGTCGTCGGGAAGGAGCAGGATCGCCCCCTCGCCGGTCACGTAGGCCTCCTCGCCGTGCTGGACGACGTCCATGCCCATCGCCTCCTCGCGGTCGCTGACCCGCAGCGGCGTCACCAGACCGATCAGCTTCAGGAGGACGAAGGTCATCGCGAATGCGTAGGCCGGGCCCGCCAGCACCGCCAGCACCTGGTGCCAGAGCTGGGCGGCGTTGCCGTAGAGGAGGCCGTTCGAGACGCCGTTCCAGGCCTCCTGGGCGAAGAAGCCGATGAAGAGGAGCCCGCAGAGGCCCGCGGTGCCGTGGGCGGCGAGGACGTCGAGGGTCTCGTCGACCCGGGTCCGCGTCCGGTAGGCGATCACGGCGTAGCTCGGCAGCGCCCCCGCGAAGCCGAGCAGCATCGCCCAGCCGGGGCTGATGAAGCCGCCGGCGGGGGTGATCAACACGCAGCCGACGACGATCGCGGTGGCGGCGCCGATCGCGGTCACTTTCCGTCCCCGGATCAGGTCGAGGGCGAACCAGCCGAGCAGCGTGCAGGCGGGGCAGAGCAGCGTGTTGACGAAGGCGAGCACGCTCGGGTGCCCGGTCGAGAAGCCGCTGCCGCCGTTGAAGCCGAACCAGCCGAACCACAGCAGCCCTGCCCCCAGCAGGACGTAGACGGCGTTGTGGGGGAGGAGCGCCTGGCGGCCGTAGTCTTTGCGCGCGCCGACGACCAGCGCCGCCGCCAGGGCCGAGAAGCCGGAGCCCATCTCGACCGGGACGCCGCCGGCGAAGTCGAGGGTGCCGCCCGACATCAGCCAGCCGTCGCCGAAGGCCCAGTGGGCGAGGACGGCGTAGACCAGCACCGACCAGAGCGCCGAGAAGACGAGGAACGGGCCGAAGCGCATCCGCTCGACCACGGCACCGGAGATCAGCGCCACGGTGATGATGCAGAAGGTCGCCTGGAAGGCGAAGAAGACGAGCTCGGGGATCGTCCCGCCCTGCCGCGGCGCGAAGTCGACGCCGCTGAGGAAGGCCTGCCCGAGGCCGCCGATCACCTTGCCGTCGCCGCCGTCGAAGGCGAGCGAGTAGCCGACCGCGGCCCAGGTGACGGCGGCGACCGCGATCGCGGCGACGCTCATCATGAAGGTGTTGAGGACGTTCTTCGAGCGCACCAAGCCGGCGTAGAAGAGCCCCAGCGCCGGCGTCATCATCAGCACCAGCGCGGTGGCGGCCAGCATCCAGGCGGTGTCGCCGGTGTCGATCGCGGCGATCATTTGCTCACCGGCGTGACGGCGCCTTCGTCGGTGTCGCCGGTGCGGATCCGCACCGCGTGCTCGAGCGGGACGACGAAGATCTTGCCGTCGCCGACTTCGCCGGTGCGGCCGCCTTCGCAGAGCGCTTCCACGGTCTTGTCAACGAAGCTGTCGGAGACGGCGACCTCGAAGCGTACCTTCTCCGAGAGCCCCATCTGCACGGTGGTGCCGCGGTAGGTCTCGACCCGGTCGAGCTCGCCGCCGTGGCCCTGGACCCGGCTGATCGAGAAGCCCCGGACCTCGGCCCGGTAGAGCGCCTCGAGGACCTGGTTCGCCTGCTCGGGGCGAACGATCCCGATTACCAGTTTCACTGCCTTTCCCCCCTCTCCGCAGAGTGCCGCTGCCGGCGCGAGCCTATCGGGATGGCAACTGGGATTGCGCGCCGGCTGCGCGGGGCAGGCCGCCGCCGCTGTCTCCCTACAATTCGAAGCGAATGGCCACGCGGGCTCGCAGGCGGCGGCGCAAGCCGCACCATCACCTCTGGCACAAGTTCGCGATCCCGCTGGGGGTCATGCTTGCGCTTGCGCTGGTCGCCGGTGGGATCGCGGCGGCCTGGGCGATCAACATCTACAACTCGGCGCCGCCCCTCTCCAGCCTGAAACCGGTGCAGAAGGGCCGCTCTTCGGCGATCTACGCCGCCGACGGCAGCCTGATCGGCTTCATCCGCTCGGAAAACATCCGCCAGCCGGTGCCGGCGAAAGTGCTGCCGGAAGTGCTGAAGGACGCGACGGTCGCGATCGAGGACAAGAACTTCTGGGAACACGGCGCGCTCGACCCGCAGGGCATCGCCCGCGCCGCCCTGAAGGACATCGAGGCCGGCGGCAAGCCGGTCCAGGGCGCCTCGACGATCACCCAGCAGCTGGTCCGCAACCTCTACATCCAGAACCCGCAGGAGACGCTCGAACGGAAGATCAAGGAAGCCGCGCTGGCCAACGAACTGTTCGAAAAGCACAGCCGCGGCTGGATCCTCGCCCAGTACCTCAACACCGCTCCGTACGGGACGGTCGAAGGACAGACCGCGGTCGGGGCCGAGGCAGCGGCGCAGACCTACTTCAGCAAACCGGCCAAGGACCTCGAACTGCCCGAAGCGGCGCTGATCGCCGGGTTGCCGCAGGCGCCCTCCGAATACAACCCCTTCCTCGATCCCAAGGCGGCGCTGAAACGGCGCAACGAGGTGCTGAACGCGATGCACGAACAGGGGTACATCACGGGAACGGAATACCGCAACGCCCGTACCCACGGCCTCGGCCTCGAACCCGGCGACAAGTACCAGGTGATCAAGGACCCGTTCCTCTTCGACTTGGTCCAGAACGAACTGATCCAGAAGTACGGGATCAACACCGTCCGCAACGGCGGGCTCAAAGCCTACACGACGATCGACCCGAGCTTGCAGCAGAAGGCCGAAGAAGCCGTGGAAAACTCCTGTGCCGTTTGCTACCCGGAAGGCGGCCCCGCGGCCGGCCTCGCCTCGGTCGATCCCAATACTGGCGCGATCGTCGCCCTCGCCTCGACCGAAGGCTCCGCCGACGAAAGCCAGTTCAACTACGCCTGGCAGGCGCACCGCCAGCCGGGATCGTCGTTCAAGACCTTCGTGCTGACGACCGCGATCAAGGAGGGGATCGACCCCGCCACCACCTACTACAACGGCACCTCGCCGATGACGCTGCAGATCCCGGGGGGCGGCGTCTGGACCGTCCACAACGCCGAGCCCGGCGGCGGCACGATGTCGCTGGAACAGGCGACCTGGGACTCGGTCAACGTCGTCTTCGCCCAGCTCGACCTCGACGTCGGGCCCGAACACGTGACCGAAACCGCCCACGAAATGGGGATCGAATCGCCGCTGCAGTCGGTGCCGGCGGAGGCGATCGGCGGTCTCGCCTACGGCGTCAGCCCGCTGGAAATGGCCGACGCCTACGCGACCCTCGCCGATGACGGCATCCACCACGACCCGACCGCGGTCAGCCGGGTGGAATTCCCCAACGGCAAGGTCGACGACTTCGAAAAGGACTCGGGCGAACGCGTCCTCACGCCGGGCCAGGCTTGGGACGTGACCCGCATCCTCGAGGGCGTGATCACGCAGGGCACCGGCGCCGGATACACCTACATGGGCTGCAGCTCGGAGGCCGGCAAGACCGGCACCTCGGAGGGGCTCTCCGACGCCTGGTTCGTCGGCTACACGCCGAAGTACTCCACCGCCGTTTGGGTCGGCCACCCGACCAACCGCGAATACACCGGCTTCGGCGGTCCCACCGCCGGGCCGATCTGGCAGTCCTACATGTCGGCCGCCCAGGAAGGCGACTGCCCGGAATTCGAACAGCCGAGCTCGCTGCCGGAACTGGAAGGCCTCAACAGCGAACACACCTCTTCCTCCTCGGGCTACGAAAGCTCCGAAGGCGAATACGAATACGAAGAAGAAGCGGAACCCGAAGAAGAAGGCGAAGGCGGTGGCAAGGAAAAGGGCGGCAACGAAGGCGGCAACGAACCCGCCCCGGAACCTGAACCGGCCCCCGCTCCAACTCCCGCACCGCCTCCCGGCGGCGGCATCAGCCCCGGCTGATCCGCCGGGCAGGTCCGGGGGCTATGCGAGGATGTCGCGGTGCTGAGGACCCCGGAGACGCCGCGATTCTCCCAGCCCGAACTGCCCGGCGCGCCCCCGGAAATCGGATTGCAGATCGCGCAGCCGGAAGCAGCGCGACTCGCGGCATTCGATGAGGATCCCCGCTACCTGAGCGATCAGCTGCTCACGTACCTTGGCAACAAGCGGGCGCTGCTGGGACTGATCCGGGGGGCGGTCGAGCACGTTCGTGCGAAGACCGGGCGAGACAGGTTGCAGATGCTCGACGCCTTCTCGGGCTCGGGCGTGGTTTCGCGGATGTTCAAGCAGTACTCGTCTCGGCTCGTCGCGAACGACATCGAAGACTATGCGCGCGTCGTCAGCTCCTGCTACCTGGCGAACCGGAGCTCGGTTCCGCTCCCGGAGATCGAGGAGGCGATCGATCGACTGAACCGCGCGGTCGATGCCGAGGTTGCGCCGCCCGGTTTCTTCCGGCGCATGTACGCGCCGAAGGACGCGGCCAAGATCACTCTGGAGGACCGGGTCTTCTACACGCCGGAGAACGCGTATCGGCTCGACGCTTACAGGCAGTTGATCGAGGACGAGGACGCCGCCCTGAAGCCGTTCCTCCTCGGGCCGCTTCTGTCC
This sequence comes from Solirubrobacterales bacterium, assembly GCA_051953975.1. Taxonomy (GTDB): domain Bacteria; phylum Actinomycetota; class Thermoleophilia; order Solirubrobacterales; family 70-9; genus VAYN01. The sequence goes on along the minus strand of JBQCIG010000100.1, from coordinate 3,021 downwards.
GCGGCTTCGATCCACGCAAACACCGCCGGCGTGTTCAAGGGCTTTTACAAGGACCGCGCCACCGGGGTCGGCAAGTTCGGGGGAAGCGGATCGAATGCCTTGTCTCGGATCATGGCGCCTGTGGTTCTCCGCCCTCCGGTCCTGAGCCGTTTCGAGTGCGACTTCGAGGTGTGCCAAGAAGATGCCAATCGCTTGGTCAAGAGCCGAGGCGGCTTCGACGTGGCTTACCTCGATCCGCCGTACAACCAGCATCCGTACGGGTCGAATTACTTCATGCTCAACCTGCTGATCAGCTACGAGGAGCCGACCGAGGTCAGCCGGGTTGCGGGGATCCCGAAGGATTGGGCGCGATCCGACTACAACGTCAAGCGCAGGTCGCTCCCGAAACTCCGGGAACTGATCTTGGACGTCGAGGCGGACTTCGTCATCCTGTCGTTCAGCGACGACGGCTACATCCGCCCCGAGGAGATGCGCGAAGTCCTCAATGAGGCCGGCTCGGTGACGGAGGAGAAGCGCCCCCACGCGACCTTCCGAGGCTCCCGCAACCTGCGGAGCAGGAGTCTCCAGGTGAACGAGCACGTCTACCTGGTGGAGAAGCGCTGATATGAGCCGCAAGGCCGAGCTGCGGCTTCAGCGCGCGGGCACGGTCATCAATATGACCTCCTCAGCGCAGGAGAGCCAGCTGGGGAAGGCCCTGGAGGCTGTGGTCGCGAGGATCGAAGAGGAGTTCGCCGTGGGCCTTCAGCACGATCAGACCTGGCTCCTTCGCGAGATCGTCCAAGGCTTGGCTGAGGACTTTCCAGACGTCCCCTTCGACGACGTGATGAAGAACTCCGCGATGAAGCCCGACGGAGGGATTCTCTCGATCCTCGACCGAGAGGGCGAGAAACACGTGATCCTCATCACCGAGGTGAAGAACCAGGGCACGAACGATTTGCGCAAGAAGGAAGGCCTGAAGAAGCAGGCCCGGGGAAACGCGATCGAGCGCCTGGGGAAGAACGTGATCGGGTTCCGCACCGCGATGCTGATGGAGCAGATCACGCCGTTCGTCTGCTTCGGCTACGGGTGCGACTTCGAGGACGGGAGCAGCATCCTCGACCGCGTCAAGACCATCGCGATGTTCGGTCCGCTGAACGAGATCTGCGTCACCGACCTCGGCGAGGCCGGCATCTTCAACCGGGGGAGCTTCTTCTTCCGGGAGGAGGAGTGGACCGAGTCCGAGATGGAGGAGGTCATGTACGAGGTGGCCAAGCGGAGCATCTACTACTACTTCGCCAAGTACGGCGACCAGAGCTTCACGGGGGCTGGCTGACCTACTCCCCGATCAGCTCGATGCGGTAGCCGTCGGGGTCGCGGACGAAGGCGATGCGGTGGCCCTCGGTGCGGCCGCCGGGGCGGTAGGGGGGCTTCTCGGGCTCGATGCCGGCGCCGGCGAGGCGCTCGAGGGTGCCGTCGAGGTCGTCGACCAGGAGGGCGATGTGGTTGTAGCCGGTGCCGAGGTCGTAGGAGTCGACGCCGTGGTTGTAGGTCAGCTCGAGGCGGGGGTCCTCGCCGGGCAGGGCCATGAAGACGTTGATCGCCTCCTCGCCGATCGGCATCCGCCGCACCTCCTCGAAGCCGAGCTGCACGTAGAAGGCGACCGAGCGATCGATGTCGCCGATCCGGTAGCAGGTATGGAGAAAAGAAGTCACCGCAACCCCTAGAGGGTAACGGGGTTGTAAATGATCGAAAAGTAAGTAGCTCTTGCCGGGTACTGCTCAGTCCCCCTTGAAGCGGTCTGGTCCTCGTACTAGCTTCCAGCGCTCGGGCGCAAGGGATGCCCGTCATCAGTCCACCTCCACCATAGAAAGGCACGCTTTTGTTCAGCAAGCTTTCACGCCGCGCCCGCCTGCGGGCTCTGGCTCTCGCGGTTCCGGCCGCCGCTATCGCGGTCGTCGCCGGCGGCTCGAGCCTCGCCGGGGCAGCGGAAACCACGGTCCCAGAGACCGGTACCACCGATGTGATCAAGATCGAGTTGACCAAAGGGAAGCTGCAGTTCGTGGCCCCCGAAACGGTCGCCTACGGCGACGAGCTCAAGGTCGAAAACACGACCAACCCGAAACAGGTCGGTCCGCACACCTTCTCGCTGGTCACCAAAGGCTCGATCCCGAAGACCGCGAACGCGCGGAAAAACTGCTTCACGCCGAAGCACATCTGCCTCGCGATCGCCAAATGGCACGGGTTCAACCCGAAAACCGAAAAGATCAGCATCAACCCGGCAAAAGCGGGCCCGGAAGGTTGGAGCACGATGGGCAACGCGACCGGCAAGAAGGGCGATTCCTGGTTCACCGGCGAAAAGAAGGGCGCCAGCATCACCCAGCAGGTGACCGCTGCTCCCGGCACGACGCTGTACTTCCAGTGCGCCGTCCACCCGTGGATGCACGGCAAGGTGACGGTCACGCCGGCGCCGACCTCCTAGCGACGCCTACGGCTGGACAGTTCTCAGCCCCGCACCGCCTGGGGCGCCGAGCTTTTCTCGGCGCCCTCGGCGGCGGTGCCCTCGCCGTCCTCCTGCCCCTGCGGGGCAGGAGCGGCGGCTGGCTGCCGCTTGCCTCCGAGCCGCCGCCGGCGCTCGCCGCCGTCCCCTTCCGCGACCGGCTGCCGATCCCGCCGGTCCTGGACGAAGACCACATCCGCATCCCGATCCGCGAGGCCGAGCAGCAGATCCTCCCCGGCCGCAAGACCAAGCTCTGGACCTTCGGCGGCAGCTTCCCCGGGCCGACGATCCGCCGCCGCGCCGGCCGCCGCACCCGCGTCACCTTCCACCACCAGCTGCCGGAGAAGGTGGGGGAGCTGACCGTCCACCTCCACGGCGGCCACAACCGCACCCAGTTCGACGGCTATCCCGGCGGCCTCACCAAGAGCCAGCCGCGCTCCTTCTACTGCGACATCCCCCAGGGCCTCTCCCCGCGCCAGTCCGGCAACGAGTTCCTGCTCGAGCCGGGAGCGCGGAAAACCTACGTCTACGACCTGATGGAGGAC
>JBQCIG010000099.1:0-11488 GCA_051953975.1 Solirubrobacterales bacterium | reverse complement strand
GGGATCGTCTTCTTCAACCGCCTCGTCTCCCTCATCACCCGCACCCACGTCACCGATTGCTCCAACGGCTACCGCGCCGTCCGCACCGCCGTCCTCCCCCAGCTCGTCCTGCGCCAGGAGCAGTTCCACACCTCCGAGTTCATGATCGAGGCGATCAAGCGCCACATCCCCGCCAAGGAGGTGCCGATCACGGTCGAACAGCGCCTCCACGGCCACTCGAAGAAGCCGGCGGTCTTTCGCTACGGCGTCGGCTTCGCCAACGCGATCGTCAGGACTTGGCTGCGCTAGCGCACGCCTGGGTGCCTTACAGCTGCAGGGTCTGGGAGGTAGAGGTCGGTGCCGCAGCGGGGGCAGACCTGGACGTAGAGCTTCAGCGGCTTGCCGCAGCGGGGGCACTGGCGTTCGGGTTCGTCCTTGTCGACCCGGGAGAAGATCGCGGCGGCGAGGCCGAAGACGAGGGTGACGGCGCCGATCAGGAACCAGACGAAGAAGGAACTGCCCTTGGCGCGACCGATGACGCCGGTCGCGAGGCCGAAGCAGAAGGCGATGAGCAGGTAGGCCACAGACCCATTCTCGCCGATCAGGCGAGCGGCTTCGGGCGGCCGATCGTGCCGACCTCGGCGATATCGCGGCTGAAAGGCAGCCCGGCGGTCCAGTCCAGCACCGCGCGCACCTTGCGGGCGGTGCCCGGGATCTGGCTCATGTGGTAGGTGCGGGCGAGCCACCAGGCGGGGAAGCCGCGGAAGGTCCGCTCGCCGATCCGGCCGACCGCTTTGTAGCGGCCGAGGTTGACGAAAGAGGCCTGGCTGCGGTACTCGAACGGGCGCGGCGAGCCGATCCCGAGCTCGGCGGCGATGTTGCGGGCGGCGACCGGTCCCTGGCGCACCGCGTGCTGGGCGGTCGGGGGACAGATGCCGCCGCGGGGATCGGGGGCGGCGGCGCAGTCGCCGATTGCCCAGACCGAGTCCAGCCCCTGCACCCGCAGGTAGGAATCGACGGGGACGCGGCCGCGCTCGTCGAGCGGCAGGTTCAGCTGCTTGAGGATCGGCTGGGCTTTGACGCCGGCGGTCCAGACCACGGTCTGCGTCGGCAGCACCTCACCGCTGGAGAGGCGGGCGCTGTCCGGGCCGACCTCCTGCAGGGTCGTCTCGAGGCGGATGTCGATGCCGCGGCCGCGCAGCTCGCGCAGGGCGTAGTCGGCGAGCTGGCGGTCGATCTCGGGCAAGACCCGTCCGGTCGCCTCGACCAGCACCCAGCGCATCCCGTGCAGGCGCGCCCGCGGGTAGCGGTCCATCGCGTCGGCGGCGAAGTCCTGCAGCTCGGCCAGGGCCTCGAGGCCGGCGTAGCCACCGCCGACGAAGACGTAGGTGAGGAGCTGTTCGCGGCGGGCCGGGTCCTCGGTCGCGTTCGCTTCCTCCAGCGTCTCGACGACGTGGTTGCGCAGGTAGATCGCATCGGCGAGGCTCTTGAAGCCGACCGCGTGCTCGGACAAGCCCGGTACCGGCAGGACCCGCGAGGTCGAGCCCAGCGAGAGCAGCAGCTGGTCGTAGGGCAGCGTCTCGGTCTCGCCGTACTTGGCGCGCAGCGTCACCGTCTTTGCCTCGGGGTCGTGGCCGACGATCGCCCCGATCCGCAAGTAGGTACGTTTGAGGATGTCGCGCAGCGGCGTCACCACGTGCCGTGGCTCCAGCGTCCCCGCCGCCGCCTCCGGCAGGAACGGCGTGTAGAGCGCGAAGTTGGTCTCGTTCACCAGCACCAGCCGCGCCGACTGCTTCGGCATCACCCGCTCCAGCTCGCGCGCCGCCGCAGCGCCGCCAAAGCCACCGCCCGCGATCACGACGTTCCAGGCCATAGCTCCAACCTAGCACGCTTGTAACACGTTGTTACAAAGTGCCTTCCGTCACTTTCCGGGCTTGGATTTGACCACGGTGCAGACGTAATAGATGAACATGAACCGCTCGATCGCGACCTGCCCGTAATCCGCCAGGTCGTCCCAGGGGCGCGAGTAGGGATTGCCCGGCCCCAGCCTGATCAGCAGGCGCGCGATCGGGTCGAGCAGGGGACGGAGCCGCGTCTCGGTCAGGCCCGCGTCCATCACCGCCAGGCGAGCGCCCGGGCGCAGGCGCTTCCAGGCCGCAGCCAGCGCCCGCTTCGGCTCCGGCATCGCCGAGTAGCTGAGGCTGAAGAGGACGGCGTCGACCTCCCGGTCGAGCCGGAGATTGGCAGCGTCCTGCCGCAGCAGCGACACGTTCGACCAGCCGCGCCGCTCCACCAGCTTGCGAGCCTCCCGCAGCATCCCCTCCGACGCGTCGACCGCGATCACGCTCCCGCCCGGACCGACCGCCTCGACCAGGTAGGGGAAGTTGCGACCGGTGCCGGCGCCGACCTCGAGCACGGTGTCGCCGGGTTTCAACCCGAGCGCCGCCACCGCCCTGCGGCGGGCGACCGGGAAGATCAGGTAAAGGGGCTCGAAGAGCTTGTAGAAGCGGGCGACCCGGTCGTACTGGCCGGTGATCTCGCCCAGCGGCCGTTCGGTCGAGAGGTACCCGCCCATCGGACCGAGCCTATCGGAGGGCCTTAGAGCCGCTCCCGGATCAGGCGGTTGACCTCGCGGCCGTCGGCGGGGCCCTTGGTCTCGCGCATGACGGCGCCGACGATGGCGCCGATCGCCTTGCCGTTGCCTTCGCGGATCTTCTCGACGGCGTCGGGGTTCTCGGCCATCGCCTTCTCGACGATCGCCTCCAGCTCACCGGAGTCCGACATCTGCGCCAGGCCCTCGCGCTCGACGATCGCGGCGGGGTCTCCCCCCTCCTCGACCAGCGCCGCGAGGACGGCCTTGCCGCTGCCGTGGGAGATCTTCTTCTCGCCGACCATCCTCACCAGGGCGGCGAGGGACTCGGGCGTGACCTTGGCGGCGGCGGCACCCCCCTCGACCTCGGCCCCGCGCAGCGCCGCGGCCAGCTCGCCGGTCACCCAGTTGGCGACCACTTTCGGCTCGACGCCGTCGGCGGCATCGGTCGCCTGCTCGAAGTAGTCCGCGGTCTCCGGGTCGGTCGCCAGCGTCAGCGCCACGTCGGGCGGGAGCCCGATCCCTTCGTAGCGGGCGATCCGCGCCGCCGGCAGCTCCGGCAGCGCCTCGCGCGCCTCGCGCAGCATCTCCTCGGTCGGCGCCAGCGGCACCAGGTCGGGCTCAGGGAAGTAGCGGTAGTCATGCGCCTCCTCCTTCGAGCGCAGCGGCGTCAGCTCGCCGCTGCGGGGGTCGAAGTGGAGCGTCTCCTGCTCGACCCTGCCGCCGGCCTCGATCACCCCGCGCTGGCGCTGGAGCTCGGCCTCGATCCCCCGCTGCAGGAAGCGGAAGCTGTTCATGTTCTTCAGCTCGGTCTTGGTCCCGAGCTCCTCGCTGCCCGCCGGGCGCACCGAGACGTTGGCGTCGACGCGCAGGCTCCCCTCCTCCATGTTGACGTCGGAGACGCCGAGCTGGCGCACGGTCTCGCGCAGGAGCCGCGCCCACTCGGCCGCTTCGGCGGCGCCGCGCAGGTCCGGCTCGGTGACGATCTCGACCAGTGGCGTGCCGCCGCGGTTGAAGTCGACCAGCGAGGCGCCGGAGCCGTGGATCCGCCCCGACTCACCGACGTGAACCATCTTCGCCGCGTCCTCCTCGAGGTGGGCGCGGTGGATGCGGATGTCCCCGAGCCGCCCGTTGCTGGCGATCGGGATGTCGTACTGGCTGATCTGGTAGGCCTTCGGGCTGTCGGGATAGAAGTAGTTCTTGCGATGGAAGATCGACCACGGCGCGATCTCGCAGCCGAGCGCGAGGCCGATCTGCAGCGCGTAGCGGATCGCCTGCTCGTTCGGCACCGGCAGGACGCCGGGGTGGGCGAGGCAGATCGGGCAGGTGTGGACGTTCGGCTCATCGCCGAAGGAGAGCTCGCAGCCGCAAAACATCTTCGTCCTGGTCGCCAGCTGGACGTGGATCTCCAGCCCGATCACCGCCTCGAGCTCAGCCATCGGCGCCTCCTGGGCGGGCGTCGAAGCCGATCCCCCGCTCGAGCGCGTAGGCGGCGTCGAGCAGCCGCTGCTCGGCGAAGGCGGGGGCGGCGATCTGGAAGCCGACCGGCAGCTGCGGTCCCCCGCCCTCGGGCTCGGCGAGGCCAGCCGGGATCGAGATCGCCGGGATCCCGGCGAGGCTCATCGGCACGGTGAAGAAGTCGTTCAGGTACATCGAGAGCGGGTCGTCGGTCTTCTCGCCGAGCTTGAAGGCGACCGAGGGCGCGGTCGGGGTGACGACGAAGTCGACCGCCTCGAAGGCGTCCTGGAAGTCCTCGGCGATCCGCGTGCGCACTTTCTGCGCCTGGCCGTAATAGGCCTCGTAGTAGCCGGAGGAGAGCGCGTAGGTGCCGAGCATGATCCGCCGCTTCACCTCGGCCCCGAAGCCCTCGGAGCGGGTCGTCTCGTACATCTCGATCAGGTCGCCGCCGCCGCCGGCGCGCATCCCGTAGCGGACGCCGTCGTAGCGGGCGAGGTTGGAGGAGGCCTCGGCGGGGGCGATCACGTAGTAGGCGGAGATGCCGTGCGCGGCGCTCGGCAGCGCCAAGTCGGCGACGATCTCGCCGCCCAGATCCTCGATCTTGCGCAGCGTTGCCTCAAAGACAGCGCGAACCCCCGCGTCCATGTCGGCGTCCGCCAGCTCCGCCGGGACCCCGAAGCGCAGCCCTGAGAGGTCCTCGCGGTCCGGCAAACACACCCCGCCCTCGATCCCGACCGAGGTCGAGTCGAGCGGGTCGCTCCCCTGCAGGATCGCCAGCAGCAGGGCGGCGTCGCTGACGTCGCGGGTGAGCGGGCCGCACTGGTCGAGCGAGGAGGCGAAGGCGATCATCCCGTAGCGGGAAATCGCGCCGTAGGTCGGCTTCAGGCCGACGATGCCACAGAAGGCGGCCGGCTGGCGGATCGAGCCGCCCGTGTCGGTGCCGATCGCCCACGGCGCCAGGCCACCGGCGACGACCGCGGCCGAGCCGCCCGAGGAGCCGCCGGGGACCCGCTCGCGGTCCCAGGGGTTGAGGACCGGACCGTAGGCGGAGTTCTCGTTCGAGGAGCCCATCGCGAACTCGTCCATGTTGGTCTTGCCGAGCACCGGCGCCCCCGCCGCGAGCAGCCTGCGCACGGCGGTCGCGGTGTAGGGCGGGCGGTAGCCCTCGAGGATGCGGGAGCCGGCCGTGGTCGGCACGCCCGCGGTGGTGAAGATGTCCTTGACCGCGACCGGGGCGATGCAGTCGCGCTCGACCCTGAGTGCCTCGGCCTCGCCCTCCTCCTGCCAGAGGTAGGCGTTGAGGTCATCGGCCTTCGCCGCCTCGCGCCAGGCGTCGTTGTACTCCTGCTGGGAGATCTCGCCGGCAGCCGCCGCGACGTGGGCCTCGAGGGCCGTGAGGTCGAGCAGGTCGGCCACTAGTCCGCCTGCGGCGAGGGGACGCGGAAGGCGCCTTCGGAGGGTTCCGGCGCCGGGGCGAGGGCGACGTCGCGCGGCAGGCTCTGCCAGGGCTCGTCGGCGCGCAACACGTTCTCCAGCGCGACCACGTGCGAGGTCGGCTCGACCCCCTCCAAGTCGAGGTTGCCGATCCGGTCGACGTGGTCGAGGATGCCCGACAGCTCGCCCACCATCGTCTCCACTTCCTCCTCGGAAAGCCGAAGGCGGGCCAGCTTGGCGACGTGGAGTACCTGCTCGCGCTCGATCATCAGCGCCGGATTCTAGGTGGGTATGGCGACTGGCTGCCCAGCCAGTTAGAGTGGCGGCGATGCAGGGCCCGCGCGCCGAGAGATTCGTCGTCCTCAACCTGCGCCTGCTCGCCGTCACCTTCGCGGTCGTCGGCATCCTCTTCATCGCCGTCCCCAGCGGCGTCCTCGACGTCATCTCCGACGTCGGCGAATGGTTCGGCAACCACAACCGTGCCCCGCACACCCAGGAGGACCTCTGGCTGGCGCTCGCCTTCGCCTACATGGTCGTGATCGCCGGGATCTGCCTCGTCGCCCAGGCCGACCCGGTCCGCTACCGGCCGCTGCTGCTCGTCCTCGCCGCCGGCAAGACCGCCTCCTCGCTTGGCTCGCTCGCCTTCTTCGTGGGTGACGAACAGGTCTTCATCTACCTGCTCAACTTCCTCGTCGACGGCTTCCTCGCGCTCCTCTCGCTCTGGCTCTGGTCGCTGGCGGGCCGGATCGGCCGCCCCGCCGAGCCCGGCTGAAGGCGCTCGCCAGGGCTCTCGGCCGCTGAGCAGCGCACGCTGAGCGCGATCTGCGCGGCGATGGCGCCGGGCCTCGACGGCCTGCCGGCGGCGGAGCGCGAGGTCGACGTCGCCCGGCCGGTGGCCGAGTTCCTGCGCTCGGTCCCGCCGCGGACGCTGCTCGGGTTGCGCCTGGGCCTGCGAGCCTTCGAGTGGCTGCCGTTCCCCTGGCGCTTCAGCCGGCTCGACCCGGAAGCCGCTGAAGATTTCCTCGGCCGTCTCGAGCGCTCGCGCCTCCCCCTCCACCACGACCTGCTGCTGCTGGCGAAGATCCTCTCCACCCTCGGCTACGCGGTGGTGCCGGCGGTGGAAGCGCGAATCGGCACCGAGATCGGCTGCGCGCTGGCGGACGGCTCGTTGCCGGAGCCGGCGGGATCGCTCGGCGACACCGAGCCGCGCGGCGAGGGCGAGGAATGCGACGTGGCGATCGTCGGCTCGGGCGCGGGCGGCGCGGTCGCCGCGGCGCTGCTGGCCGAAGCCGGGCTCGACGTCCTGGTTCTGGAGGCCGGCGACCACTACAACCGCGACAACTACCCCGCCGACAGGCTTGAGGCGATCTCCCGGCTCTACCGCGACGCCGGCCTGACGATCGCCGCAGGGCGACCGGCGATTCCGGTGCCGGTGGCGAAAACGGTCGGCGGCACCACCGTGATCAACTCCGGCACCTGCTTCCGGGCGCCGCAGCCGGTGCTGGAGAGCTGGCGCAGGCGCTACGGGATCGCCTGGGCCGGCGAGCTGGACGAGGACTACGCCGAGGCGGAGGAGTTCCTGCGGGTGACCCAGCTCGACCCGGAGCGGATGGGCCGTAACGGCCAGCTGGCGATGGAGGGGGCGGCGGCGCTCGGCGCCAGCGGCGCCCCGATCCACCGCAACGCCGGCAACTGCGTCCAGTGCAGCTCCTGCCCCTACGGCTGCGCGATCGACGCCAAGCGAGGCATGCACGTCAGCTACCTGCCGCGCGCGGTCGCCGCCGGCGCCCGGGTGCGCGCCCGGGTCGAGGCCCGGCGGGTGCTGGTCGAAGACGGCCGCGCGGTCGGCCTCGCCTGCGCGGCCCGCGACGAGCGCGGCCGCAGCCGCCCCTTCGCGGTGCGGGCGCGGCGGGCGGTGATCGCCGCGGGCGGCGCCCTCGGCACGCCGGAGCTGCTGCTGCGCTCGGGCCTCGGCGGCTCGCAGGTCGGCCGCAACCTCCACATCCACCCCGCCTGCTGGGTCGGCGCCCGCTACGAGGAGGAGGTGCGCGGCTGGGAAGGGGTGATGCAGAGCTTCTACGTCGACGAGTGGGAGCCGCAGGGCGTGCTGCTGGAGGCGACCTTCACCCCGCTCGCCTTCGGGGGCGCCTGGCTGCTCGGCGCCGGCCGCGAGCACCAGCGGGCACTGCTCGAGTTCGGCCACGTCGGCTCGATCGGCGTCCACCTCTCCGACCGCTCCGCGGGCAGGGTCGGGCTCGCCAACGGCGGCGCGATTCGCGCCTCCTACAAGCTCACCCGCGAGGACGCCGACCGCATCGCCTTCGGGATCGCCCGCGCCGCCGAAGTCCATTTCGCCGCCGGCGCCGCCGAGGTGTTCCCCAACATCCCCCGCTTCGGCGCGCTGCGGCCCGGCGACCTGCCGAAATTCGAAGCCGCCCGGGTCAAGCCCTCGGAGCTGCGGCTCGAGGCGTTCCACCCGATGGGCACCGCCCGGATCGGCGCCGACCCGCGCGAGGGCGTCTGCGCCGCCGACGGCCAGGTCCACGGGACCCGAGGCCTCTACGTCGCCGACGCCTCGCTCTTCCCCACCTCAGTAGGCGTCAACCCGATGATGACCATCATCGCCTTCGCCAAGCAGATCGCGCGAGGTATAGCCGAAGGTCCTACGCGGGTGGAGGCCCGCCGGGACCCGAGCTCGGCGGCGGGGGCGGAGGAGGCGGTGGCGTAGAAGCAGGGGGCTGCGGGGCCGGCGGCTGCGGGGGCACTTCTCCACCGCCGCCGGGTGCGCCGGGCCCGCCAGGGCCGCGGCCGCCGCCGAGGCGGTCGCCGACGTCGCCGAACGTAACCCCTTCTTCCTGCATTGCCCGGTAGCCGCCGTAGGCGATCCCGGCCGCGGTGATCAGGCCGAGGAAGATCCCGACCGTGGGGCTGACGTCGACCGAGACGCCGGGAAAGCTGCCGGCACTGGGGGTGTCGATGATCCGGTAGACAATCAGCAAGACCGAGACGCCGCCGAGGATGGTGACGAGCGCGTTCATCGGGACGGGAGGCTCGACCAGGGCGTCGGTGAGGTTGATCGTCACCGCGATCACCGTGACCAGCACCGTCAGCAGCAGGATCAGGTCGATGACGCTGAACGCTTCCCAGGCGTCGCCGCCGCCGCTGGCGGTGCCGACGAAGGCGCCGCCGCTGACCGACACGTCGACGCTGTACCAGTCGAAGAACATGAAGATGAAGAGGAGGATTGCCGAGGCGCCGGCGATCTTTTCCCCCGTACTCAGCTTGTTCAGGTCCATCCCGATCCTCCTCCTAGCTGGGCGGTCGGTTCGACACTACACCCGCCCTGGGCGGAAAAAGCGAACTTCTGGCCGGGCGTCCTAGGCGGCCGCGGCGGTGCGCAGGCGGGCCGCCTGCAGGGTGTTCGAGAGCAGCATCGCGATCGTCATCGGCCCGACCCCGCCCGGGACCGGCGTGATCGCCGCGGCGACCTCGGCCACGGCCTCGTAATCGACGTCGCCGACTAGCCCCTCCTCGAGCCGGTTGACGCCAACGTCGATTACCACCGCCCCCGGCTTCACCGCCTCGGCTCCGAGCAGCCGCGGCACTCCGGCCGCGGCGACGAGCACGTCGGCGCGCCGGCAGACGGCGTCGAGGTCGCGGGTGCGCGAGTGACACGTGGTCACGGTCGCGTTGGCGCCGAGCAGCAGCCGCGCCACCGGCACCCCGACCAGCTTCGAGCGCCCGACCACGACCGCCTCGGCGCCCTCCAGCTCGACCCCCTCGTGGGCGAGCAGCTCCATCACCCCGCGCGGCGTGCAGGACACTAGCCCGGGCGCGCCGTGGGCGAGCAGCCCGGCGTTGTGCGGGGTGAGGCCGTCGACATCCTTCTTCGGGTCGATCGCGGCGATGATCGCGTTCTCGTCGATGTGCGCCGGCAGCGGCAGCTGCACGAGAATCCCGTCGACGTCGTCGTCTCCGTTCAGCTCGCGAACCAGGTCGAGCAGCTCCTCTTCCTTGATCCCCGCGTCGGGGCCGTGGTGGATCGAGCGCATCCCCATCTCCTCGGTGGTCCGCCGCTTGTTGCGCACGTAGACCTCCGAGGCGGGGTCATCGCCGACCAGCACGGTGGCCAGGCCCGGCACCCGCCCCGTCTCCTGCTCGAAGGCGGCGAGGTCTACCTTGACCCGCTCGCGCACCGCCGCCGCCACCGCTTTGCCGTCGATCACCCTCGCCGCCATCCGCTCACCGCCTCCGGATCGGCGCGTAGTCGGCCATCAGCTTGCGCTCGGAGCCGTCGCCGGAGAAGCGGACGACGATCACCCCGCCCGGCTCGACGCCGGTCACGACCCCGTCGCCGAAGCTGGCGTGGACGACGTCGTCGCCGGTCTGCAGCTCCAGCGCCGGCCCGGGATCGAGTGGCTGCGCCGGCTCGACCTGGTTCGCCGTCGGCGTCTCCCAGCTCGTCCCCAGGCTCTGCGCCGCGGTCGAGTGGCGCTCGGTCAGTTCGACCGGCAGCTCATCGACGAAGCGCGACGGCAGGTTGCGCTCGGAGCGGCCGAACAGCTGCCGTTCGCGCGCCCAGGTCATGTAGAGGCGTTTGCGGGCGCGGGTGATGGCGACGTAGCAGAGGCGCCGCTCCTCCTCTTCGCCCCCCTCCTCCAGCGCCCGCATGTGCGGGAAGGCGCCGTCCTCGCAGCCGACGACGAAGACCGTGTCGTACTCCAGCCCCTTGGCGTTGTGGAGCGTCATCAGCGTCACCAGCTCCTGCTCGGCGCGCAGCGAGTCCTGCTCGCTGTAGAGGGAGATCTGCTGCAGGTACTCCTCCAGCGGCGCGATCTCGCTCTCCCCCTCGCGCTCGCGCTCGATGTCGAACTCGGCGGCGCCGGCGACCAGCGCTTCCAGGTTCTCGGCCCGGCCTTCGGCCTCGACCGTCCGCTCCGCCGCCAGCGCTTCCAGGTAGCCGCTCTCGTGCAGCACCGCCTCCAGCAGGCTCGCCACCGGCCCTTCTCCGTCGGCGCGTTCGCGCAGGGCGGCGATCGTCTCGTAGAAGCGGGAGACCGCCTTGATCGCGGCGCCGCTCAGGCCCGGCACCTCCTCGACCCGCTCGATCACCTCCCAGATCGGCAGCCCGGTCGTGTTGGCGTGCGCGGCGAGCCGGCCCTGGGTGGTGTTGCCGATCCCGCGCCGGGGCGAGTTGACGACCCGGGTGAAGGAGACGAGGTCGGCTGGGTTGACCAGCAGGCTGAGGTAGGCGACGGCGTCCTTGATCTCGGCCCGCTCGTAGAACTTGGTGCCGCCGATCACCTGGTAGGGGAGCTCGTAGCGAACCAGGATGTCCTCGAGCACGCGGCTGTGTGCGTTGGTCCGGTAGAAGACCGCGACCTCGTCGCGGCTGATCCCGCCCTGGTCGACCAGCTCCTCGATCTCGCCGGCGACGAACCGCGCCTCCGCGTGCTCGTCCTCGAGCTCGGCGACCTGGATCTTCTCGCCCTCCCCGAGGTCGGACCACAGGTTCTTCCCGAGCCGGCCGGCATTGTGCGAGATGACCGCGTTCGCGGCCTCCAGCACCGTCTCGGTCGAGCGATAGTTCTGCTCGAGCTTGACGACGTAGGCGTCCTCGAAGTCGATCGTGAACTCGAGAATGTTCCGAACCTCAGCGCCGCGGAAGCCGTAGATCGACTGGTCTTCGTCGCCGACGACGGTCAGGTTCCCGTCCTCGCCGGCCAGTAGCTGCAGCAGCCGGTACTGGGCGTGGTTGGTGTCCTGGTACTCGTCCACCAGAATCCACCGAAAGCGCTCGCGGTAGCGCCGGCGGACCTCCTCGAAGAGCTCGAGGACGTTGACGGTCCGCATCAGCAGGTCGTCGAAGTCCATCGAGTTCGCATCGAGCATGCGGCGCTCGTAGAGCCGGTACGCCTGGCCGACCATCTGCTCGAAGGCGCCACTGGCCGCATCCAGGTAGGTCTCGCCGTCGATCAACTGGTTCTTCGCGTCGGAGATGCGCGCGCGGACGGCGCGCGGCGGATA
>JBQCIG010000098.1:0-3653 GCA_051953975.1 Solirubrobacterales bacterium | reverse complement strand
TTGTTGGAGAAGTGCTCGTAGAAGGTGGGACGAGATACCCCGGCCCGGTCGATCACGTCCTGGACGTTGGTTTCGAGATAGCCGAGGTACGCGGCGGCGCTGAGCATGGCGACGATCAGCCGCTCGCGCTGGATCGCCCGGATCAGATCGGAAGGAAGCGTTCGCACTCCAGAAGGAAACTTGCCACTGCTGTTCGCGAGAAGCTCGAGAGCCGCCTCGACCTGCTCGGGAGGCCAGTCGTCGCCGATCGCCGCGAGGAGGGTCTCTTGACTCAGTTGGATGCGTTCAAAGGCCACCGAGAAACTCACAAGTCTCCATTAAAAACAATGAAAGTTTTCTCACGGTACCAGAACATTGGTAGGTCGCGTGATCCATTGAGCACCGCTGTTATTCCCCGATCTCTCGCGCATGTGGAGGCGGGAGGACGGGGATGACGCAGATGCGCCCAGAGCTACCCCGGGAGTTCGTCGCCAGCCATAAGCGGCGCCGCATGATGGACGCTATTGCTGACCTGACCGCGGATCAAGGCTATGAGGCGACGAAGATTGCCGACATCGTCCGCCGGGCCGCAGTTGCACGCAAAACTCTGTATGACAACTTCGACGGCAAGGAGGATCTCTTCCTCTCCGCGGTCGACTCCGCTCTGACGGCAATGAGGGTGGTGGTCGAAGAGGCATGCGAGCACAGCGACGGTTCGGGCGAGGAGGAGATCGTCGCCGGTCTCTCCGCTTTGCTCGACTACGTCGCCGAGAATCCCTCCTTGGCAAGGATGTGCATGGTCGAGGCGATCTCCGCCACGCCCAGCTCCGCGCGGCTCTACGACGCGGGGATGCGCGACTTCGTCGAGCTGCTCCGCCGGGCTGCCCCCGGCGGAGCGGATCTTCCGGAAACGATCGAGGAGTCGCTGGTCGGGGGCGTGGCCTGGATTCTCCAGCAGCAGATCCGGCGCGGAGAGACCGCGCGAGTCGGAGAGCTGCTGCCGGAACTGTCCCAGTTCGTCCTTGCCCCGTATATCGGCGTCGGAAAGGTGAGTGATATCGGGAGGCGAAAGTGACAGTACGGTGGCAGACTCCGATGCTGGAATGGACCGACTTCCTCGAGGACGGCACGGGCTATCGCCCGAGTTTGTGGCGAAAAATCAGCGCGAAAGGCTGGTCGCCGGCCTGATCCAAGCGCTGTTTGAGGTGGGTTATCAAAAAACCACTGTGTCACTCATCGGCCAGCGAGCGGCGGTCTCGAAGAGTGACTTCTACAAACACTTCGAGAGTAAGGACGACTGCTTCATAGCCGCTTATGACGTCGCCGTCGAACGAATTCGCGGCCAGGTTCTCGAAGCCTGTCAAGAGGCGGAGGGAAAGGATTGGGCGCACCGCGTCAAGCATGCGATCCGGGC
This sequence comes from Solirubrobacterales bacterium, assembly GCA_051953975.1. Taxonomy (GTDB): domain Bacteria; phylum Actinomycetota; class Thermoleophilia; order Solirubrobacterales; family 70-9; genus VAYN01. The sequence goes on along the minus strand of JBQCIG010000098.1, from coordinate 2,260 downwards.
GCTGCTCAAGACATTTGCCGAGGAACCGGCCCTCGCCAGCGTCGTCCTGGTCGAAGGCTTGCGCGCTGGTCGCGGTGTCTATGATCGCTACCAGACCGCGATCGAATCGTTCGTCGGCTATCTGCGACGGGGGGCGCCGCCGGGCCCGGTTGGGACCGAAGTGCCGGAGGCCACCGACGAAGCCGTGGTCGGGGGGATCGCCTCGCTGCTGGGGCGCCGGATCTTGGCCGGCGAAGCGGAGCAGTTGGAGAAGCTGTTTCCGGAAGTTCTGGAATTTGTCCTCACCGCCTACCTGGGCGTGGAGGAGGCTCGGCGAATAGTCTCCTCGGAATGAGCGAGCCGAAAAGCGGCGTCCTTCCCTCGCAGGCGCTGAACGAGGCGATCGAGGCCGAGTGGGTCAGCTCCGGGGATTACCGGATCCGCCCCGAAGCCGTGCAACCGGCGAGCATCGACCTGCGGCTCGGCGACTTCGCCTGGGCGCTGCGCTGCTCGTTCCTGCCCGACGTCGACTCGACGGTCGAGGAGAAGATCGACGGCCTCGCCTTCCAGCGCGTCGACTTACGCGACGGCGCGGTGCTCGAGCGCGATCGTCCCTACCTGGTGCCGTTGATCGAGGAGCTGAACCTGCCTGACGACGTCCGCGCGAAGGCCAACCCGAAGAGCTCGACCGGCCGCCTCGACGTCTTCACCCGGGTCATCACCGATCGCCATCACCGCTTCGACGACATCCGGCCCGGCTACGGCGGCAAGCTCTACCTAGAGATCGTCCCGCGCTCGTTCGCGATCCAGGTCAAGGCCGGGCTCTCACTCAACCAACTGCGCCTCTCCCGCGGCGACGTCCGCCTCTCCGACCAGGAGATCCGCGAGCTGCAGGACGAGTTCCCGCTGCTCTACCTCGACTCGCACGCGCTGCGCCAGTCCGAGCTCGCCGTCGCCGACGGACTCTTCCTCAGCCTCGACCTCTCCGGCCCGACCGACCGGGTGGTCGGCTACCGGGCGAAGAAGAACAGCCTGCCGGTCGACCTCTCGCGCATCCGCGCCTACCGCTGGACCGACTACTGGGATCCGGTCTACCCGGAGCCGGGGGGGAGGGTCGTCCTCGAGCCCGAGATCTTCTACCTGCTGCTCTCGGCCGAGGGCGTCTGCATCCCGCCGCAGATCGCTGCCGAGATGATGGCCTACGACCCCACCGCGGGCGAGCTGCGCACCCACTACGCCGGCTTCTTCGACCCGGGCTTCGGCTACGACCCCGAGGGCGGCCGCCACGGCAGCCGGGCGGCTCTGGAGGTCCGAGCGCGCGACGTCTCCTTCATGGTCGAGCACCGCCAGCCGGTCTGCAAGCTGGGGCTGGAGTGGATGGCCTCGCCGGCGGAGCGGCTCTACGGTGCCGGCCTCGGCTCCAATTACCAAGGCCAGGTGACGATGCTGAGCAAGCACTTCGAAGAGCAGACCGCCGGCGTCACCGTCCCCGTCGACGCCTAGGCCGTAAGGCAGCGGGTGCCCCTCCGCTGGAGACCGTATGTCTCAGCAGGAACCGACGATGTCGGCAGCTTGACCCAAAGCCTCTGTCGGAGGGGTCCCCGCTCCCTCGCCAACACGCTTCCTGGGACGGCGTCAGCCAGAAGCTGTGGGAGGGGAGTCCGGGGCCCCTCCCACGAAAGCTCGAGAAGTCACGGCGGCGCCCTTCGATCCGTCTCAGCTGCGCGACGGTCTTCGGGGGAGGGGCACCGGACTCCCTACCTACCGCGGCTAGAGCTGGCCGGCTCGCGATCGAGATCGCGCAGTAGCGTTTTCACGCGCTTGCGGCGTCCAAGCAGCTCGGTTTCGAGCTTGACGATCTCCTCGCGCCGGCGACGCACCAGCTCGAGCTGGCGGGAGATGTAGGTGAGCGACTGCTCGAGGATCTGGCGGCGGCGGACCGGGTCCTCGACGCCGCCATGCCACTCGCGGCGCAACTCCGCCCGCGCCCCCTCGGCCTCGACCAGCTCCTTCAGCTCCTCCAGAGAGAGGCCGAGCAGGTCCTTGAGGCGCAGCAGCTCGGTGAGGCGCTCGACGTCGCCCTCGGCGTAGGTGCGGTGGGCGCCCGGCCGCCGCTCGCCGGCGGCGGGCAGGAGGCCGAGCTCCTCGTAGTAGCGGATCGTCCGCGGGGTCGTCCCCGCCAGCTTCGCCACCTTGCCGATCCGCAGCTCGCGCCCGCTCATGGGCGAACCGACCGCCACCGAGTGAGGGGGGCGGGGAGTTTTGGCGGGGGGCCGAGGCA
>JBQCIG010000097.1:0-14904 GCA_051953975.1 Solirubrobacterales bacterium | reverse complement strand
CTGCTCGCGGTAGTACTCGGCCATCGTCAGCCCGGAGAGGGCGACGCGCAGGCGCGCGCCCGGGGGCTCGTTCATCTGGCCGAAGACGAGCATGGTCTTGTCGATCACGCCCGACTCTTTCATCTCGAGCCAGAGGTCGTTGCCCTCGCGCGAGCGCTCGCCGACGCCGCAGAAGGCGGAGAGGCCGGAGTGCTCCTCGGCGATGTTGCGGATCAGCTCCTGGATCAGCACGGTCTTGCCGACGCCGGCGCCCCCGAACAGCCCGACCTTGCCGCCTTTCGCGTACGGCGCCAGCAGGTCGATGACCTTGATCCCGGTCTCGAGGATCTCCTGGGTCGGGGTCAGCTCCGAGGCCTCCGGGGCGGGACGGTGGATCGGCCAGCGCTCGGTCTCGCCGATCTCGTCGCCCTCGTCGATCGGCTCGCCGAGCAGGTTGAAGATGCGGCCGAGGGTGGCGTCGCCGACCGGGACCGTGATCGGGCCGCCGGTGTCGACGACCTTGTCGCCGCGCTGGATGCCGTCGGTGGCGTCCATCGCGACCGTGCGGACGCGGTCGTCGCCGAGGTGCTGCTGCACCTCGCAGACCAGCTGCGTCGGTTCGCCGTCGCCGTTGCCGCCGGTCTCGATCGTCACCGCCGAGTAGATCTCGGGGAGGTTGTCGGGGAAGACCGCGTCGACGACCACTCCGGTGACCTGCTCGACGCGACCCACGTTGCTTCCGTTTCCGTTCTCAGCCATCGCTTCCTTTTCTGGTCTCCAAATCGAAGTTTTCCTGCCGCCTAGCCGAGCGCCTCGGCGCCGGCGACGACCTCCAAGATCTCCTGCGTGATCTCCGCCTGGCGGACCCGGTTCATCTCCAGGGTCAGCCGGCCGATCATGTCTTCCGCGTTCTCGGCGGCATTGCGCATCGCGGTCATCCGCGCCCCCAGCTCCGAGGCCGCCGACTCGAGCAGCGCCCGGTAGACGGAGATGTTCACGTACTCGGGGATCAGCCGCGCCAGCAGCTGCTCCGGCTCGGGCTCGTAGAACCACTCCGAGCGGCTCTGCGCCTGCTCCGCTTCGGTTTCCTCTTCTTCGCCCGCGGCCTCGGCCTCGGCGCCCTCGCCGCTCACCTCGGCCTGCTGCAGCGGCAGCAGGGTCTGGCGCCAGACGTGCTGGGTCAGCGGCGAGACGAAGTGGTTGTAGATCAGCTCGACCCGGTCGAGGTCCTCGTCGACGTAGCGCGCAGTCAGCGCCTCGCCGATCTCGCGGGCGTTGGCGAAGGCGGGGCGATCGGTGAAGCCGACGTAGGAGGCGGAGACGTCCTGTTTGCGGAAGGTGAGCGCTGAGACCCCCTTGCGGCCGACGACGGCAAACGAGGGCTCGGCCCCTTCCTCGCGCACCTCCGCCGCCATCCGCATGCCCTCGCGGATGATGTTGGCGTTGAAGGCGCCGGCGAGGCCGCGGTCGCCGGTGACGAGGACGATCCCGACCCGGTTGACGTTCTCGCGCTCGATCAGCACCGGCACCCGCGGGATGCCCCCCGCCTGGGCGGAGGCGCGCCGGGTCAGCTTGCGGATTCCCTCGGCGTAGGGCCGCAGGTCGGCGATCCGCTGTTCGGCCCGGCGCAGGCGCGCCGCCGCGACCATCTCCATCGCCCGCGTGATCTTGTTGATGTTCTTGACCGACGCGATGCGGTTTTTGACTTCCTTCTGCGTTGCCATGGGGAACTCCGCGGGCGGCGACTAGGCCGGGGTCGCGGCCTCCTCGTTCTCGGTCGTGTCCGAGTCGGTCTCGCCGCCGGGGGTGCGAGTCGGGGCCTCGCGCTCCTCTTTCGAGTGAACCCGGTCAGATTCGCCCTCCTCGAGCGCCTCGCCGTGCTCGTCGAAGTCGGGACCGAAGTCGTCGACGAAGTCGGCGATCGCCTTGCCGAGCGCCTCGGCGTCCTCGTCGGAGAGCTGGCCGCTCTCTTCGATCCGGCCCAGCAGCTCGGACTCCTCGGAGTGGAGACGGACCCGCAGGTCGGCAAGGAACTCGGCCACGCGCTCGACTTTGATCCGGTCGAGGTAGCCGCCGGTGCCGGAGTAGATCGAGGCGACCTGGTCGGCGACCGAGAGCGGCTCGCGCTCTTTCTGTTTCAGCAGCTCGACCAGGCGCTGCCCGCGGTTGAGCGCTTTCTGCGTCTCCGGGTCGAGCTCGGAGCCGAACTGGGCGAAGGCCTCGAGATCGCGATACTGGGAGAGGTCGAGGCGCAGTTTCCCGGCGACCTTCTTCATCGCCTTGGTCTGCGCGTTGCCGCCCACCCGGGAGACCGAGATGCCGACGTTGATCGCCGGCCGCACGCCCGAGTAGAAGAGGTCGGACTCGAGGAAGATCTGGCCGTCGGTGATCGAGATCACGTTGGTCGGGATGTAGGCGGAGACGTCGGATGCCTGGGTCTCGATAATCGGCAGCGCCGTCAGCGAGCCGGCCCCCTGCGCGTCGCTCAGCTTCACCGCCCGCTCGAGCAGGCGCGAGTGCAGGTAGAAGACATCGCCCGGGTAGGCCTCGCGTCCCGGCGGGCGCCGCAGCAACAGCGACATCTGCCGGTAGGCGTAGGCGTGCTTGGTGAGGTCGTCGTAGACGCAGAGCGCGTGTTTGCCCTGGTAGAGGAAGTGCTCGCCCATCGCGCAGCCCGCGTAAGGGGCGATGTACTTGATCGGGGCGGCCTCGTCGGCGGGGGCGGCGACGATGATCGTGTTCTCCATCGCCCCGTTTTCCTCGAGGATCTCTTTCAGCTGGACCACGGTAGACATCCGCTGCCCGATCGCGACGTAGATGCAGATCAGGTCCTTGTCCTTGTTGTTGATGATCGTGTCGATCGCGATCGCGGTCTTGCCGGTCTGGCGGTCGCCGATGATCAGCTCTCGCTGGCCGCGGCCGATCGGAATCATCCCGTCGATCGCCATCAGGCCGGTCTGGACCGGTTCCTCGACCGGCTGGCGGTGGACAACGCCGGGGGCTTTGAACTCGGCCGGGCGGGTCTCGGAGGTGTTGATGTCGCCGCGGTCGTCGAGCGGGCGGCCGAGCGGATCGACCATGCGGCCGAGCAGCTCCTCGCCGACCGGGATCTCGAGCAGGTGGCCGGTCCGTTTGACCGTGTCGCCCTCGACGATCTTGTCCCACTCGCCGAACAGCACGGCACCGACGTTATCGGCCTCGAGGTTGAGCGCGAGGCCGGTGACGCCATGGCCGAGCTCGAGCATCTCCAGCGCCATGCAGTTGTCGAGCCCGTGGATGCGGGCGATTCCGTCGGCGACGGACAGGACCGTGCCGACCTCGGAGAGGTCGGCGGAATCGGTCTCCAGTCCCTCGATCCGCTCTCGCAGGATGCTTGCGATCTCGTCGGGCTTGATCTCCATCGGGTGCTCTATGCCTCCTTACGCCGCGGTGGCGACGCTCTTTCGAAGTTTCTCCAGGCGAGTGCAGATGCTCGCGTCCAGAACCATGTTGCCGACCTGGAGCACGATGCCGCCGAGGATCTCGTTGTCGACCCTGCTCGAGAGGTCGACCTCCTCCCCGGTCTGGCGTTCGACCTCCTGGCCGATTTTGGCGACGACCCCCGGCTCCAGCTCGACGGCGCTGGTGACGGTGACGTCGATACGGCGGTTCTCTCGCTTCCAGAGCTCGTCGAGCTCGCGGCGGATGCGGAAGATCTCCGTCATCCGGTGCTTCTCGACGAGCAGCTCGAGGAAGTTGATCAGCTCGGGCTCGGCGCCCGAGATCGCCCGCGCGATCCCCTCCACCTTGTCGGCGGAAGAGAGGTACGGGCTGAAGAAGAAGACCTGTAGCTCGCGGTTGCGGTCGACGGCGTCGGCGAACTCGCCGAGCTGCGCATGCAGCGCGTCCAGCTTGCCCCTGTCCTTGCCGGCCTCGAAGAGGGCCTCGGCGTACACGCGAGCTGCCTCGGCCATGGGCTAGTTGTTCTCCGGGCCCGAGAGGGCGGAGAAGTCGACCTCGCTGAGCGCCTCCTCGACCAGGCGTTTCTGATCCTCGGCGCTGAGCGATTTGCGGGTTACTTTCTCGGTCGCGAGCACGGTCAGGTCGGCAACCTCCTGGCGGATCTGGTCCAGCGAGCGACGCGTCTCCGCCTCGATGTCGCGTTTGGCGGCCTCGACCAGCTCCTCGCGCCTCTCTTTGCCGGCGGCAGCAGCCTCGGCTTCGGCCGTCTCGGCCGCTTTGCGGGCGCGGGCCATGATCTCGTCGGCCTGCTCCCGCGCCTCGGCCAGCCGGGACCGGTACTCGGCCAGCAACTCATCCGATTCGCGGCGCTGCCGTTCCGCGGCCTCGATCGACTCGCTGATCGTCTTCGCGCGTTTGTCGAGCGCTTCCTGGATTTTCGGGAAGGCGACCTTGCTCAACACCCACATCGTGACCAGGAACAGGATCAGCGTCCAAATCATCAGGCCGAGGCCCGGGGAGACCAGGAAGCTGCCGCCGCTTTCCTCCTTGCCGAGCGGGAGCGCCGCTATGTAGCCGAGCAGCTGCATCGACCTAGGAGAGGAAGAAGGCGATCAGGCCGAAGATGAAGGTGTAGAAGGCCACGGCCTCGGTCAGCGCGAAGCCGAGCCAGCGGATGCTTTCCAGCTCGCTTTTCATCTCGGGCTGGCGGGCGACCGACTCGATCTCCTTGCCGAAGATGAAGCCGATGCCGATGCCGGCGCCGATCGAGCCGAGGCCGGCGCCGACGCCGAGGGCGATCGCTTTACCGGCGCCTTTGACGCCTTCGTCGGTGACGGCGGCGGCGACAGGGGACAGATCCATTGGAAACGTTGCTCCTTTTCTAGTGAGAGGCGGAGGTCGCTCCGCCGATGTAGATAGCGCTAAGCGTCGAGAAGATGAATGCCTGCAAGGTGGCGATCAGGCCGACCTCGAGGATGAAGAAGAAGAAGGCGAGGGGGAAGGTGAGCGCCCCCAGGGCGGCGATGCCGAGCAGCACCGCGAGGCCGCCGCCCATGAAGAGCAGCAGCAGGTGACCGGCGAGGATGTTGGCGAAGAGCCGGACGGAGAGCGAGATCAGGCGGGCGAAGTGGGAGATCGCCTCGATCACGAAGATCAGCGCCTTGAGGCCCACGCCCTTGTCCTCGAGGCCGGGCGGCAGCCAGCTCGCCAGGTAGGGGAAGAAGCCCTTGGCGCGGACCCCTTCGACGTGGTAGGTGAGCCAGACGACCAGGGTGAGGACCAGCGGGATCGAGATGTTCGCGGTCGCGGCGTAGACCGCAAAGGTGGGGATCTGCAGGCCGAAGATCGAGATCTCGTGCTCGGTGTTGGTCGGCAGCGGCAGGAAGCCGATCATGTTCGAGAACCAGATCCAGAAGAAGAGGGCGGCGATGAACGGGAACCAGCGGGACGCCGTTTTGCCCTGCAGGCTGCCGCCGGTGATCGTGTTTTTGGTCAGGTCGTAGGAGACCTCGACCGCGGCCTGGACCCGGTTCGGTTTCTGCTGCATCCGCCGCGCGATCCAGACCATCGTGAAGATCGTCAGGACGCTGGCGAGGAACAGGTAGAGCACGGCTTTGTTGATGCTGAGGTCGACGCCGCCGAGGTGGATCGAGATCCACGGGTCGAGCTTGAACTCGTTCTGGGGCTTGAACGCTTCGTTCTTGCCGGCGTTGCCGAAGATCAGCAGCAGCAGGATCGCGACCGCGAGGTAGGCGCCGAGGCCGATGAAGACCTTGGCTTTGGTGCTCATGCCGTCGCGCTCGGGAGGGTCGGGCTGCTGGGCGCCGGCGGGCGCCTGCGCAACTGCTCCGTGGGTGCTCACGCGATCCCCTGACCCTCAGGCTGTTCGAGCAGGTGGGCGAGCCCCTGCGCGGCGAAGGAGATGGTGAAGAGCGCTGCCAGCAGCACCGCGGCGGCGAGCCCGGACTGCCGTTCCGCCAGGCCGACGAGCAGCACCGCGGTGGCCATCAGCCAAACCCGGCCGAGGGTCGTGCCGGCGACGATTCCCATCGCCTTCTGGCGGTTGCCGGCGGCCAGGTGTTCCTTCATGCGTCGGTTGGCGAGCGCCTGCAGCGCCCGCTGCGCAAGCCACGCTGCGGCCGCCACCGCGTACCCGAGCAGCGGAAAGCCACCGAGCAGGAAAACGGCCAGCGCGGCAGTGAGCGCGATTAGATCGACGTACTTAGGAGGAGACATAACAAGGAACAGCGCCCAACTCGGGGCAGAGTGGGCGCACCCACGACTATACCCAACCTGGCCCGCGAATGGCTTTCTCAAGCCACTTCGTGAGGGTTGCCACGACACCCCTTACCGATCCAGTGCGTCGAACTCGCCGGTTTCAGGATCGATCGCCGGAAAGGAGCCGGTTTCCAGCTCCTGCTCGACCGCGACGTTGACCTCCTGCAGCTCCGGCGCGGGTTTGCCGACCTCGCGGCGCAGCGTGATCAGCTGACGCAGGCGGGTTTGGCGCAGCTTGAAGATCTCCAGCACCTCGACCAGGTAGATGCTGGCGGCGAGCGCGGCGATCAGGCAGGCCGCCATCACCGCGGTCCAGAGCGCGTTGAAGTGGCCGTGGTTGTCGCTGTAGGGGACGAAGCGCAGCGCCAGGGCGAGGCCCGACATCACCGCCGCCCAGCCGTAGAGGTAGAGCAGGGTGCGGCGCTGGGAGAAGCCGATGTCGGCCATCCGGTGGTGGAAGTGCCAGCGGTCGGCTTTGTAGATGGGTTTGCCGTATTTGAGCCGCTTGGCGACCACGAAGCCGGTGTCGAGGATCGGCACCGCGAGGATGATCAGCGGCAGGAAGAGGGCGATCACCGCGTTCGTCTTCAGCGCCCCCTGCACGGCGACGGTGCCGAGCAGGTAGCCGAGCAGGTTGGAGCCGGTGTCGCCCATAAAGGTGCTGGCCGGCGGGAACCCCCAGCGCAGGTAGCCGAGGGCGGCGCCGGCGGTCAGCGCCGACAGCACCCCGGCGGCGGTGCGTTCGAGCGAGAGGGCGATCGTCGCCAGGGTCAGGGCCGAGATCACGGCGACCCCGGCGGCGAGGCCGTCGACGCCGTCGATCAGGTTGATCACGTTGATCACCGCGACCAGCCCGAGCACGGTGGCGACGTCGCCGAGCTGGATCGTCGCCCCCCAGAGGTGGAAGAGGTCGACGGTCCCCGGCGAGAGGCGGCCGAAGAACGGGATCGTGAAGTTTTCGACGGTGACGCCGGCCGAGACGGGGATCACCACGGCGACGATCTGACCGAGCAGCTTCGGTGCCGCCGAGAGCTCGAAGACGTCGTCGAGGAAGCCGACCCAGGCGATCGCGACTGCGCCGTAGATGATCGCGTTGCTCTCACCGTCGTCGGGCAGCCAGAGGATGCCGGCGACCACGGCCGCGACGAGGATTCCGAGACCGCCGAGCTTCGGCGTCGGCACCGTGTGCATCGAGCGCTCGTTGGGATAGTCGATCGCCCCCACCCGCACCGCCAGCCACTTCGTCAGCGGCACCAGCACCAGGGCCAGGACGAAGGCAGCGAGGAAGGCGAAGAGGGCTTCTTGGTTAGTTGGCATAGCGGTCGAACCAGAGGGTCAGGGCCATCAGTCCCCAGATCTGTCGAGAGAGATCTTCGCGGCCCGAGCAGTGGCGGTCGAGCAGCGGGGTGACGGCGATGGGGTCGAGCAGGCCCTGGCGCTCGAGCGTGGCCGGGGCGAGCACCTCGCGAGCGAAGGGCTCCAGCGGCCCCCGCAGCCAGGCAGCGAGCGGGATCGAGAAGCCCTGCTTGCGGCCGTGGACGACCTCGCGTGGCAGGAGCGGCTCCAGCGCCCGCCGCAGCAGCCGCTTCTTGGCGAAGCCGCGCACTTTCATCCTCCGCGGCAGCGAGAAGGCGAACTCGGCCACCTTCGGGTCGAGGAAGGGGACGCGCAGCTCCAGCGAGTGGGCCATGCTGAGGCGATCGGTCTTGACCAGCAGGTCGTCGACGAGGTAGATGCCGAGGTCGACGTCCTGCATCCGCGCCAGCGGCTCGGCGCCCTCGGTTTCGGCGTAGCGCTCGCGGTAGAGGTCGAGCGGGTCCCAGGTCGCGACCGCAGGGCCGGCCAGCTCGGCCCGGGCGCCCGGCGAGAAGATCTCCTTCCAGCCATGGTGGCGCTCCAGCGGCGGCAATGCGGCAGCGCGGGCGAAGCGCTTGGCTTTGGAGTCGAAGCCGACCCGCTCGGCCCGGCTCGGCAGCGCCTCGGCCAGCGGGTGGGCGAGGGCGGCGAGGCGGCCGACCCGGCGGGCAAGCAGATCGGCGACGTAGGTGTAGTAGCCGCCGAAGAGCTCGTCTCCGCCCTCGCCGGAGAGGGCGGTCTTGACCTGGCCGGCGGCGAGCTCGGAGACGAGGTAGGTCGGCAGCGCCGAGGAGTCGCCGAAGGGCTCGTCGAAGGCCTCGACCAGCTTCGGCAGCAGCTCGACCGCGTCGGGGCGGAGGACCAGCTCGTGGTGGTCGGTGCCGTAGCGCTCGGCGACCAGGCGCGCCCGCGAGAGCTCGTCGAAGCCGGCCTCCTCGAAGCCGATCGAGAAGGTCTTCAGCGGTTCGCCGGCGTGGCGCGAGGCGAGCGCGGCGAGGCCGCCGGAGTCGACCCCGCCGGAGAGCAGGACCCCGACCGGGACGTCGGCGACGAGGTGGGCGCGGACGCTGTCGTCGAGCACCTCGCGCAGCTCGGCTGCGAGCTCGGCCTCAGAGCCGCGGCGCGCCTCGCCGGCCGGTACCGAGCCCGGGCGCGCGTAGCGGCGAAGTGCGGCCTCTCCCCCCTCCCACGCCAAGAGGTAGCCCGGCGGCAGCTTGCGCGCCTCGGCGAAGATCGTCAGCGGCGCCGGAATCGAGTTGAAGGCGAGGTAGGCGGCGACCGCCCGGGGGTCGATCTCGCGCGAGAAGCCGGGCTGCTCGAGCATCGCCTTCAGCTCCGAGGCGAAGGAGAGGCCGCCGGCGTGCTCGCGGTAGTAGAGCGGCTTGATCCCGAAGCGGTCGCGGGCGAGCAACAGCCGCTGCCGCCGCTTGTCCCAGAGCGCGAGCGCGAACATCCCCCGCAGGCGCTCGACGAATCCATCCCCGTGCTCCTCGTAGAGGTGGACGAGGACCTCGGTGTCGCAGCGGGTGGCGAAGCGGTGGCCGCGCCCCTCGAGCTCGCGCTTCAGCTCGCGGTAGTTGTAGATCTCGCCGTTCTGGACGACGACGGCGCTTTCGTCCTCGTTCTCGATCGGCTGGTGGCCGTGGGCGAGGTCGATGATCGAGAGCCGGCGGGCCGCCAGCGCCACCGGCCCCTCGTGGAAGAGGCCGTCATCGTCGGGGCCGCGGTGGGCGAGGCGGGCGCTCATCCTCGCCACCGCCTCGAGGTCGGGGGTCCCTTCGCGCTCGCCGGCGACGACGCCGCAGATGCCGCACATGGGCGGCAGTCTCGCAGCCGCTCAGGAGGTCGGCTGTCCGCGGCCCGCGACCTTGGCGACCGTCGCCAGCAGCACCTGGACGTAGAGCGCGACCGAGCGGTCGGCGATGTACTCCATGTCGTGGGCGAGCTTGTCGGCCCAGGTGTCCTCGCGGGTGATCCGCGTCTGCGCGAAGCCGGTCACGCCCGGGCGGACGACGAGGCGCTGCCAGTACTGGGGGATCTCGCGGCAGAGCTCGGCGAAGAAGGCGGGGCGGATCGGGCGCGGGCCGACGATCGACATGTCACCGCGGAGCACGTTCCAGAGCTGCGGCAGCTCGTCGAGGTGGGTCTTGCGCAGGGCGCCGCCGATCCGGGTCCGCTCTTCCTCGGTGCGGCGGGTCAGCTCCTCGCCGTAATAGGGGCCGAGGCGCGTCTCGGCGTCGGGGTTGAGCGTGCGGAACTTGTACATCCAGAAGAGCTTGCCGGCGCGGCCGACGCGGGCGCCCCTGTAGAGGACCGGGCGGCCGGAGTCGAGCGCGATCGCCAGCGCGACCAGCGCCAAGAGCGGCGAGAGGACGAGCAGGATCGAGGCGGAGATGAGGACGTCGAGCGCCCGCAGGACGTGGTCGACCGCCCGCGGGTCGCCCTCGAGCGCAGGCGCGACCAGTTCTTCGAGGCCGGGCTCGGGCTCGGGCAGCTCGCTCAGGAAGGCGTGACGGGATGAGGCTCTTCGCGCAATGGTTTCGCTCCGACGGTACCGAGGATGGTCTCAACCAGGAAGGCGGGATCGCGGCGGATCGGGGTCGCCTCGGCGGTGCGCTTGCTCAGCTCCAGCGCCCGCGGATCGGTCAGCGGGCGCAGGCGCCCGGACTTGATCAGCGCTTCGTCGACGCCGCCGAGGCGGCCGCCGTAGGTGGTGTAGACGGGCGTCCCGAGGGCGGCGGCCTCGCGGTTCATCGTCCCCCCGGCGGAGAGGACGAGGTCGGCGAGGGCGACCAGGCTCTGGGCCTCGACCGCGCCGGGCGGGACGATCACCGAGGGCAGCCGCAGGCCGGTAATGAACTCGCGCTGCGCCTGCGTGCGCGGCAGCACCACCGCGTGTACGCCCTCGTCGCGGCCGAGCCGGTCGAGGACCTTGGGGAAGAGCGGGTTCGACTTGCGGTGGTAGAGCGAGACGTCGGGCGGCGGGCGGACGATCACCACCACCCGCTCTTCGTCGACCCCGAGGCGCCGCAGCGCCTCGCCGTCGGGCTCGAAGTCGTAGAGGTAGTACTCCTCCTTCAGGCCCGGATAGGGGAAGTACTTCTCGGGCGTGACGCCGAAGCGACGCAGCCGCTCCAGCGGCACCGAGTCGGGGAACATCACCCGCCTGGCGAAGCGGCAGCCGATCCGGTGCTGGGTGACCGCGTACTCGTAGTCGTGCATGTTGGCCTCGGGGATGCCGAGCAGGCGGGCGGCGATCGCGAGGTCGTTGGAGCCGTGGGCCAACGCCAGGTCGAACTCGCGGCCGCGGCCGAAGAGCAGCATCTGCGCGCTGCGAGCGGCGAGCCGGTAGCCCTTGCGCAGCCGCGAGGCGCCGCCGTGGCGGCCGATCGGCGTGTGCGGCAGCCCGTGCAGGTCGAGCAGCGCCTGCGTCTGCGCGTAGTCGCGCGAGGTGATCTCGACCGTGTGGCCTTCGGCTTCGAGGCGCTCGATGATCGGCCGCAGCACGAGGACATGCGCGGGGGCGCTCATGTCGACCCAGACCTTCAAGGGCTTAGACGGTGGCCGCGAGCTCCGCGTAGAGCGGGAAGCGGTCCATCAGGGCGCCGGTGCGGGCCTGCAGGTCCTCCTTCGAGGCCTCGAAGTCGGTGCCGAGGGCGGCGACGATCACCTCGGCGATCTCGGTCATCTCGTCGGTGCCCATCCCGCGGGTGGTCAGCGCCGGGGTGCCGATCCGCAGCCCGGAGGGGTTCATCGGCGGCCGCTCGTCGAAGGGGATCGCGTTGCGGTTGACGGTGATCCCGACCTCCTCGAGCCGGTCCTCCCCGGTCTGGCCGTCGAGGCCGGTCGGGGTGAGGTCGACGAGGACGAGGTGGACGTCGGTGCCGCCGGTGATCACCGGGACGCCGCCCGCTTCCAGGCCGGCCGCCAGCGCCCGCGCGTTGGCGACCGTCTGGCGCTGGCGCTGCTTGAACTGCTCGCTGGCGGCGACGTGGAGGGCGACCGCCTTGGCGGCGATCGTGTGCATCAGCGGCCCGCCCTGCTGGCCGGGGAAGATCGCTTTGTCGATCGCTTTCGCGTGCTCGGAGCGGCAAAGGATCATCCCGCTGCGGGGCCCGCAGAGGGTCTTGTGGATCGTCGTCGTGACGACGTCGGCGTGCGGGACCGGGTTCGGGTGCTCACCGGCGGCGACGAGGCCGGCGAAGTGGGCCATGTCGACCATCAGCTTCGCCCCGACCGAGTCGGCGATTTCGCGGAAGGCAGCGAAGTCGAGCTGGCGCGGATAAGCCGACCAGCCGGCGACGATCAGCGCCGGCTTGTGCTCCTGCGCGAGCCGCTCGACCTCCTCCATGTCGACCCGGAAGTCGTCGCGGCTGACGTGGTAGGGAACCGGGTGGTAGAGCTTGCCGCTGACGTTCAGCTTCATCCCGTGGCTGAGGTGGCCGCCGTGGTCGAGGGCGAGGCCGAGGATCGTGTCGCCGGGCTCGATCAGCGCCATGTAGGCGGCGTTGTTGGCCTGGGCGCCGGCGTGGGCCTGGACGTTGGCGTGCTCGGCACCGAACAGGTCCTTGGCGCGGTCGATCGCCAGCTGCTCGGCGACGTCGACCTCCTCGCAGCCGCCGTAGTAGCGGCGGCCGGGGTAGCCCTCGGCGTACTTGTTGGTCAGGACCGAGCCGACCGCTTCCAGCACCGCCTGCGGCACGAAGTTCTCCGAGGCGATCATCTCCAGCGTCCGGCGCTGGCGGTTGAGCTCGCGATCGAGGACGGTCGCGATCTCCGGGTCGACCTCGCTCAGCGGCGCAGTCTGGAAATTGTCCGGCAAGTCGGGCATGTCCGGCGACCATAGCAACGGCTCGGGATAGTCTGGGCTCGGTGCGTCTCCGCATTTTCCTCTTGTCCCTGACGCTGCTGCTGGCGCTGCCCACGGTCGCCACCGCCGCGGTCGAGAATCCCTGCGAAGGGCCGCAGGCGAAGCACCTTCGCTGTCCCAACCTGCGAATCGGGAAGCCGAGCGAACTGTACGTCCAGCACGCCGGCGCCGGGCACGTCTTGCTGCGGGCGACCAGCGACGTCGAGAGCCGCGGCCGCGGGCCGATGGAGCTGCGCGGGCGGCGCAACGGCTGGCACTCGATGCGGGTCAACCAGCGGATCTACAAGCGCGGCGGCGGCCACATCACCCTGCCCACCCAGGCCACCCTGCACTTCACCGATGTCGGCGCCTACTTCGGCGGCTCCTACTGGAAGGTCCACCAGCTGGCGCGCTTCGAGCTGCGCCGCGTGCGGCCCGGCGGCGGCCTCGGCCCCGTGTTGCGCACCAGCCCCAAGCTCAACTACTGCCTGCGCGACCTCGACCGCACCCGCCCCGGCCGCCGCTCACCCTCGCATCGCCACTACCCCGGCTGCAGGCAGGACCCGTTCATCCACCACGATGTCCTCGGCACCTCGGTCGGCTGGTCGGATATCTACCCCGCCGCCTACTCGAAGCAGTGGATCGACGTCGCCGGCCTGCGCGGCTGCTTCGCCTACGTGATGACCGTCGATCCCAAGCGCCACCTCTTCGAGTCGAACGAGCACGACAACACCTCGAAGGTGCGGGTCCGCCTCCCCTATCCCGGCCACCCCGGCTGCTGACCCCGCCACACCGGCTGCCGCCCCTGCCGACGGGACGAAAACCGGTTATATAGACCGGAAATCGTCCCGTCGACCTCAGTCGAGGCCGACTGAGGCGAGGGCGCTGGTGAGGTCGCCTGGGGAGAGGGCGCCGTCGCGGAGGACGCGCCAGGAGCCGTCCTCGTCGATCGCGGTGATGTCGAGGACAGTCGAGGGGATGCCGGGCAGCTCGCCGCCGTCGATCGCTAGGTCGGCGCCGTCGACGATCGAGGCCGGGACCTCCTCGAAGCGGGCGGGAGCGTACTCGCCGCTGACGTTGGCCGAGGTCTGGAAGACGGGAGACATCGTCCCCGCCAGCGGGCCGCCGATCAGGCGGATGCCGAGGCGTTCGCGGTCCTCGCGACAGGCGAGCGGGTAGCGCCGCTTCGGGTTCCTGACGATCAGCGTCACCGGGCCGGGCATCAGCACGCTGACGACGCCGGCGGTGCGGGGGCCGAGTTCGGCGACCAGCTCGCGCATCGCCAGCGGCGAGAAGTACATGACCGCCGAGGGTTTGCCGTCGTCGCGTCCCTTCAGCCGGTGGATCCTCGCGATCGCCTCCGAGTTGAGCGGGTCGCAGGCGAGGCCGTAGAGGCCGTCGGCGGGGAAGACGGCGACGCCGCCGCCGGAGACGCAGCGTTCGAGCGCCTTGCGGGCAACGTTCGCCTCGCCGCTGCGCAGTTGGATCACCTCGGTCATCGCGTCTCCCCTACCCCGGCGGCAGCCGGTTGCCACCGAGCCAGGACCACGCGCTCGATCCCGGCCAGGTCCCGTCGCGTCTCCACCTCGCCGAATCCCGCCGCGCGCATCAGCTCCACCACCGCCGGCGCCTGCCCCTCCCCCACCTCGACCGCAAGCGCTCCGGTCATTTGTCCCGCATAGCGGTGCAAATGACCGGCGCCCTCGGGGATGAAGGCGCGATAGACGTCGAGGCCGTCGGATCCGGCGAGGAGCGCCTCGCGCGGCTCCCATTGCGTGACCTCGGGTTGCAGCGAGGGCCAGTCCCGCTCGGCGACGTAGGGGAGGTTGGCGAGGATCAGATCGTGGCCGGCGTCCGAGCCAGAGCCATCGCTCGGCGGCAGAGTCCCTGCGAAGAACCGGACGCGCCCCGCCAGCCCCAGCCGCTCCGCATTCGCGCGGGCGACTTCGAGCGCGCCCGGCGAGGTGTCGGTGGCGGTCACCGCGCATTCCGGCAGCTCGTCGGCGACCGCGAGGGCGATCGCACCGGAGCCGGTGCCGACGTCGAGCACGCTCGCCGGCCGCAGCTCCAGCGCCACTTCGACCAGCAGCTCGGTCTCAGGCCGCGGCACCAGCACCCGCCGGTCGACCGCCAGCTCGAGGTTGCAGAAGGCTTTGCGGCCGAGGATGTAGGCGACTGGCTCGCGCCGCAACCGCCGCCGCACCAGCTCGCCAAACCTCCGTCCCGCCGCCGCCGGAACCTCCGCCTCGGGTTCGGCGGCAATCCGCACCCGGTCCCACCCGATCGCCTCGGCAAGCAACAGCTCGGCATCCAGTCGGGGCCCTTCGACGCCCGCTGCGGCGAGCGCATCGATGGCCGCCCCTAGCGCCTCACGAACGTCTCCGGGCGTGGCCGCCACCGCCAATGGCCCCCCCCAGCTGGTGTGTATTTAGGATTGGGTGAAGCAGCCGAAGCGGCCGCCAACACCCCCAGGCGGGTATTCTCGGCCCAGAGAGCGTAGG
>JBQCIG010000096.1:0-4715 GCA_051953975.1 Solirubrobacterales bacterium | reverse complement strand
CGCGCACTCGAAGTTCTCTTCTTAGGGACGGCCATCGGTCGCGAGATGGTAGCGGGTAGGTGTCGATTAGGGGTGGGGTGAAAACAAAACAAAAAACAAAACAACCACAAAAAAAAAAACATTTTTTTTTTTTTTTGTGTGTTTTTGTTTGTTGTTTCCTCTCCCCCCACCCCTCATCGACACCTACCCGCTACCATCTCGCGACCGATGGCCGTCCCTAAGAAGAGAACTTCGAGTGCGCGCCGCGACAAGCGCCGTGCTCAGCATAAGGCCGACAAGGCCACGATTAACCGCTGTCCGCAGTGCCACAGTCCGCGGATCCCTCATCGCGTCTGTCCGACCTGCGGGACCTATGCGAAGCGTCAAGTCGTCGAGCAGCGGATCAGCGACCCGACCGCCTCCCACAGCCACGAGTAGCCGTGGCGCCTGAGCGCGCGGTCACCGTTGCCCTCGACGGCTTCGGTGCGGAGCAGGGCTTCGACGTGCTCGCGGAGGGCGCGCGGCTGGCCGCCGCCGACGGGATCGGCGTGCGCGTCTTCGGACCGCAGCGGGCGCTCGGCCTCGACGGGGTCGAGGGGATCGAGGTCATCCAGACCTCCGAGCTGATCGCCAACGACGAGGACCCGGTGCCGGCGGCGCGGGCGAAGAAGGAGGCCTCGGTGGTGCGCGCCGCCCGCGACGTCGCCGAGGGCGACTCGGCGGCGATGGTCAGCTGCGGCTCGACCGGGGCGACGATGGCCGCCGCCACCTTCGGCCTGCGCCGCCTCAAGGGCGTGCAGCGGCCGGCGCTGGCGGTGCAGATACCCGTCCCCGGCAAACCCGTCCTCTTCCTCGACTTCGGCGCCAACGTCGAGGTCCGCGCCCAGCACCTGGTCCAGTTCGCCTTCCTCGGCGCCGCCTTCAGCGCCGCCGTGCTCGACGTCGCCAACCCGACGGTGGGGCTGCTGACCGTCGGCGAGGAGTCGGGCAAGGGCCGCGAGGAGGTGGTCGAGGCGCACCGCCTGCTCGGCCAGGCGCCGGGGATCGAGTTCGCTGGCAACGTCGAGGGCCGCGACCTGCCCGCGGCGACGGTCGACGTCGTCGTCACCGATGGCTTCACTGGCAACGTCTCGCTGAAGCTGCTCGAGGGCACCGCGAAGACGGTCGCCGCCGCCGTCGGCGACGCCGCCCGCTCGAACCCTCTCACGGCCCTCGGCGGCCTGCTGCTGAAACCGGCACTGGGCGGCCTGCGGCGCGAGCTGCACCCCGACACGACCGGCGGCGCGATCCTGCTCGGCCTGCGCGGGATCGCCGTCGTCGGCCACGGCAGCTCCGGCCCGGAGGGGATCGCCAACGCCGTCCGCCTCGCCGCCCGCTGCGCCGAGGTCGACGCGGTCGGCCGCACCGCGGCGCTGCTCGCCGAGGGCGGCGCCGGCCGCGGCGCGCTCGCCGCCGGCGACGGCGCCTGACAGCGCCGTGATAAAAAAAGTCGGCAATGACGCGCGACGAAGTGGTGACCTTTGTCCGCGAGCACCTCGCCGAGGAGCTCGAAGTCGAGATCGAGCGGATCGACGAGGGGACCCGGTTCAAGGAGGATCTCGACGCCGACTCGCTCGACCTCTACGAGCTGGTGATGGAGCTGGAGGACCGCTACGGCGTCGCAGTCAGCGAGGAGCAGGCCACCCACATCAAGACGGTGGGAGACGCCGTCGGCTTCGTGCTGGAGCACGCGCCAGCCTGAGCCTTGGCGGTAGATCCCGACTCGCCGGTTGCCGGCCTCGCGGCGCTGATCGATGAGCTGCCCGAGGACCTGCGCAACCAGGCGCTCACCCACTCCTCCTGGACCGAGCGCCGGGTCGACTCCTACGAGCGGCTCGCCTTCCTCGGCGACAGCGTCCTCGCCCTCACCGTCTCCGCCCGCGTCTTCGAGGAGTTCGAGAACCGCGCCGCCGGCGGCCTGACCAAGATCCACAACCAGGCGGTCAGCGGCGTCGCCTGCGCCGAGGTCGGGATGCGGCTCGGGGTGCCGGAGATGCTGCGGGCCAACGAGCCCGAGGGGGTGGTCGCGGCGATCCCGGCCGAGGCCCTGCTCGAAGGCGGCCGGCCGCTGCCGGAGGCGACCGAGGCGCTGATCGGCGCCTGCTACGTCGCTTTCGGCTTCGAGCGCACCGCGGAGGCGGTGGTGGCGGCGTTCGCGCCGCGGATCGAGCTCGCCGCCGAGACGCGGATCGATTTCAAGTCCGCTTTGCAGGAGCTCTTGGCCCAGCGCGGCGCGCGCGTAACCTATGAGGTGATCGCGGCGACGGGACCCCCGCACCGGCGAACCTTCGAGGTCGTTGCGATCGTCGACGCCGAGCAGGTCGGGACGGGGAAAGGGCGCAGCAAGAAGGCAGCCGAGCAGGTCGCCGCCGAGGAGGCTTTGGCGCATCTTGGGGGTTAATCGGCATCCTGTCGCGTCCGAGCCGACCGCGAATCTGGTGGGCGATGCGAGGAGCGCGTAGATGTACCTGAGATCGATCTCGATGAAGGGGTTCAAGTCGTTCCCGGAGCGGACGACGCTCGAGTTCTCCCCTGGCGTCAGCGTGATCGTCGGGCCCAACGGCTCGGGCAAGAGCAACATCACCGACGCCGTGCTCTGGGCGCTCGGCGAGCAGAGTCCGGGGGCGATCCGCGGCGCCTCGATGCAGGACGTGATCTCGGCTGGGGGCAAAGGCATTAGCCAGCGCCGCGCCGCCGAGGTCGAGGTCGTGATCGACAACTCCGACGGGCGCGCCGCCAGCGAGTTCTCCGAGATCGCGGTCGAACGCCGGCTCGACCGCGCCGGCGACAGCGGCTACCGCCTGAACGGGGCCCGTTGCCGCCTCGCCGACGTCACCGACGTCCTCTCCGACACCAACCTCGGCCGCGAGATGCACTCGGTGATCAGCCAGGGCCGGGTGGAGACGATCGTCCACTCCAAGCCGCGCGAGCGCCGGCTCCTGGTCGAGGAGGCGGCCGGGCTCGGCAAGCACCGCAAGCGCCGCCGCCGGGCCGAGCTGAAGCTGCGCTCCGCCCGCGACAACCTCGACCGCGCCCTCGACGTCGAGCGCGAGGCGCGGGCGCGGCTGCGGCCGCTGAAGCGCCAGGCGCAGGCGGCCGAGCTGGGCGCGCGGATCGAACGCGAGGAGCTGGGGCTGCGGGCGCAGCTCGTCTCCGAGGAGTTGCGCTTCGGCGCCGACCGGGCCGAGGCGGCGGAAAAGGCGGCGGCGAAGGCGCGTGCGGTGCGCGGGAAGCTGGAGGAACGGCTGGCCGAGGTCTCGAAGCGCCGGACGGCCGCCGAGGAGCGCTTCGCCGCCCGCGACCGCGAGCGGACCCAGGCCTGGGGCCTCTTGACGAAGCTGCGCGGCGAGCAGGAGCGGGTCGCGGTGCGGGTCGCCAACCTCTCCAGCCGCGAGGCCGAGCTGGAGGCGGGCCTGGAGGGTCTGCGCGCCGAGCTCGGACCGCTGACGCTCGACGTCGGGCCGGGGTCGGCGCCGGGAGAGCGGGCGCGCAAGCTGGAGGAGGAGTTGGGGGAGATCGACGCCGGCCTGCGCAGCGCCAGCGAGGGCCTGGCGGTCGCCCGCTCAGGCGATGCAGCCGAGTCGGCCCGCGAGGCGGCGTTGGGCGACGTCCGCGCCGGCGCCGAGCGCGCCTCCCGCCACGCCCGCCGGGCCGAGGGCCTGCTGGGCGAGCGCCACCGCGAGGCGCTGCGCGCCCGCCTCGCCGCCGGCGAGGCGCTGCTCGACGACGTCCGCGGCGCGCTGAAAGCCGCCGAAGCCGTCGGGGCGGCGATCCGCTCCCGGGTCGAGCGGATCGAGCGCAAGGTCGTCGGCGGTCAGGACGACGGCGACGAGATCGCCGAGGAGCTGCGGCGCTGCTCGCAGCAGGAGTTCGAGCTGCAGGCGGAGATGAAGGAGACCTCCGACGCGCTGACCCGGGCCGAGGTCGAGGCTGCCCACCTCGGCGACCGCCGCGCCGAGGCCGAGCGCGAGCTCGCCTCGATCGCCGAGCGGCTCGGCGAGGAGATCCCGCCCGCCACCGAGGCGCTGAGCGAGGAGGCGCGGGCGGAGATCGACAAGCGGCTGGAGCGGCTGGAGCG
Source organism: Solirubrobacterales bacterium (assembly GCA_051953975.1). Lineage (GTDB taxonomy): Bacteria > Actinomycetota > Thermoleophilia > Solirubrobacterales > 70-9 > VAYN01. Next base: position 619 of record JBQCIG010000096.1, on the reverse strand, counting down.
GCGGCGGGCGCAGATCGGCCCGGTCAATCCCCTGGCCGAGCAGGAATACGACGAGGCGCGCGAGCACGTCGAGGCGCTGCAGGCCCAGCGCGAGGACATCGAGCACTCGATGCGCGAGCTGGAGTCGCTGATCCGCGACATCGACGAGGAGATAGAGCGCGCCTTCGAGGAGACCTTCGAGGCGACCGCGAAGAACTTCGAGGAGATGGTCGCCCACCTCTTCCCGGGCGGGCGCGGGCGACTGCGCCGGGTCAGCCTGCGGCCGGTGCGCGACGACGAGCGGCCGGCGGGTGAGCAGGAGGCTCCCACCGACGCCGAGCCCGAGCCCGAGGAGGAGGAAGAGGAGCGCGACGAGCTCGGGGTCGAGATCGAGGTCACCCCGGCCGGCAAGTCGATGCGCAAGCTCTCGCTGCTCTCGGGCGGCGAGAAGTCGCTGGTGGCGCTGGCCTTCGTCTTCGCCGTCTTCCTCGCCCGGCCCTGCCCCTTCTACATCCTCGACGAGGTCGAGGCCGCCCTCGACGACGCCAACATCGACCGCTTCCTGCAGCTGATCCGCCGCTTCTCCGACCGCGCCCAGTTCGTCATCGTCACCCACCAGAAACGGACGATGGACGCCGCC
>JBQCIG010000095.1:0-8547 GCA_051953975.1 Solirubrobacterales bacterium | reverse complement strand
TTGTCGAGGACGAAGCCGGAGCCCTCGGCGGCGCCGGCGGAGCCGCCGAAGACCGAGCGGATCGTCACCACCCCCGGCGAGGCCTCGCGATAGACGCTTGCGGCGTCGAAGCCCGGGCTCGAGGCCTCGACGACGACCTGGGGGGTCGGTTCGGTGGTTTCCGTCTGGGCCTGCCCGGTCGAGCTTGACCCCTCGCTCCCGGAACCGCAACCCGCGAGCAGGCCGAGGCAGAGCAGCAGCGCCGCGAGGACGGCGGGCTTCTTCACGCGGCGCTCCTCGCCGGGGCGCGGGCGGCTCGGGGCGCGCTCGTCCCCCGCTCGCCCGGCGGCAGGCCGAGCGTGAAGGCGGTGAAGCGGCGGCTGGAGCTGATCGTGATCTCACCCTGCATCCGTTGCGCCAGCTCGGTGGCGATCGCCAGGCCGAGGCCGGAACCGCCGGCCGAGTCTGCGGTGTAGAAGCGCTCGAAGATCCGCTTCTGGACGCGCTGGGGGATTCCCGTCCCCTCGTCGGAGACGGTCAGCTCGGGGCGGCCGTTGGCGGAGTAGGTGGTCACGGTGACGTCGGTGCCCTCGGGGGTGTGGGTAAGGGCGTTGTCAAGCAGGATACGGATGATCTGCCGCACCCGATCGGGGTCGCCGAGAGCGATCGCCGCTTGTGCCGGGGTACGCAGCTGCAGGCGCGAGCCGCGCAGCTCCGCTCGCGCCCCGAACTCCCGCGTCACCTCGCGCGCCAGCGCCGTCAGGTCGACGCTGCTGGCGCGCATCACGATCGCGCCGGCGTCGAGCTGGGAGAGATCGAGCAGGTCGGTGGTCAGCTTCGTCAGCCGCTCGATCTGCTGGCGCATGGTGCGGACGAACTCGGCCCGCTCCTCGGGGCTGGGGTCCTCCTCTTCGAGCAGCTCGACGAAGCCGCCGAGGCTGAAGATCGGCGTCCGCAGCTCGTGCGAGGCGTTGGCGATGAACTGCTTGCGGGCGCTGTCGAGCTCGGCCAGGCGCCGCTGCATCTCGTTGAAGGTGCGGGCGAGCTGCCCCAGCTGGCCCATCGCGGCGACCGGGATCGTCGTTTCGAAGTTGCCGTCGGCGACTTTGCGCGCCGCTTCCTGCAGGCGCTGGATGTTGCTGGCGGCGGCGCGGGTGTAGTAGAGGCCGATCGCCATCGCGACCGCGACCGCGATCAGGCCGCCGGTGAGGATCTGCAGCTTGACTTCGGAGTCGCCGCTGGCAGATCCTCCGATCGCCACCGCGTAGACGTAGACGACCGCGGTGGCGCCAACCGCGATCGCGATCGAGATCAGGGTGATGCGGCTTGCCAGGTCGCTGAATCGGAGCCGCCGCACTCGCTACTCCCGGAAGCGGTAGCCGACCCCGCGCACGGTGAAGAGGTACTCGGGCTCCTTCGGGTCCTTCTCCAGCTTCTCGCGCAGGTGGCGGATGTGGACGTCGACGGTGCGCGGGTCGCGGTAGTCGGAGTCGCCCCAGACGTGCTCGAGCAGGGTCTCGCGGGTGAGGACGCGGCCGGGGGAGCGGGCGAGGGCGCCGAGGATCTCGAACTCGACGTAGGTCACTTTGATCTCCTCATCGCCGAGGGTGACCATCCTGCGGTCGAAGTCGATCGTCAGCTCGCCGGTCTCGATCGCCCCCTCGGCGGTTTCGCCGCCCATCCGCGAGCGCCGCAGCGCCGCTTTCACCCGGCTGCGGAACTCCCGCATCGAGAACGGCTTGGTGATGTAGTCGTCGGCGCCGACCTCGAGGCCGGCGACCTTGTCGGTCTCGCTGCCTTTGGCGGTCAGCATGATGATCGGCACCTGGCTGCGCGAGCGCAGCTGCCGACAGACGTCGACCCCGTTCATGCGGGGCAGCATCAGGTCGAGGATGACCAGGTCGAAGCGGCCCTCGTCGAAGCGGCGCAGGGCCTCTGAGCCGTCGAGGGCGGAGGTGACGTGGTAGCCGTCCTTGCGCAGCGGGTAGCTCAGCAGGGTCTGGATCGACTGCTCGTCGTCGACGAGGAGAATGCGGGCGGATCCATTCGGCACTCCTCAAAGGTTAGTAATCGCTGCCCTTTGGACGCATGTGCGAGTACTAAGAACTAAGGATCTGGGTACCGAGGCCGATAATGAGGGCGATGGAGACGCAAGAGTTGAAATCCCTGGTCGAGGCCGGTGCCTACAAGCCGGACCCGGGCGAGATCGCGACGGCGATGCTGAGTCGCCGCGGCGTCAGGGAACTGCTGACCGGGATCCACGCTACGGCCCCGACCCCGCAAAATGGTCGTAGCCCCAAGTCTCCAGGAGCCTTCCCCCGGGCAGCCTGATCTCGACTCCTCCGCCCGGTTCGACCGTTCCGACCGGGGTCAGGGTCGTTTCCGCGGCTTCGCCGATCGCGGTGGAGGCCTCAGTCAGCCGCTCGGCCGGCAGCGCCGCCAGCAGCTCGTAGTCTTCGCCGCCCGAGGCGGCCAGCTCCAGCGGCTCGCGTCCTACCGCCGCGGCGACTTCGGCGACTCCTTTGGCGATCGGCAGCGAGCCCGCTTCGATCCTCAGCGCCACCCCACTCGCCTCGGCCAGGTGGGAGGCGTCGGCGCCGAGCCCGTCGCTGAGGTCGATCATCGCGCCGGCGCCCGCGGCGGCGAGGGCGCGGCCGGAGCGCAGGCGGGGATGGGGATCGAGCTGGCGGGCGCGGAGGCGGGCGGCGGTGGTCTCGGGCAGGCGAGCTGCCAGGGTCGGGTCGTCGAGCAGGAGCCTGCCGGCGGCGGCGCCGCCGATCTCGCCGGTCAGGACCAGCAGGTCCCCGGGCTGGGCGCCGCCGCGGGGGACGAGCTGCTCGGGAGAGGCCGAGTGGCCGACGACGGTGACCGCCAGCGTCAGCGCCGGCGCCCGGGTGAGGTCGCCGCCGGCCAGCGTCGTCCCGGTCTCGCCGGCCAGCTCGAGGAGGCCGTCGAGGAGGGCGAGGAAGTCCTCCTCGCTGAGGTCAGCCGGCGCTCCCAGCACGACGTATGCCTCGCCGGCTTCCGCCCCCATCGCGGCCAGGTCGGAGAGGGCGGTGGCGAGGGCCTTGCGGCCGACCAGCCCCAGCTCGGCCTCGTTGCGGCGGAAGTGGACCCCCTCGACGATCGCGTCGGCCGAGGTGGCGGTGGCACCGGCGGGGACGGTGACGGCGGCGTCGTCGCCGCTGCCGAGGAAAACCTTGGGCCCGTCCTGCGGCAGGCGCTCGCGGAGCTTTGCCAGCAACTCGAACTCGCCCATCGCCCGACTATCTCAGACAGGCTCTAAGGTGCGACGGACGTGGAGCGCCGCCAACCATTTCTCCATCGGGTCGGCGAGGCGGGAGCGCGAATAGGGACGAAGCCACCGCGCAGCCGCAAGGTCCGCCTCGCCCTCCAGATCGGCCTCGCTGTGCTCATCTTCGGCTTCCTGGTCCTCACGGTCGTCCAGCAGTGGTCGGAGATCCAGAAGGAAGGGGTGCATTTCCACGTCGGTTGGCTGCTTCCCGCGATCGTCATCCTTCCCGCTTTCTACGTGTTCAGCGCGCTGGGCTGGGATCTGACCCTGCGCTTCCTCGGCTATCCGCTTGGCCTCGGTCGCGCTCAGGTCGCCTGGGGCCAGCCGTTGCTCGCGCGCTACGTCCCCGGCAGCGTCCTCTACGTGCTGGGCCGGGTGCTGCTCTCCGAAAAAGCCGGGATCCCGCGCCGGATCACGATCGCCAGCATCGTCTACGAACAGGCGATCTCGGCGACCTCGGCGGTGGTCGTCGCCTCCTACTTCATCATCAAGCACCCCGACCTACAGGGGGACGTCTGGCGCTGGGGGGTGCTGCTGCTGATCCCGGCCGCGATCGTGGTCCTGCACCCGAAGGTCTTCGGACCGTTGGCGAACCGGGTGCTGCGCGCGTTCGGGCGCGAACCGCTGCCCGTGGTGATCTCCCTGCGCGGCGTCCTCTCCCTGATCGTCTTCTACTCGCTGAACTGGGTTGTGGTCGCGTTCGGGATCTACTGCGTAGCGCGCTCGGTCACCTACATCCCGTTCGAAGACATCCTCCTCGTCGGCTCGGCTCAGGCGATCGGCTACTTCGCCGCCCTGGTGACGCTGATCGCTCCGGCCGGCCTCGGGGTCAAAGACGCCGCCTTCGCCTGGGCGGTGAAGGCGGCGCTGCCAAGCAGGAGCTTCGCCCTCGGCTCGCTGATCGCGATCGCCCTGCGTGGGGTGATGACCGTCGCCGAATTGATCTACGTCGCCGGCGTCACCGCCCTGGGGCGCAAAGAGGGCTGGAGCATCCACACCGGCATCCTGCATCCCTCGCCCGAGGAGGAGGCGGTTGAGGAAGCAGCCGAGCTGCACCTAGAGCGGAATCCGGGCGCCTAGCTGGTAGGCGGTCAGCGCCAGGGTCAGGAGCTGGAGCGGGCGGTCGCGGGAGATGGCGACGAGGGGAAGCGGCCAGAGCAGGTACCAGGGCAGCAGCCAGGAGGTGGCGAGGAGGAGGGCGAAGGCGGTCCAGGCGGCGGCGCGGACCCAGTCGCCGCCGCGCCAGGTCCAGGCGAGCAGGTAGGCGACGAGGGCGGCGAAGAGGATTGCCATCGCGGGCCGGGTCAGGTCGGGGCTGAGACCGCTTGCCCGGGCGAGCAGCTTCGGGATGCTGAGGTAGCTGGTCTTGCTCTGGTTCTCTCCCGCCAGGCTGAACCCGTGCAGCCAGTCCCAGCCGAACGCGAGCCACGCCGCCACCCCAACCGCCACCGCTGCCGCCAGCGCCCCCACCAGCAACCTGGAGCGCCTGCCGGCCGCCAGGGCGAAGGGGGCGAGGAAAGCGGCGGAGAGCTTGGTGGCGACGGCGGCGAGGAGGGCGGCGCCGCCGGCGAGCTCGCGGGAGCTGAGAAGAGCGGCGACCGAGAGCGTCACCAGCAGCATCGTCAGGCCGTCGTTGTGGGCGCCGCCGACGACGTGGACGAGCACGAGGGGGTTGAGGGCGACGAAGGCGGCGGCGCGGAGGGGCTCGATGCCGCGCCAGGCGGCGATGCGGGAGACGAGGGCGGCGATCCCCAGCACCGAGAGCGCCGCCACCGCCTTCAGCGCCGCCACCGCGAAGCCGATCGGCAGCCAGGCGAGGGGGTAGGTGAGGAGGGTGAAGAGCGGGCCGTAGACGCTGCGCACGTCGGTCCAGGTGACGTGGGGGAAGGCCGGATCTCCTGGTGCCGCCAGCGGCGGGTGGGTGTAGGGGTCGAGGCCGTGCCGTACCCCGAGCCGGGCGTAGTCGACGTAGCTGTAGACGTCGTGAGAGAGGAGGACGGGCGCCACGGCGAAGCCAGCGACGAGGGCGGCGATCGCGCCCCAGAGGACCCGGCGACCCAGCCGGGGCGCCATCGCGATCGCCCCCAGGTAGGCGGCGAAGCCGGCCCACATCAGGCCATAGGCGAGCCCTGGATCGATCGCCGCTACCTGCCCGTCGTCTTGCCGCCGCCGACTTCAGGCAACGGGGGCGGCAGCGGCGCCGGTTCCTGACCCGCGCCGGGCGCGTAAGCGTTCGGGTCGTAGCCGCCGACGGCGGCGGTGCCGGGCGGGGGCGCTTCTTCGCTGCCGCCCTTCCCGCCCTTGCGGACTTTGCCTTCGCCGGGGCGCGAGCGGGTGAAGCGCCCGTAGAAGGGGGACCATTCGATCTGCTGGCTCGGTTCTTCGAACTCTTCGCAGGGAACTCCCGCGCCGGAATACAGCGAGTGCCAGATTTCGGCCGGGAAGGTGCCGCCGAAGACGATGATCCCGTGCACGTCCGACATCGAGATGTCGTTCGATTCCGGATACCCAACCCAGACCGCGGTCGCCAGGTTGGGCTGGTAGCCGGCGAACCAGGCGTCGGTGTACCTGTCGGTCGTCCCGGTCTTGCCGGCTTGGCCGACGCAGCCGGTGTAGGCGGCGGTGCCGGTCCCTTCGGTGATGTTGTCGCGCAGCAGCCGGGTCACCTGCCAGGCGACCGGCTTCGACAGCACCCGCCGCGGGTGCGGCTGCTGTGGGCGGTCGACGTGCCCGTCGGGGAAGACGACCTTGGTCACCGCAACCGGGTCGTGGTGGACGCCGCCCGAGGCGAGGGTCGCGTAGGCATCGGTCAGCTCCAGCGGCGAGACGCCGATCCGCAGGCCGCCGATCCCCTCCGCCGGGATCCCGTCCAGCGGTGAGGTGATCCCCATCGAGTGCGCCGTAGCCGCCACCGCCTTCGGGCCGACGTCGAGGTCGAGCTGGGCGAAGACGGTGTTGTCGGAGGCGACGGTCGCCTGCTGGAGGTTGATCCTCCCCAAATAGCCTTCGTCGGCGGTGTGGACTTCCCAGTGGCCCCACCGAGGCAGGAAGAGGTTCAGCGGCTTCGATTCGTAGTAGGTCGTGTAGGGGTCGATCCCCTGCTTGATCGCCGTCGTCAGCACGAACGCCTTGAAGGTCGAGCCCGGCTGCCGGTGCCCCTGGGCGGCGAGGTTGAACTGGCTCTGGGCGTAGCTCGAGCTCGAGACCATCGCCCGGATGTCGCCGTTGTGGGGGTCGATCGAGACCAGCGCCGAGGAGGGGTCGGTCGAGTACGGAAGCGTCGAGCGCATCGCTTCCAGCCCCACCCGCTGCAGCTTCGGGTCGATCGTCGTCGCCACCTTCAAGCCGCCGCTCCGCACGGTGTCGGCGCCGTATTTCTCGATCAGGCGGTGTTCGACGTAGTCGAAGAAGAAGGGCTCGCGGTGGGCGAAGTAGCTGCGGGAGACGTTCACCTGCAAGGCCGAGGCCATCGCCGCCCGCGCTCGCTCCGAGCTGATGTAGCCGAGCTTCTCCATCTGCCCCAGCACCTCGTTGCGCCGCGCCCTCGCCGCGCCCGGGTTGAGCAGCGGGTTGCACTGGGAGGGAGCCTGCGGCAGCCCCGCCAAGAGCGCCGCCTGGGCCAGGTTCAGCTTCCAGACCGGCTTCGAGAAGAAGATCCTCGCCGCGGCCCCGACGCCGACCGCGGTGCTGCCTTCGACCGTCCCGTAAGAGGCGATGTTGAGGTAGGAGCCGAGGATTTCCCTGCGGCTGTGGCGCTGGAAATACTCTTCGGCCAGCTTCGCTTCGACGATCTTGCGTTCGAGGTTCTTCTTCGGGTGGCGCAGGCAGAGGTTGCGGACCAGCTGCTGGGTGATGGTGGAGCCGCCCTCGACCGCTTCGCCGGCTTCGAGGTCCTTCAGCGCCGCCCGCACGATCCCCTCCTCGTCGATGCCGCCGTGCTGGTAGAAGCGCTGGTCCTCGATCGCCACCGTCGCCAGCTGCAGGCTGCGCGGGATCCGTTCGATCGAGACCGGCTCGCGGGCTTCGGGGGAGCGGACGACTCCCAGCTTCGAGCCGTCGGCGGCGTAGAGGACCGTGTTGCCGCCCTGGTCGACCGGCTTGCAGGTGGCGAGCGAGGGCGCCTCGGCGGCGACGTTGAGGACCCAGGAGGTGATGGCGATGACGGCAACCACGAGCAGCGCTGCGACAGCGCCGAAGACGAGCAGGAGCTTGCCGCCGATCCCCCCATGGCGGCGCTGACGTCGCCGGTTGCGCTGCCTCATGGACAGAGGGTACTTCGCCCTTATTGACCTCAGGCCACCGTGTCTTCGGTCGACTGGTTGTGGACGACCCCTTCGACCAGGAGCTGGTTCGGGATCACCACCGAGCTGCCGTCGCCGGGGTCCAGGTAGGTGTAGGAGAGGGTGATGTCGGTGACCCTTCCCTCGCGTTCTTCGAATTCGAGGCGGTCGCCGATCCGGAACGGCTGCGAGACCGCGATCTGAATCCCGGCGACCATGTTGGCGATCGTGTGCTGGGCGGCGAAGCCGACGATCAACCCGACGAGAGCGGTCGAGGCGAGCACCCCGGTTGCCAGCCGCTTGAACTCGGTGAATTGGCTGAGGACGAGCATCGCGACGACGATGAAGACACCCAGCAGCACGACCCGGCGCAGGATCCGCAGCCGCGTCCGCGTCGTGCGGGATACCTGTGAGACTGCACGCGGCATGGAGAGCAACTTAACCGCGGAGCCAGTCGCCGAGCAGCCCCAGCGGCGCTTCCCCTACTCCAACTGGGGCCCCTGGACCGCCGTGCTCGGCGTCGTCCTCGCCCTCGGGACCGGGATCGTGCTGGCGATCCCGGCGCTCGCCTTCGGCACCAAGCCGAGCGGTCACCTCGACACCTTCGGCAACCTCTGGTCCCAGGGGGCGACCGAGGCCGGCTTCCTCGGCGTCTCGATGGTGATCGCGGCGACGCGCGGCGCCAAGGGGCTCGGCGAGATCCGCCGCCGCCTCGGCGTGCGGCTGTTCCGCCCCTCGGCGCTCAAATGGATGGGCGCGTGCATTGGCCTCTACCTGCTCTTCGTCGCCTTCTACGCCCAGGTGATCGTCGAACCCCACCAGGAAGACATCGCCGAAGCGCTCGGCCCGGTTGCGGCCCAGGTGCTGCTGATCGCGATCCTGGCCCCGATCGCCGAGGAGGTCTGCTTCCGGGGAATGCTTTTCGGCGGCCTGCGCGAGCGGCTGCCGCGGATGGCGGCGGCGCTCGTCACCGGCGTCATCTTCGGCGGCCTG
>JBQCIG010000094.1:0-19289 GCA_051953975.1 Solirubrobacterales bacterium | reverse complement strand
CGCGAAGCGCGAGAGGCCGTTGATGAAGGCGGCGCCGGGGGCGGCGGCGTTGAGGCGGTTGCGTAAGATCGTGAGGTCGAGCATCGGCGCCTTGCCGCGGTGATCGTTCCAGACGAAGAGGGGGAGGAGGGTGGCGGCGGCGATCAGGCCGCTGATCACGAACGGGTCGTTCCAGCCGGAGATGCCGCCGCGCGAGATCCCGTAGACGAGGCCGGTGAGACCGACGACGAAGGTGACCGTGCCGGCGAGGTCGAGGCCGCGGACGGCGTCGCGGCGGGCGAGCTCACGGAGGACGAAGGCACCCCAGAGGCCGCCGGCGAGCGCCAGCGGCACGTTGAACCAGAAGACCCAGTGCCAGGAGATCGAGACCAGGGCACCGCCGAGGACCGGTCCGATCACGAGCCCGATCGCGGCGACCATCGTGTTCGTCCCCATCGCCAGGCCGAGCTGGTCGCGGGGGAAGGCGTCGGTGACGAGGGCCGGGCCGTTGGCGAAGATGAAGGCGCCGCCGATCCCCTGCACGATCCGCCAGAGGATCAGCTGGGTGCCGTCGGCGGCGAAGCCGGCGCCGTGCGAGGCGAGGCCGAAGATCGCGAAGGCGCCGACGAAGGCGCTCTTGCGGCCGAAGAGGTCGGAGAGGCGGCCCGCGGTGAGGACCAGCACGGTCGAGGAGATCATGTAGGCGAGGATCACCCAGACCAGTTCCAGCAGGCTGGTGCCGAGCGCCCGCTCGAGGTCGGGCAGGGCGATGATCAAGGTCCCGGAGTTGGTCGCGACCAGCAGCATCCCGAGGCTGATGCAGGAGAGCGCCCACCACTTGTAGTGCTCGTGGTCGGCATCGACTCCGGTGCGTTCAACAAACCTCTTTCTTACGTTCACGTCAAATAGCCTAGCACGGCAAAGTTGGATCGAGATCCTGTAGTGACAACTACCGGGCTTGGCGAGCGAGACCCGAGGGCCCAGTGACAGCTCTACCTAGGATGTCGTTTCCAATGCCGCGCGTCTCTCGATTGCCTTTCGCCATCGCCCTGACCCTCAGCCTCGCGCTCCTCGCCGGCTGCGGCTCCGGCGGCGGCCCGCGTACCTCGGCAAGCGGCTTGCCGAAGGAAATCGTGATCGGCGCCGCGATCGCCAAGAGCGGCTACCTCGTCCCCTACGACGCCAACATCGCCGCCGTCGAACAGCTGGTCAAGGAAACCAACGCCCACGGTGGCATCGACGGCTCCAAGCTCCATGTCATATCCGTCGACAACCGCTCCGAACCCCAGCAGCAGCCGATCGCCGTCCAAGAGGTGATCGAAGACGGTGCCGATGTCCTCCTCTTCAGCTGCGAAGTGCCGATCGACGCCGCCGGCGCCCCGATCGCGGAAGAACACGACGAGCTCAACTTCACCCTCTGCGCCAGCGAACCCGGATACGGCCCGCCCTATACCGGCCAGCTCTCCTTCAGCGCTAACCGCAGCCTGATCAGCGAGGCAGCCACCCGCGCCACTTTCCTCTGGCAGCGAGGCATCCGCCATCCCTTCGAGCTGACCGACACCTCGATCCTGCTCGGCAGGATCGACCAGTTCGGCTTCCAGAAGACCTTCGAACACCTCGGCGGCAAGCTCGCCGGGCAAGCCGACTTCAAGAACGAAGACCTCTCGATCGCCTCCCAGATCGCCGAGATCAAGCGCTCCGGCGCCGATGCGATCAACATCAGCTCCTACCCGCCGGGGGGAGCCTCGGCGATAAAGCAGATTCGCGCTGCCGGCATCGACCTGCCGATCACCGCGCCCAGCGCCTTCGACGGCACCTTCTGGTTAAAGGGCGTCCCCAACACGAAGAACTTCTATGCGACGCTCAACGGCTCCGCCTATGACCCGACCAACGCCCAGACGGCCAAGCTCTTCGAAAGGCTGAAGCGCGCCGGGGTCAACACCGACGTCTCCGGCAACCTGCTCGCCTCCTATGCCGCCGGTCAGCTGATCCTCGACGCGATCCGCGAAACCGGCACCACCGACGGCACCAAGCTCGCCGCCGCCCTCGAAGCAAAGCCACACCGCACTGTGATGGGCTCGCTTGGCTACACGGCCAATGATCACCTACCCTCGGGGCCGTGGTACATCTACGAATACCCCGATCGCAAGCCGAAGCTCCTCAAGCGGGTCAAGCCCGCTTACGTGCCCGAATACGAACAGTAAGCCGCCCGGTGAGTTGATTGGAGCCTGAGCATCCCGCCTCGGGGGGGCGCCGCAAGACCTCGGGTCGTCCCAAACGCCCCTCGGTGATCGGCCTCGACGGACTCCGCCGCCCCGAGCGCGGCGGGCAAGTTCCCCTCTATTACCAGCTCGGTGAGATCCTCAAGCAGAGGCTCGAGGGGGGTGGCTGGGAGCCCGGCACCCTGTTCCCCTCGGAGCGCGAGATCGAAGAGCACTTCGGGGTCTCGCGGGCGGTGGTTCGCCCGGCGCTCAGCCTGCTCGAACGCGACGGGGACATCTATCGCCGCCGCGGCTCGGGAACCTACGTCGCCGCGCCGAAGCGCCGGGTGCCGATCAGGGGCCTGATTCGCTCCCTGCAGGAGGATCGCTTCAGCGACTCGCAGATCGCCGTCCTGCGCATTCGGCGGCAGACGAACGACCAGGCGATTGCCGACTTCCTCGACGTCTCCCGCGGGGAGACCGTCGCTCAGGTCACCTCGATCCTTCGCCTCGACAAACCAATCTGCCTACTCGACTCCTTTTTTCCCGTCGAGCGGGTGCCCTGGCTGCTGGGCGCGGCGCTCTCGGTCAAAGGGGGCGAACTGCCTACCCTCGGCGAGTCGCCGAGGCTGACCCGGCTCGACGTCTCGTTCGAGGGCTCTTCCTGCGGGCCCTGGACCGCCAAAATCCTCGGCGTCCGCACCGGCGACCCCGCCTTGGTCGGCCGGCTCCTCCAGTACGGCGCCTCCGCCGATCAAAGTGGCCAGCGCCCCGTCGAGCTGACCCGCATCGTCGCCCGTAGCGACATCTCCCAGTTTCACTACGAGGCCGCCGGCTCGCTCGACCGGCGGCGCGGACCGAGCGGCGGTTAGCTGGCCGCTGCGCCGGCTCGAGTCAAGCGCTCGGCAAGGGCTCGGTTGACGAACTCCACGAACGCCTGCCGGTAGGCGAGCGTAAAGCGGTCGGCGAGGGTGTTGACCTCTGCGTCCGGGTCCAGCGGCAGTTCGGGTGGCTCGATCTTCGAGATGACCGCCACGTCCTCGGCGTAGATGCCGGCGTCGTAGGCGATCACCTTCTCGAGCCGCTCCTGGTCGAAGTTCTCGAGACCTGCCTCGATCCAGTAGTGCGCCGACTCGGTTGCGCTGATGGCGCGGGCGGCGTGGAGCAGGCAGCGCTCGCCTTCGTCGGTGAACATCCTCGCCGAGGTGAAGTTGGGGGCGATCGTGTGGTAGCCCATTTCCCGCAACGGGCCCCAGGCCGCGCTGGCGCCATCTCCCCATTCCATGTTCCGGCGGAGCGTCACCTCGATCCCGTTCCTCTCCGGCAGCAGCGGCTCGATCTCCGCCGGCTGGTAGCCGAGGGTCTTCTGGTGGACGAAGGCGAAATGGCTGACGTCGCGGAAGTTCTCGATCATCAGCCCGAAGGCGACCGGGAGCTCGAAGGGGGTGCCGTGGCCCCAGGTCCACTCGCCTGGGTCGAACCACGGAACGTCGGGCACGTCGGTCAGCGGCTCCTCGAGCGTCGTCCAGACGAGCCCCCAATGCACGCGGGCGGGATACGACGGGATCCGGGCGAGCGGCGGGATCTGCCGTTGATCGGCGAGCGAGGGAATCCGGGTGCAGGAACCGTCGCCCGCCCACTCCCAGCCGTGGTAGGGGCACTGGATGCTCTCGCCGCAGACCTTGCCCATCGAGAGCAAGGCGCCGCGGTGGGCGCAGCGGTCGGCGACCACGGCCGCCTCGCCGCTCTCGGTCAGGAAGACGGCGAGGGGCTCGCCGAGCAGGACCGCCCGCTGGGGACCGTCCTCGAGGTCCTCCAGCCTCGCCACCGGCTGCCAGCAGTGGCGTAGCGCCAGCGTCACGTCTTCGCTGCTCGGCGTCAAGGAAAGGCGATCGTCGGTCATCTCTTTCTCCGAGCTCATAGCTGCCTCCCCATGTAAGCACGCAAGACATCGGGGTTGCGCTGCAGCTCCTCGCGCCTTCCGCTGGCGCGGACCTTGCCGCCCGCGAGCACCAGGCTGCGCTGGCAGAAGTCGATCGTCCGGGCCGCGTTTTGCTCGACCAGGAGCATCGTCGCCCCCTCCGTGCGAAGTTCCTCCAGCAGCCCGTAGATGACGTCGATCATCTTCGGCGCGAGGCCGAGCGAGGGCTCGTCGAGGATCAGCAGCCGCGGCTTGCGCAGCAGCGCTCGGGCCACAGCGAGCTGTTGCTGCTCCCCACCAGAGAGGCGGTCGGCACGCTGCCCGGCCCGCTCCCGCAGGATCGGCAGCCGCTCCAGGACCTGCTCCATCGTCTCGCTCCCGTCCCCGTGCGCGGCCAGGCGCAGGTTCTCCGCCACGGTCAGCGTGCCGAAGATCTGACGGCCCTCGGGCACCAGCGCGATTCCCAACCTCGCGATCCCCTCCGGGGCAAGGCCGCGCAGAGACCTGCCTTCGAAGCTGATCTCGCCGGCGCTCGAACGCGTGAGGCCGCAGATCGCCCGCAGGAGAGAGCTCTTGCCGGCGCCGTTGGGACCGACCATGCCGACCACTTCCCCTTCGCCGAGGCTCATCTCGACGCCGTGGAGAACCTCGACGCCGCCGTAGGCGACCTTCAGCCCGCGCAGCTCAAGCATGTGCGCCTGCCACGTACGACGTGCAGAGGTAAGCCTCGACCACAGCGGGGTGGGCTTGGACCTCCTCGGGGCTTCCGACCACGACCGTCTTGCCGTCGTCGAGCACCTGCACCTGTGAGCAGAGGTCCATCACCACGTTCATGTCGTGCTCGATCAGCAGGATCGCGCAGCCGAAGTCCTCGATCGCCTCGTGGAGGATCGCCACCAGTTCTCGGCGCTCCTCGTCGTTCAGCCCCGCCGCGGGCTCGTCGAGCAGCAGGTAGCGCGGCCCGGTTGCCAGGGCGCGGGCAATGCCCAGCAGTCTCTGGTTGCCGGGCGGTTGCAGCCCGGCAGGGCTTTGTGCCTGCTCGCTCAGGCTGAGGCGCTCGAGCACGTCTGCGGCGACGTCGACGGCGCGTCGCCGCCCGACTCCGACGCCCATCGCCCCGACGGCGACGCTCTCCGCCACGGTCAGACCCGCGAAGGGGAGCGCGGCCTGGAACGTGCGCCCGAGCCCCGCCCGCGCAAGCCGCGCCGGCGAGGAGCCGGTCACGTCGACCCCATCGAGGAAGACGCTGCCGGAATCGGGGGCCTGGAAACCGCTGAGGACGTTGACGAGCGTCGTCTTGCCGGCGCCGTTCGGGCCGATCAACCCGAGAGCCTCGCCGGGAGGCAGCTCGACCTCCACCCCTCTCAGCACCTGCAATCCGGAGAAGGCAAGGGAGATTCCCTCGGCGCGAAGGCTCCCAGTCGATCCGCGAGCGGATCGTGGCCTTGCCTGGGCCGTCGCCGCCACCGCGGGCGACGACAGAGCTCGAGGGCGCAGCCTGCGGCGGATCGGCTCCAGCTCGCCCGCCTCGCGGCCACCGGTCAGTCCCCCCGGCATCACCACCATCGTCACCAGCAGGATCAGGCCGAGGCCGATCGCGGCCAGCCCCGGCACTTCGCCGATCGAGATCAGCCCGAACAGGCTGGCGCCTTCCTCGAGGTTGCGCAGCAGCTCGTTGACCGTCGCCACCGCGAGGGTTCCGACAACGGCGCCGAGGACGCTGCGGGCGCCGCCCACCACCAGCATGGTGATCGTCGTCACCGAGGCGGAGAAGTAGAAGGTTTTAGGAGACAGGGTGCCGGACTGGTGCACCGCCAGGGCGCCGCCGATCCCGCAGAGCACCCCGCTGATCGCGAACGCGATGAGCCGCTCCCGCATCAAGCCGATGCCGATCGAGCGCGCCGCCACCTCGTCCTCGCGGGTCGCCTGCAGCCGGTAGCCGCTTGCCGACCATTTGAAGGCGAGCGCCACGACGACCGCGACGCCGGCCCAGATCCCCGCCGAGGTGGCGTCGGTGGTCGTCGGGATGCCGACCAGCCCGCTGCTTCCCCCCGTGATCGGGTCCCAGTTGGCGAGGACGTTGTAGGCGACGATCAGGAAGGCGAAGGTCGAGATCGGAATCGCCAGCGTCGACGTTCTCATCAGCGGCCAGCCGACCGCCGCGGCGAGCAAGCCGCTCGCCACCGCGGCGATCAGGGTGGAAAGGAGGGGGCTGAGCTGAGCATCGGCGATCAGCTTCGGCAGCGCAGGCGTCTGCAGGAGCGTGAAAGTCGCGGGGATCGTGAGCAGGGCCGCGACGTAGGCGCCGCTCGCCGCAAAGCCCAGCTGCCCGAACGAGTAGACGCCGCTGTTGCCGATGAAGACCTGCAGGCCGAGGACGATGACCAGGTTGCAGAGGATCATCGTCACGGTGTCTTCGAACGAGGGCGTGCCGCTCGCCCCGACCACGGCGGTCAGCACCACCAGTACGAGCGGGACGAGCAAGGAGGTGGCCGCGGAAGCCGGCGAGCGCAATCCCCGGCCCCTCATATGCGCGCCTCCCCGGTCGCCGAGCCGAGCAGCCCCTGCGGCCTGATGATCAGGATCGCCACGGGAAGGGAGAAGACGATCGCGTCGCGGAACGGGACCAGTCCGCTCGGCAGGTAGGTGCCGAGCAGCGAGGAGAGGGCCCCGAGCACGAGCCCGCCGACCACGGCTCCGGAAATCCTGCCGAAGCCCCCGATCACCACGGCGATGAAGCCGACCAGCACCGGAGTCAGCCCCATCGTCGGAGAGACCTGACCCGTCTGCATCACGATCAGCACCCCCGCCACGGCCGCGAGCGCGCCGCTGATCGCGAAGGCGATCGCGATCACGCGGTTGGCGCGGACGCCGAGCAGTCGCGCCATCTCGAAGTTCTCCGCCGCCGCGCGCATCTCGAGGCCGATGCGGGTCCGGTAGAGCAACCATCCGAGGCCGCCGAGGATGATCGCGGTCAGCGCGATCGTAAGGATCTCGAGGTTCGGTATCGAGAGGGCGCCGATCTGGCTCGATTCGCTCAGCAGCGCGGGCGTCGCCACCGACTGGGCGCGGGCGTCCACGGTCGCGCTGACGACGTTCTGCAGGATGGTCGCCACGGCGAGCGAGGTGACGAGCTGGGCGGCCAGGTCGGCGTTCCGAACGGGACGGAAAGCCACCCGCTCGGCGAGGACCGCGATCGCGATTCCCGTCGCGAAGGCGGCGCCGATCGCAACGGCGAACGGCAGCCCGGCCAGCACGTAGAGGGCGTAGGCGGGCAGCATGATGAACTCGCCCTGGGCGAAGTTCATCATGCCCATCACGGTGTAGATCAAGGTGACGCCGATCGCGATCAGCGCATAGAGGCCGCCGAGGGCCAGCGCGTCGATCAGGCTTTGGACAAGTTCGGTCATCGGTTCGGGTACCGATTAGTGCTTTCGATCCAAGACTGACACAGGGTCTGGGGAACCGGCATGTAGACCTTCTCCTTCTAAGATCGACTCGTGGCTGAGCGGACCTGGAGCGTCTACCTCTCGGGAGAGATCCATAGCGACTGGCGCGAGCGGATCGAAGCGGGCGTGCGCGAGGCCGGGCTGCCGGTGGCCTTCTCGGCTCCCGTCACCGACCACGCCGCCTCCGACGACGCCGGCACCGGGACCCTGGGCGACGAGCAGGAGAGCTTCTGGCGCGACCACAAGGGCGCGGGCGTCAACGCGATCCGCACCCAGACCCTGATCCGCGAGGCCGACATCGTGGTCGTCCGCTTCGGCGACAAATACCGCCAGTGGAACGCGGCCTTCGACGCCGGCTTCGCCGCCGCCCTCGGCAAGCCGATCGTCACCCTCCACGACCCCGAGCTCGACCACGCCCTGAAGGAGGTCGACCGCGCCGCCCAGGCGACTGCCCGCAGCGCCGAGCAGGTCGTCGCCGTCCTCCGCTACGTGATCCGGGGCGAACTGCCCTAGCCCGTCTCCGCCGTGTGCGAACATGTGTTCGTATGCGCTGGGACGAGCAACGAGTCGAGAACGACCTCCGGCTTCCCGGGGTCGGGGCGGGCACCGTCGTCCGTACCTTCGATGCGCCGGAGGCGATGGGGATCAACTTCCACGAGGTCCGCGCCCAGTCGGCGCTCAACCACATCCCCGGTAGCCGCTACGGCTTCAGCTGGACGATCAACCCCTATCGGGGCTGCACCCATGCCTGTGTCTTCTGCTTCGCTCGCCGCACCCACGTCTATCTCGACATGGACGCGGGCCGCGACTTCGAGCGGGAGATCGTCGTCAAGGTCAACGTGCCGGAGCTGCTGCGGGCGGAGCTGGCGCGGCCAAGCTGGAAGCGGGAGCTGGTGGCGCTGGGGACCAACACCGACCCCTACCAGTGGGTCGAGAGCCGCTACCGGATGATGCCCGAGATTCTGGCGGCGCTGGAGGCGGCGGAGACGCCCGTCTCGGTGCTGACCAAGTCGCCGCTGGTGCTGCGCGACGTGGAGATCTTCGAGCGCATGGCGGTGAAGGGCTTGCCGGTCTCGGTCAACCTCTCGGTGCCGACGCTGGACGAGGAGGCCTGGCGGGCGACCGAGCCGCACACTCCGAGCCCGTCGGCCCGCCTGGACGCGGTCGCCGAGCTGCGGGCGCGCGGCATCGACTCCGGCGTCCTGATCGCACCGCTGATGCCCGGCATCAACGACGACCCCGACCAGGTACGCCCAATCGTTGAGAGAGCCAAAGCCGCCGGCGCCACTTTCCTGGGCGGGGTAGCCCTCCACCTCCGCGACGAGGTAAAGGACGTCTTCTTCGCCTGGCTGCAAGCAAAACGCCCCGACCTCATCCCCCGCTACGAGGCGCTCTACAGAGACCGCGCCTACATGCGCCCCGAGCAACGCAAGCACGCCGCGAGAGCGGTCAGAGGCTGGGGCAGAGGCCGCGCCCGCCGCTCCGAGCAACTGCCGTCCAGACGAGCGGCGTCTCGGGCGGGTGGCACGGTAGGGGGGACCCCCACCGGCGTTGCCGGTGGGGGTGGGTCCCCTGCCGTGACAGGACCCGCCCGCCAGGAGCGTTTGTTTTAAGTCCCTTCATCCAGCTGCTCGAACCGACACTCCCGCGGCTCTTTGTCGTCCCGAAACCGATGGAACCGAGCCCCATGCCGGATCCGCCCCGAAGCCGCATGGTCGTACCCGACCTCGATCACCAGCTCCGGCCGCAACGCCACCCACTCGAGATCCCGCCCCCCGGTCCAACGACTCGGCTCCGCCGTCCCGCTCTCGCCCGTCTCCAGTGGCGCCAGCATCGCCCGCATGCTCTGTTTCGCCGCTTTCGAGAAGCCGGAGATGTGGCCGACCGTGCGCAGCGCCTCGCCGTCGTAGAGGCCGAGGATCAGCGAGCCGACCGTGCCCTCCTCTTTGCCCGGACGCCAACCCATCACCACGCAGTCGATCGTCCGCTCGCGCTTCACCTTCGCCATCCCCTTGCGCTTGCCGGGGACATAGGGCGCGGTCAGGTCCTTCGCCATCACCCCCTCGATGCTGTTCAGCCACCGCTCCGCCTGCTCGGCCTCGGTGCTGAGCGTGGTCAGCTCCAGACCCGCCCGCTCGGCGATCGCCTCCAGCCGCTCGCGCCGCTCGCGCAGCGGCCGTTCGCACAAGACCTCGTCGCCCTCGGCCAGCAGGTCGAAGACGATGTAGCCGGCGGGGATCTCCTTCGAGAGCAGCTCGATCCGCGACTGCGCCGGGTGGATCCGTTCCTGCAGCGAGTCGAATTCGAGATTGCCGTCGGCATCGCGGATCACCAGCTCGCCGTCGAGCACCCAGCGCCCCGGCGCGAAGCTCAGCTCCGGGAAGTAGCGGTTCAGGTCTTTGCCCCCGCGCGACTGGATGTAGGCGTCGGCGCCGTCGACGAAGACGATCGCCCGGAAGCCGTCGAGCTTCGGCTCGTATGCCCACTCCTCCCCTTCGGGAAGCTGCTTGCGGGTAAGCGCAAGCTGCGGCTTGATCGGCGGCGAGAGCGGAAGGCTCACCTACCCGACGCTACCGGCTTGCTCCCGTCTTTCGCGGCTCTCTCGCGGGTCGGGGATCGGCACCGCCGAGAGCAGTTTCTTCGTGTAGTCGTCCTTCGGGTGCTCGCAGACCTGGTCGGCGGTGCCCTGCTCGACGATCTTGCCTTCGTTCATCACCGCGATCCGGTCGGAGATGTGGCGGACGACACCGATGTCGTGGGCGACAAAGAGGTAGGCGAGGCCGAACTCGTCCTGGAGGTCGTCGAGCAGGTTGACGATCTGCGCCTGGATCGAGACGTCGAGGGCGGAGACGGGCTCGTCGCAGATCACCAGCTTCGGTTTCAGCGAGAGCGCCCGGGCGATCCCGATCCGCTGCCGCTGGCCGCCGGAGAACTCGTGCGGGAAGCGGTTGTAGTGCTCGCTGGAGAGGCCGACGCGCTCGAGCAGCTCCTGCACCCGTCGCCGCAGGTCCGAGCCGGAGGCGACTCCCTGCCGCTTCAGCGGGTCGCCGACGATCTGGCCGACCCGTTTGCGCGGGTTGAGCGAGGCGTAGGGGTCCTGGAAGATCATCTGCATCTCGCGGCGCAGCGGCCGCATCGCCCGCCGCCCGAGGCCGGCGATCTCGCGCCCCTCGAACTTGACCGAGCCCGAGGTCGGCTTGATCAGCTGCAGCACCGCCCGGCAGGCGGTCGACTTGCCGCTGCCCGACTCGCCGACCAGGCCCAGCGTCTCGCCGCGGTTGACGGTGAAGCTGATGCCGTCCACCGCCCGCACCTGGTCGACCTCGCGGTCGATCAGGATGCCGCGCTTGATCGGGAAGTGCTTGACGAGGTCGGTGACCTCGAGCAGGGGCTCGCCGCTCATCGCGCCGGCGCCTCCAGCCCGATCTGCCCTTCGACCTCGCGCTTCTCGCGCTTCTGCTCCGGGCTGAGCCAGCAGCGGTCGCGGTGGCCGGAGGCGTCCGGCAGCCGCGCCTCCAGGCTCGGGTACTCGGTGCACTTGGAGAACTCGTGCGGGCAGCGCGGCCGGAACGGGCAGCCCTGCGGCAGGTCCAGCAGCGAGGGCGGCGAGCCGGCGATCTGCGGCAGCCGGTGCGGCCGCGGCCGGTCGAGCCGGGTCAGCGATCCCATCAGCCCCCAGGTGTAGGGGTGCTGGGGGTCGTAGAAGATCTCGTCCAGCGTCCCCTGCTCGACCACCCGCCCCGCGTACATCACCAGCACCCGGTCGGCGACCTCGGCGACGACGCCGAGGTCGTGGGTGATCAGGATCGTCGCCAGCCCGCGCTGCCGGTTGAGCTCCTCGAGCAGCCGCAGGATCTGGGCCTGGATCGTCACGTCCAGCGCCGTCGTCGGCTCGTCGGCGATCAGCACGTCGGGCTCCAGCGCCAGCGCCATCGCGATCATCGCCCGCTGCCGCATCCCGCCCGAGAACTCGTGCGGGTAGGCGTCGACGCGCTGCGCGGCGTTGGGGATGCCGACCGCTTCGAACAGCTCCACCGCCCGTGCCCGTCCCTGCTCCTTGGAGACGTCGGTGTGCGCCCGCATCGCCTCGGCGATCTGACGACTCAGCCGGTAGACGGGATTGAAGGAGGTCATCGGGTCCTGGAAGATCATCGCGATCCGCTCGCCGCGCAGGCTCCGCAGCTCGGCGTCGCCGGCCTCGGTCAGCTCGTGGCCCTCGAGCTGCACCGAGCCCTCGATCCGCGAGTTCCTCGATCGGGTCAGGCCCATGATCGTCTGCGCGGTGACGCTCTTGCCGGAGCCCGACTCGCCGACGATCGCCAGCACCTCCCCTGCCCGCAGCTCGAAGCTGACGCCGTCGACCGCCTGCAGCAGCCCGTCTTCGGTGGCGAAGCCCACCCGCAGGTCGCGGACGGAGAGGAGCGGGGCGGCGCTCATTGCGCCGAGGTCCCCAGCCGCACGCGCGGGTCGAGGTAGGCGTAGGCGATGTCGACGAGGGCGTTGAAGAAGACGACGAAGAAGGCGCCGTAGAGGGTCACGCCCATGATCGGCGGCAGTTCGAGGTTGGCGATGGCGTGGGCGGCGTAGTAGCCCACGCCAGGAAGGCCGAAGATGACTTCGGTGATGATCGCGGTGCCGGCGATGGTGGCGCCGAAGTCGAGGCCGAAGAGGGTGATGATCGGGATCAGCGAGTTGCGCAAGACGTGCCTGGTCATCACCCGGCGCTCGCTCAGGCCCTTCGCCCGCGCCGTCCGCACGTAGTCCTCGTTCATCACGTCGAGCATGTTCGAGCGCAGAACCCGGCTGTAGAAGCCGATCGAGAGCACGGCGAGGGTGAACCAGGGCAGGATCAGGTGCGTGAACCAGCCCCAGGGGTCTTCGCCCAGGTGCACGTAGCCCCCGTTAGGGAAAATTTCGACCTTGTAGGTGAGGAAGTAGATCAGCACCGGCGCGAGCAGGAAGACCGGGATCGAGATCCCCGCGATCGCCAGACCGGTGAGGAACTTGTCCAGGGCGCCGCCGGCGCGAATCGCCGATAAATAGCCGAGCAACAGCCCAAAGCCGAGCCAGAGGACGCCGGCCCCGATGCTGAGCGAGAAGGTCACCGGAATGCCTTCTTCGATCTGTTCGTTGACCGGGATCCGGGGCGAGTAGGAGATCAGTTCGCCGGTGAAGACCTTCTTCATCATCGTCAGGTACTGCTGCGGTAGCGATTCGTCGAAGCCCCATTCTTCTTCGATGCTCTTGACTAGTTGCGGGGTCGCGTTCTTGCCTGCCAGCCGCTGCGCCGGCGGCGAGTTCGGGATCACGTTGAAGATCACGAAAACGAGGATCGAGACGACGAAGAGGACGAAGACCATCCCGACCAGGCGCCTAACGATGAAGCGGAGCATCAGACCGCCGCTCCCTCTGGCTCGGCCATCCCGGCGCGCGCCTCGAGCCGCACTTTCGAGCGCGGGTCGAGCGCGTCACGGAGCCCGTCGCCGACGATGTTCAGCGAGAGCACCGTCAGCATGATCATCACTCCCGGGATGATCGCTAGCAGCGGCTGGGTGGTCAGCAGTTCCTCGCCGATCGAGATCATCGTCCCCCAGGATGAGTTCGGCGGCTGCACGCCGGCGCCGAGGAACGAGAGCGCCGCCTCGAAGAGCATGTTGTTGGCGATGTTGAGGGTGAAGAAGACGATGATCGTCGAGGCGAGGTTGGGGAGGATCTCGGCGAACATCACCCGCAGCGGCCCGGCACCCTGGGCGATCGCCGCCTCGACGAACTCTTTCTCGCCCAGCGCCAGCACCTGGCCGCGGATCGGCCGCGCCACGTAGGGCACGGTGAAGACGCTGATCACGAAGATCGGCGCCCAGATCGACCCCGCCGACAGTTCCAGGGGCCCGATCTTCAGCCCGCTGACCGCCAGCGAGACGCCGAGCGCGATCCCGAACAGCAGCACCGGCAGCGACCAGAGCACGTCGAGAGTGCGGGCGATCACCGCGTCGACCCAGCCCTTGAAGTAGCCGGCCATCAGGCCGAGGACGACGGCGAGGATGGTCGTGATCAGGCCGGAGACGACGCCGATGAAGAGCGAGGTGCGCCCCCCGTACATCAGCCGCACCATCTCGTCGCGGCCGAGGCGGCTGTCGGCGCCGAGGAAGAACTTGCCGCCGGCTTCGAACCACTGCGGCCCGATCGGTTTGCCTTCGGGCGTGACGACTTCCCGCACTTCGCCGCCGACGTGGAGTTTTTCGACCGTATGGGTCTGGTTGGGCCCGGTGTGGGCGACGTCATGGGACCACAGCGGCGCCGCCAGCACGAAGACGACTATGAGGACGAAGAGGGCGAGGAAGGCGAGCGCGAGGCGGTTGCGGAGGAAGCGCTCGTAGGCGATGCGCCAGGGGCCGCGATCGGCGGTTCCTAGACCCGTCGATGCGCGGCGGGCGGCTCCCGACCCCCCAGCCGGGATCGCTGCCTCAGGCTGGGGGTCGATTGCCACGTTCCGCTCGTTTCCAGCTTCGACCTATTCGTTGAATTCGAAGCTGGTCAGGTAGTGCCCGAACGTCGGGTTGAAGATGACGCTTTCCAGGTTGATCGCGCTGGAGACGAAGGTGGACAGGGTGCGCTGCCCGTAGGGGGCCCACGGTGCCAGTTCCATGTACTTTTTGTCCAGCGCCGCGTATTTTTCTTCCTGTTCGGGCCCGAGCTGTTCTTCGCGCAGCGAGTTGATTTCCTTGTTCAGGCTCGGTTCGTCGATCTGGGCGAAGTTGCCGTTGTTGGTTTGCAGGATGCTTTCCCCGGCCAGCAGCGGCTGGAAGAAGTCGTTCGGGTGCGGGTAGTCCTGGAACCAGTCCGACCAGCCGGTGTCCAGGTCAGGGGTCGAGAGGTTGCCGATCACCGTGAAGTAGTTGTCGGCGTTGATCTCTTTCAGCTTCGTGTTGAAGCCGAGTTCTTTGAGCACCCCTTCGTAGTATTCGCCCGCTTCTTTGTTCGGGCTTTCGTTGTCGGTCCAGACCGTGATGTTCATGTCCGACGGATGGGCTTCCTGGATCATTTCTTTGGCTTTCCCGATGTTGTACGGGTAGAGGTTGAAGGCCTGGTGCCCCGGCATCCCGTTCGGCAGGATCTGGTGCGCGGCTTTGATCTGCCCGGAATAGATCCGTTCCAACGCCGCGGGATTGATCGCGTAGTTGACCGCCTGGCGGACTTTGACGTCGTTGAACGGCGGCTTCGTCGTGTTCATCCAGAAGTAGTAGGTGCTGATCGTCGGCACGACCTTGAACTGGGTGCCTTCGAATTTTTCTTTGACCTGCGCGTAGCGGGATGCCGGCGGCGGGTTCTGCATCCAGTCGTACTTGCCCTGTTCGATGTCGTTGACCTGCGTTTCCGGATTGCGGACGACCGTCATCTTCGCTTTGTCGACGTTGCCGCTCGGGTATTCGGGCATCGCTTTCGAGTTGTCTTTCGCCCAGTACGGGTTGCGTTCGTATTCCCAGCCGCGTCCCGGCTGCGATTTGGTGATCATGTACGGGCCGGTCGCCGGGGGCGGGTTGGCGGAGAGGTCTTCGTCCGGCGTCCCCTTCGGAACCGGGGCGACGAACATCAGGCCGAGCTCGTTGGTGAAGGTGCCTCGCGGCTCTTCGAGTTCGATTTTGATTTCCCCGGTTTTGTCGTTGGTGTGGACCCCGGGGATGCCGCCGGTCTTGGTTTCGGCGAACTTTTCAGCGCCCTTGATCGTCGTGTAGAAGACCGAGCCGCCGGAGTTGACTTTGAAGCAGCGTTCGAGGGCGTAGGTGAAGTCGGAGGCTTTGACCGGTTCCCCGTTCGAGTATTTGAGGCCGGGACGGAGGAAGAGCGTGTAGGTCTTGCCGCCGTTGCTGATCTTCGGCAGTTCTTTGGCCAGGCCGGGGATCACTTCGCTGCCTTCGGTCCCTTCCGCGTGCTTATAGGTCAGCAGCGGGATGTAGACGTCGGCCATCGCGGTCCATCCTTCGGCCGTGTAGGAGAGCTGCGGATCCAGGTAGTCGGGGAAGGACGCGTAGGTGCCGTTCAGGGTGCCGCCGGTTTTCCCGCCGCCTCCGCTGCTGGTCGAGCTGCCGCTTCCGCATGAGGCCAATCCAAGCGCTGCGATCGCTGCAAAAGCGAGAACCGCGGTCAACATCCCAATCTTCTTCAACGTCTCTCCTCCGTCTTCGGGTTGCCGGGCCTATATCCCCCTGGCAGCAACTCCACCACAATGTCGCTGTGCTCGTCAAGCTCAGATGGACCAAGCTTGTTCTCGCGCTTTAGCCAATTCGAGCCAAGTGACGGGGCGACCACGACAACAATGCCGATTACCCCGAATCCCGCGACCAAAAACGTCGCCCGTGGGCTGAACAGCGCCGCCACCAGCCCGCCGAGGAGGAAGCCCAATCCCGGCATCGCAGCGCTGACCGACTCGAGCACGCTCATCACTCGCGCCTGCATCGCCGGGGCGGTCAGCTCTTGGACGGCGCTGATGATCGTCACCCACTGGATCCCGTTGCCGCCCCCCCCAACGACGGAGGCCGCGCATGCCGCCGCCAGCGTCGGAGCTGCGGCCAGCCCCAGGTAGCCGAAGCCGACGGCGAGGGTGCTGAAGAAGAGGAGGTGCGGGAGCGACATCTGGCGGACGGCGGCGAAGAGGAGGCTGCCGGCGACCATCCCCGCCCCCCAGCTCGCCAGCATCAGGCCGTAGCCGGAATCGGTCGAGCCAAGGGTTTCCTTGACGTAGACCACCTCGACCGGGATCACCGCGGCGAAGAAGACGAAGGCGGCTCCCTCGCCGGTCAGCAGCCAGCTGAGGACGGGGCTCTCGCGCAGGTAGGACACCCCGGCCCGGACCCGGTCCCGCATCCCCCCGGGTTCCGGTTCGGCCCGGGGGAAGGTGCCGGCGGTGAAGATGATCCAGGCGATGGCATAGAAGGAGACGGCGTCGAGCAGGAGCGCGGTCTGGGCCCCGAAGCCGGCGACGACCAAGCCGGCCAGGGCAGGGCCGATCGCGGCGCCGCCCGTGAAGGCGACGTTGAGCAGCGCGTTTCCCCCTCGCAGCTCGTCGGTGGGCTCGAGGAGCGCCGCGACCACCGCCCGGGTCAGCGACCGCCCTGCCAGAGCCAGGCAGCCGTCGACGGCCGCCAAGGCGGTTACGCCGGCCAGGGAGAAACTCGTTGGGGCGGCCAGGAGGGCGAGGCCGCCGAATGCCGCGGCCTCGCCGCAATAGATCACCGGCAGGGTAAGCCGGGGGGCGGGCCGCTCGACCCGGGTGACGAGCAACGGGGCAAGCAGGGCCGGCAGGAAGCGGGACCCGAGGAAGAGGACCGCGGTGGCCAGAGCGCTGTCGGTTTCGTCGAAGACGAGGACGGAGAGGGCGAGGATCCCCATCCAGTCGCCGATCTCGTTGACCGCGTAGGTCGTCGCGAGCCGGCGGAAGAGGGGCCGCCGCAGGGGCTGTAGGAGGCTGGGTCTAGGCACGAATCGACGCCTGCCCTACCTGATTTCTGCACAACTTTTCCTGCAGATGCACAAGTTTCCGACAAACTGTGCTACAAAGCATCCAACGAAATTCAGGTTCTCGGAAAAAGATGCACAGCTTGGGCTTCAGCCAATGGCAGGAAAGGGGCAATGATGGGCTTCCGTAACTAAGATCTTCCTCAGCAGCGGTACCGACTCGGATCGGGGCCGCACTAGTCTTCAGACAAGGGCGCCCCGTGGGGCGTCCTTGTCGCTTTTCAGGGCCTTTGGACGGGCGGGGCATGCTCTTCGAGCCGCCGGACGACCTTTGGGAGAATTCGCTCATGTGGCCATGCTCAGTTGCCGATGAGCAATATCGCTACTAGCGTAGGTAGCCACCGGGGTTTTTCGATCGCGAATCGAACCCGGTTGTGGCGCAGGGATTGACACTGCGTCCAGGAATCTATCCAAAGCTACCCAGTCCAATCCAGCTGGAAATCCGATGACCCAGACTCGCTCTACCCGCAAGGCGATGGTGGCCATGAGCGTCGCCTTGGTCGCGGTGGCGGCCGCCGCGGCGGCGGAGGCGCCGAGGTGCAATTGGAACCTCGCCCTGTTCGGCGTTCTTCTCGCCTTCTCGGTCTTCAGCGACCTCACCGCCGTCGCGACCGAATCGAAGGTCAAGGTCTCCGGCAGCTTCCTGGCGCTGGTGATCGCGATGGTCTTCCTCGGCGGCACCCCGGCGGCGCTGATCGGAATCGTGACGATCCTGATCGGCTGGTTCCGCTGGCGCGACGTCCCGCACTACCTCCTCAACAACGTCCTCACCTATGCCCTCTTCCCGTTGATCGGGGGGGTCCTCTTCCGCGTCGTCACGGAAGAAGTCGGGGTCTCCCAGGACGACTCCTCGTTCTATCTGCTCGTCTTCGCGCTGTTCCAGGTCTCGCTGGCGCTGAACTTCATTCTGACCGCCGGCTACCGCGCCTACATCGAGCGGGTCAGCTTCTCCAGTCAGCTCCACGTCCTGCCGCCGGTCCTCCCTTCGGAGTTCGCGAGCGCGATGCTCGCCGTCGCCGTCGCCTTCATCTACCACCAGATCGGGATCTCGGCGATCGCCCTCTTCGGCGTCGTCCTCGTCACCTTCCAGTACCTGCTCGGCCAGCTGCTGCTCTCCCAGCAGCGGGCGCGCGAACTGGAGGCGCGCAGCAAGCAGCTCGCCAGCTTCCAGGTCGGGATGCTGAGCGCGATGCTGCGCACCCTCGACCTGCGCGATCAGATGACCGCCCGCCACAGCGCCGCCGTGGCGCGCTACTCGCGGGCGATCGCCCAGCGCGCCGGCTACTCGCGCCGCGAGGAGGAGCTCGTCCACATCGCCGCGCTCCTGCACGACATCGGCAAGTTCATCCTCCCCGACCGCATCCTCAAGGCCAACGTGCCGCTCACCGACGAGGACTGGATGCTGATCAAGCGCCACCCCCAGCAGGGGGCGCGGGTCGTCTCCTCGCTCGACGGCTACGGGCCGGTGGCGGAGATCATCCTCGCCCACCACGAGCGGATCGACGGCAAAGGCTATCCGCGGGGTCTGGCCGGGGACGAAATCCCGGAGCTGGCGCGGATCATCTCCGTCGCCGACACCTACGACGTGATGACCGCGCGCGACTCCTACCGGACGCCGATGTCGAGCTACGACGCGATCGTCGAGCTCCGTCGCGTCGCCGGCAAGCAGCTCGACGCCCGCTTCGTCGAGATCTTCATCGAGTTGCTCGAGGGCAAGGACGTCTCCTTCCAGCACGGCGAGGCGGCCGACTTCGAGAAGGAGCTGGCGCTGGAGGCGCGGATCGAAGAGACCGCCAGCCCCGGCGGCGAGGCGTACCGCTTCCAGGTCGGCGTCGGCGGCTGAGCGACCGTTCCGCGGCGCGACCGGTAGCGTTGCGCGCGCATGCGCGCAGTCACCTTTCAAGCGCCGGAGCAGGTACGGGTCGAGGAGAAGGACGATCCCCGGATCGTCGCGGCCGACGACGCGGTCGTGCGGGTCGAGGCGAGCGGCATCTGCGGCTCCGACCTCCACATCTACCACGGCCGGGTGCCGGTCGAGCCGGGCTTCACGATCGGCCACGAGTTCGTCGGCACCGTGGTGGAAGCGGGGGAAGACGTCGAGCGGGTCGCGGTCGGCGACCGCGTCCTCGGCACCTTCCACACCGCCTGCGCGACCTGCGCCTCCTGCCTGCGCGGCGACTACCACCGCTGCCGCAACGGCCAGACCTTCGGCCACGGCGCCAACCT
>JBQCIG010000093.1:0-13408 GCA_051953975.1 Solirubrobacterales bacterium | reverse complement strand
GTCTCCGAAAGGGCCCGGTCCAGCGAGGCGGGGGTCAGGCAGTGTGCGATGCCCAGCTCGGGGTCGAGCTCGGGCGCGGCGAAGCTCGGGCGCAGGCCGCCGAGCACGAGCCCGTCGATCACCGAGGAGTGGACGTTGCGCTGGACCACCACCCGGCTGCCGAGGTGGGCGAGCGCCATGCAGGTGGCGTGGTTGCCCTGCGAGGCGCCGTTGATCAGGAACCAGGAGCGCGCCGCCCCCCAGGCCTCGGCGGCCAACTGCTGCGCCTGCTGGAACGGGGTCGGTTCCGGGCCGATGTCGACCCCTTCGGTGACCGAGGGAATGTCGTTGCGCAGGCCGACCTCGCCGACCAGCTCGACCATCGCCGGGTCGGCGCCGAGGCCGCCCTTGTGGCCGGGGACCTGGAACCGTCCCGTCTCCAGCTCCGCGTAGGCCAACAGGGCGTCGACGTAGGGAGTCGACTCCTGACCCGAATCCGACATCGGAGCCGAGTCTACGGACCCCGCTGTGGGGGCAAGGAGGGATTGACGAAACCCCCGCACGCGCCTGGCGGCGGCGGACACTGCGCAGTGCGGCGTCCTCGGTCGGCCAAATAGCGCTGCTATTCGGCCTCCCTGCGTCCTTGCCCCGCTTGGTCCGGCGCTCGCCAGATCGCATACGCGGGTTTCGTCAATCCCTCCTAGGACAAATCGGCGGCCGATCTTTGGACAGATCCGCGGGCGGGCTTGCTGGAGAATCCGGGGATGCGCCACACGCGTCTCGGCTACTGGATTGAGGATGCGGGCGAGGTCGAGCCCCGGTCGAGCCTCGCCGGCCACCGCGAGGCGGACGTCCTCGTCGTCGGCGGCGGCTACACCGGGATGTGGGCCGCCTGGTACGTGCGGCAGATCGAGCCGGAGGCCCGCGTCGTCCTGCTCGAGGCCGAGCCGGTCTGCGGGCACGGCCCCAGCGGCCGCAACGGCGGCTTCTGCAACGCGATGTGGTTCTCGCTTGCTTCGATGCGCGACCGTTGGGGGGATGGGGGGGCGCTGGCGACCGCGCGGGCGGCGCAGGAGGCGGTCGGGCGGATCGAGCGCTTTTGCGCCGAGCAGGAGATCGACGCCTGGTTCCACCCGGTCGGCTACGTGCAGGTATCGACCGCGCCGGCGCACGACGGCGCCTGGTCGCGCGCCCTCGCCGCTTGCCGCGAGCTTGGTGTGCCGGAGATGCTGCAGCCGCTGAGCGAGGACGAGGTCGCCGAACGCTGCCAATCCCCCGCCTTCCGCGCCGGTGCCGTCTCGCCGACCTCGGCGACGGTGCAGCCGGCTCGCCTGGCCCTGGGGCTGCGGGCAAAGCTGATCGAGGCGGGGGTGGAGGTCTATGAGTCCTCGCTGGTCCGCTCGCTCCGCGAGGCAGGGGACGGCGTCGAAGCGCGCACCGCCGCCGGCTCCATCCGCGCCGGCCGCGGCGTGCTGGCGATCGGTGCAGTTGCCAAGGGCCGGCAAGGGCCGCTGCGCGGGCGGCTCACCGTCGCCTCCTCCCACATCGTCCTCACCGAGCCGGTCCCCAATGTGCTCGAGCAGATCGGCTGGACCGGCGGCGAGTGCATCACCGACTCGCGCTCCCTCCTGCACTACTTCCGCACCACCCCCGACGGCCGCATCGCCTTCGGCTGGGGTGGCGGCCGCATAGCGCCGGGGGCCAGGACGCGGGGCCGCGCCGAGCTCGACGCAGCGGTGATCGCCGCCGCGGCGGAGCACCTCCACGAGTACTTCCCGGCCCTGCGCGGGCGCCGTCTCACCCACGCCTGGGGCGGCCCGATCGACGCCTCGCCGACCCACCTGCCGACGGTGCGCTCCCTCGGCGCCGGCCGCGCCTGGGTCGCCGCCGGCTACACCGGCAACGGCGTCGGCCCGAGCAACATGGTCGGCCACACCCTCGCCTCCCTGGCCCTCGGCCGCGACGACGAGCACGCCCGCCTCGCCTTCGTCAACGACCAGTCCCCCCGCCTACCTCCCGAGCCGTTCCATTGGGTAGGCGGTGAAGCCATCCGGCTGGGCATCTTCAAGAAAGACGAGGCCGAGATGCAGCGCCGCCGCCCAGATCCGATCTCCTCGGCGATCTCAAAGGTCCCCGAGCTGATCGGTTTCCACATCGGCCGTTGAGCGGTTCGGCATGCAACAGTTCTGCTGTGGCAACGAAGCTGCACAGCGAATTCGCTTTGTCGATTGACCTTGTGACTCGAGATGCGACGGAGCTTGTCGAGGTCGAGCTCTCGGAGATCGGCATCAAAGAGCGGCAGGATCTGCAGCGATGGGTTGAGGATCACCCTGAGATGATTGGGGGCGACCTCTTGCTGATTACCACGGAGTTCAATCGCTGGGAACTCAAGCAGGAGAAAGTTGCCGATCGACTGGATGTCCTCTTCCTGGACTCTGATGGCCACCCACTCGTGGCTGAGCTTAAGCGTGGGGAAGCGGGGGACGCAACGGAGTTACAAGCCCTGAAGTATGCGGCTTACTGTTCGTCATTAACCAGCGATGAGCTGGCGGAGGAGTTCGCGGCGTATCACAGCTGCACGGTCGAGGAGGCTCACGAGGCCATCATCGAGCATGCGCCGTCGCTCGATGATGGGGAGCCTGGGGCAGTGCGAGTCCAGTTGTTGGCTGGTCGCTTTGGGCCTGCCGTAACCACCGTTGTCCTTTGGCTGAACGACCTTGGCTTGGATATTGGCTGCATCGAGATCCGAGTTCGCAAGCTCTCTGATGACAAGGCAGTTCTTGTCTCACGCCAAATCCTGCCCCCACCGGACGCGGCCGATTTCCTCGTGCGGCGGCGGAAACGAGAGGAAGCAGAGGAGAAAAAGGAGGCTCGGGAAAAGAAGCGCAATGCTGTCACGGTAATTACCGAGAATGGCGCTCTGGATATCGGCACCGAGCTCTCGCTCGTCCCCCAGTCGTTTAGCGAGAAGCAGCGGCCTGCCATCGAAGCCAAAATTGAGGAGAACCCCGATTACGGGAAAGTTCTGTGGACCGGCAAGGGCAGTCGCCACGCGATCGAGTGGAAACTAGACGGCCATACCTATTCGGTCTCCGGCTTAGTCGCTCATATGCTTGATGAGCAAGAGCTCTATCGAGGCGGTATTAGGGGACCACTGTTCTGGTCCGCGCCGGATGGCCGCACTCTGAACGAGATCGCGGAACAGCTGTCAGCTCCCGATATAGAGATCGCTCTTGACTCCGATGTCGCTGAGGCAGAGGATTCAGTCGAGCCCGCGAGTACCGTCAACGGTCCGGCGCCGGTAGATCTGCGGGGGCTCTCCGATAGCGAGCGATAAGCAGTTCGCGGCATCGTCGTTAGCTACTGGGCGGCGACAGTTGCCGGTATCGCGATCGTGCCCTCCTGCTCGGGCCGCACGCTGGCCATTCGTTCCGCCCGGCGCTGCTGCCAGGTGGCGAGGCCCATGGCGGCGACGGTGACGCTGAAGAGGATCATCGCGATCACGTTGACTTCGACCGGGATGCCGCGCTGGGCGGCGCCGAAGATGTAGAGGGGGAAGGTGACGGTCGTCCCCGAGTTGAAGTTGGAGATGACGAAGTCGTCGATCGAGAGAGCGAAGGCGAGCATCGCGGCGCCGAAGATGCCGGGCATGATCAGCGGCAGGGTGACGAGCCGGAAGGTCTGAAACGAGCTCGCCCCGAGGTCCCGCGCCGCCTCCTCGAGGCTGCGGTCGAAGCCGATCAGCCGCGAGCGCACGACCACGACGACGAAGCTGATGCAGAACATCACGTGGGCGATCAGCAGCGTCTCGAAGCCGAGAGTGAACCAGGGGACGATGAGGAAGAAGGAGAGGAGCGCCGCCCCCATCACCACCTCGGGCGTCGCCATCGGGATCACGATCAGGAAGTTCGCCGGGCGCCGGCCGAAGAACTTGTGGCGGACCAAGGCCAGCGCCATCATCGTCCCGACGATGGTCGAGATCAGCGTCGCCAGCAGCGCCAGCTTGAGGCTGGTCACGAGCGCTTCGGTCAGTTCCGGTCTGCTGAAGGCGTGGGCCCAGTGGTCGAAGGTGAAGCCGACCCAGGTGAAGTTGTAGCGGCCCTGCGGATTGTTGAAGGAGAAGAGCAGGATCACCGCGATCGGCAACAGCAGGTAGACCACCACCAGCGCGGCGACGATGTTGACCGCGTGCTCGCGCAGCCAGCGCCAGGCGCGGGCGCCGCCGCTCTCCCCGCTCATCGCGCCTCCTCCCCCATCAGTGCCTCCGAGCCGGCGAATTTGATGTAGACGATGACGGCGACCATGATCAGCGCCATCAGCACGAAGGAGAGGGCCGCCGCCGAGGGGTAGTCGGCCTGGCTCAGGTAGAGCGACTGGATGACGTTGCCGATCATCCGGTTGCCGGCGCCGCCGAGGAAGTAGGCGTTGACGTAGTCGCCGGCGGCGGGGATGAAGGTGAGCAGGGTGCCGGCGACGATCCCCGGCGCCGAGAGCGGCAGCGTCACCCGCCAGAAGCTCTGCGCGGCCGAGCTGTAGAGGTCCTTCGCCGCCTCGATTAGCCCGACGTCGATCCGCTCCAGGCTGGCGTAGATCGGCAGGATCATGAAGGGGAGGAAGTTGTAGGTGAGGCCGGCGATCACCGCCCAGCTGGTGGCGAGGATGTGGCCGCTCGGCGCCAGCCCGATCGCGTGGAGGACTTCGGTCACCGGGCTTTCGTCGGAGAGGATCGTCTTCCAGGCGATGGTCCGGATCAGGTAGGTGGTGAAGAAGGGGGCGACGACCGCGAACAGCATCAGGTTGCGCCAGCGCCCCGCCTTGAAGGCAATCGCGTAGGCAAGCGGGTAGGAGATCACCAGCGCCAGCAGCGTCGCTGCCCCGGCGTAGTAGAAGGAGCGGATGAACTGGGTGTCGTAGGCCGAGAGCGCTTCGCTGTAGTTCGACCAGTTCCAGTTGAATTCGAGATTGCCGACGACTCCCGACTCGAGCGAGAGTTTCGCCATGTAGTAGAGCGGGATGGCGAAGAAGACGACGAGCCAGATCGTCCCCGGCCCGAGCAGGAAGTAGGGGACGATCCGGCGTCGCATCTAGCTCACCCGTTGATGACCGCGTCGAAGGCTTTGATCACCTTCTGTTCCTCTTCGCCTTCGAGGACCGGCGTTCCCGAGCACTTCTTGGTGAAGGAGGC
Source organism: Solirubrobacterales bacterium (assembly GCA_051953975.1). Classification (GTDB taxonomy): domain Bacteria; phylum Actinomycetota; class Thermoleophilia; order Solirubrobacterales; family 70-9; genus VAYN01. The sequence goes on along the minus strand of JBQCIG010000093.1, from coordinate 8,244 downwards.
GCTGGGGAAGATCAGCTGGTTTTCGGCCAGCTTCGGTTCCCGCTTGGCGAGGATCTCTTTCACCCCTTCGACCGGCGTCACGTAGTTGACGTATTCGGCGATGTTGGCCTGGATTTCGGGCTTGTAGACGAAGTTCATCCAGGCCTGGGCCGCGGTCGGGTTCGGCGCCCCGACCGGGATCACCATGTCTTCCGACCAGAGCATGCAGCCCTCGGTCGGCATCCGCCATTCGAGGTTCGGGTTGTCTTCCTGCAGCTGCACCGCGTCGCCCGACCAGCCCATCACCGCGACGGCGTCGCCGCTGGTCAGGTCCTGCGCGTAGTCGTTGCCGGTGAAGCTGCGGATCTGCCCCGATTCGGCGGCGCCCTTGATTTTTTCGATCGCCTTCATCCAGTCCGCTTCGCTGGCTTCGTTGGGATCGACGCCTTCGCACTTCATCACCAGCGGCACCGTTTCCCGCACTTCGTTCAAGAAGTCGACCTTGCCCTTGTATTTGGGGTTGAAGAGATCGCAGATCGAGTGCACGTCCGGCGCCGTTTCTTTGTTGACGATGATCCCGGTCATGCCGCTCTGCCACGGCACCGTCCAGTCGCGGTTGGGGTCGAACTGCGGGTGCCGGAGGCTCGCGACGAGGTTCTTTTCGACTTCCGGCAGGCCGGATTTGTCGAATTCCTGCAGGTAGCCGAGCTTGTGCATTTTCACGACCATGTAGTCGGCGAGGACGAAGATGCTGCGGCCGCCTGATTCCCCCCGCGCCAGCAGCGGCTGCATCTTGTTGAAGAATTCTTCGTTGGAGTTGATGTCCTCGATGTAGTGGACCTTCACTCCGGTCGCCTTTTCGAAGGCGGGGACGGTGCCTTTGTCGATGTAGAGCGGCCAGTTGGAGATCGTCAGCGAGCCTGAGGGTTCCCCTTCCAGCTTGACTTTCTGCGCCTTCTTTTCGCCGCCGCCGCCTTCGATGCTGCTGCCCCCACCGCAGGCGGCGAGGCCAAGGGCCAGCGTCGCCATCGCGACCAGGACGGCGATGACGACTGCGCTCCTGCGTTTCCTATCGCTGCTCACCATCTGCGGTTCAACCTCCGTGCGTCGTTTCCAGTTGCGACTGGTCGGCGGGACTGGCGCCGTCGGTGCTCGTCGCCTCGCTTCCATTACGTGGCGACTCGCGAACAAGATGCATGTGCTCGGGCTCCCAGCTCAGCGCCACCCGGGCGCCGCCGCCGGGGAGGCGCTGGCGCTCGGACTCGTCGGCGTTGGGGATGAGGACGGTCATCCGCACGCCCTCGCCGAGGTCAACGGCGATCTGCGTCGCCGTCCCCAGATACAGCGAGCTGGCGACGATCCCCTCCACCTGCGGCCGGCCGGCGGGAGCGTTGCCGTTTTCGCTCAGTTCGACCCGGAGCTTCTCCGGCCGCACCACCGCGTGGCAGCGGTCGCCGGGCGAGAAGCCGTCGGTGCGGGTGGAGATCGTCTGCCCCTGGTCGAGCTTGATCTCCGCGGAGCCCGTCACCGTCGCCGGCATCAGGTTGGAGACGCCGATGAAGCCGGCGACGAAGGTCGTGGCGGGGCGGTCGTAGACCTCCTCCGGCGCCGCCACCTGCTCGACCCGGCCGCGGTTCATCACCGCGATCCGGTCGCTCATCGTCAGCGCCTCCTCCTGGTCGTGGGTGACGTAGACGAAGGTGATGCCGACGTCGCGCTGGATCCGCTTCAGCTCCACCTGCAGTTCCTTGCGCAGCTTCAGGTCGAGGGCGCCAAGCGGCTCGTCCAGCAGCAGGACTTTCGGCAGGTTGACCAGCGCCCGCGCCAGGGCGACCCGCTGCTGCATCCCGCCCGAGAGCATCGAGGGGCGGCGTTTGGCCTCGGTGGCGAGGCCGACCCGCTCGAGCTCGGCGGCGACCCGCTTCCTGATCTCCTCCTTCGCCACCTTCTTGCGCTTCAGGCCGAAGGCGACGTTCTCCTCGACGCTGAGGTGGGGGAAGAGCGCGTAGCTCTGGAAAACCGTGTTGGTTGGCCGCTTGTGCGGCGGCAGCTGCGCCACGTCCTCGCCCTCGATCCGGATCTCGCCGCTGGTCGGCCGCTCGAAGCCGGCGATCATCCGCAGCGTCGTCGTCTTGCCGCAGCCGCTCGGCCCGAGCAGGGTGAAGAACTCGCCGCGGGCCAGCTCCAGGCTGAGGTCGTCGACCGCGGCCAGCTCGTCGAAGCGCTTGGTCACGCGACGGAGCTCGACGCTCGAGGTCTCTCCTCCATGGGCGTCCATCTATCAGCCAAGGTAAGCCCCGGTGGAGAACCCTGCAAGGGGCGAATGTCCTAAAAGCACAGGAGTGACTTGTACGCCACGTACAAGTCTGCTCTCAGTCCTTGACCCAAAGACCACTTGCGAATGTTGGATTCCCTCTCTAGCTTTGTCCATAACGTCGTAGTCGAGAAGGAGAGTGCAATGGCCACCGCGTCCCAGGCGCCCGCAGGAACCGATCTCCAGCAGCTGGCCCGCCAGCACCTCTGGATGCACTTCTCGCGGATGGGCGCCTACGGCCCCGACCACGAGGTGCCGATCATCACCCGCGCCGACGGTTGCTACGTCTACGACGAACACGGCAACCGCTACCTCGACGGTCTCTCCGGCCTCTTCTGCGTCAACGCCGGCCACGGCCGCACCGAGTACGGCGAGGCGGCGGCGCGCCAGGTCGAAGAGCTCGACTTCTACACGCTCTGGAGCTACGCCCATCCGCGGGCGATCGAGCTGGCGGCGCGGATTGCCTCGCTGGCCCCCGGCGACCTCAACCGCGTCTTCTTCACCTCGGGCGGCTCGGAGGCGGTCGAGTCGGCGCTGAAGTTGGCCCGCAACTACCACCGCATCCACGGCAAAGGCCAGAAGCACAAGGTGATCGCCCGCGAGGTCGCCTACCACGGCACCTCCTTCGGGGCGCTCTCGGCGACCGGCATCACCGACCTGCGCAGCCAGTTCGAGCCGCTGACGCCGGGCGGCTGCCACGTCCCCAACACCAACATCTACCGCTGGCCGGAGGACCGCGACCCGCTCTGGGCGGCCGACGCGATCGAGGAGCGGATCGTCTTCGAGGGCCCGGAGACTGTCGCCGCGGTGATCCTCGAGCCGGTGCAGAACGCCGGCGGCTGCTTCGTCCCGCCCGACGGCTATTTCCAGCGGGTGCGGGAGATCTGCGACACCTACGACGTGCTGATGATCTCCGACGAGGTGATCTGCGCCTGGGGCCGCCTCGGCCACTACTTCGGTTGCGAACGCTTCGACTACGTCCCCGACCTGATCACCGTCGCCAAGGCGATCACCTCGGCCTACGCGCCGATGGGCGGCGTCATCGCCTCCGACAAGGTCGCCGAGCCGTTCATGGAGGGCACCGCCTCCTTCGCCCACGGCTTCACCTTCGCCGGCCACCCGATCGCCGCGGCGATCGCGATGGCCAACCTCGACGTCTTCGAGCGCGAGGACCTCTGCGGCCACGTGCTCCGCAAGGAGGGCGAGTTCCGGCAGATGCTGGAGAGCCTGCACGAGCTGCCGATCGTCGGCGACGTGCGCGGCGCCGGCTACTTCCACGCCGTCGAGCTGGTCAAAGATAAGGAGACGAAAGAGAGCTTCAACGACGAGGAGTCCGAGAAGCTGCTGCGCGGCTTCCTCTCCGGCGAGCTCTACAAGCGCGGCCTGATCTGCCGCGCCGACGACCGCGGCGACCCGGTCGTGCAGCTGGCGCCGCCGCTGATCGCCGACAGCGAGCAGTTCGAAGAAATCCACGACGTCCTCCACGCGGTGCTGTCGGAGGCCTGGGACCAGGTCGTCGGATGACGGGTCCCACGACCAGACGCGCCTGGATGACGCACGCGGCACTTCGCATCTCTTCGTCCTCGGGCTTGCCTTTGCCACCAGCAAAGGCGGCGCCCTGCGTCCTCGATCTGCTCGGCCGCGCGCGCCCCCAGTCACATCTGGCCATGGAACCCGTCATCTAGGAGCGACCATGCTCACCGTCCAGAGCCTGCTCGATGAGCTCGACCTCGAGCTGGCGGCCGGCGCGGACGCCGCCGCGGCGCCGGTGCGCTGGGTCCATATCTCCGAGCTGCAGGACCCGACGCCCTGGCTCTCCGGCGGCGAGCTGATGCTGACCACCGGCATCCCGCTCGACAGCGCCGCCAAGCAGCGCGCCTTCGTCCGCATCCTCGCCGACCGCAACCTGGCCGGGCTCGGGCTCGGCACCGGCTTCAGCCACAAGTCGCTGCCGAAGGCGCTGGTCGACGAGGCCGAGAAGCGTGACTTCCCGCTCTTCGAGGTGCCCTACTCGGTCCCGTTCATCGCGATCACCGAGAAGGCGTTCGCGAAACTGGTCAACGAGCAGTACGAGGTGCTGCAGCGCGGGATCGCCGTGCAGCGGCGGCTCGAGCGGCTGGTCCTCGAGGAGCGCGGGCTGGAGGAACTCGCCGCCACCGTCGCCTCCGCCGTCGGCGGCACCGTCGCGGTGCTGGACGCGCGCGGCGAGCGCCTCGCCGGCCGCGGCTTCCGTCGCCAGCTCTCCGCCGACGCGATCGCCGCGATCCGCAAGGAAGCGCTCAGCCACGCCGGCGACGGACACCCCTTCGTCCCCACCCACCCCCACGTCGCGGGGCGGGCGCTCGCGCACCCCGTGATCTCGCCCGGGGGCGGGCCGCCGCAGGCGTGGGTGGTGATTGTCCGCGACTCCGGCGGCCTCGGCGACTTCGAGCGGCTGATCCTCCAGCAGGCGGTGGCGGTGGTGGCCCTGGAGCTGATGCGCCGGCGGGTCGCCCGCGAGACCGAGCGGCGGCTGGCCGGCGATGTGCTGGCGGCGGCGCTCGGGGGACGGATGGATCCGGCCGAGCTACGCCGGCGACTGGAGCCGTTCGGGATCGGCGAGGAAGCCGCCGTGCTCGTCTTCGCGCTCGGCGACCCGGCCGAGGCGGCGGCGACGCTGGAAGCGGCGCTGGCCGCCGATGCCTGCGCGGCGGTCGTCGCCCCCCATGCCGCCGGCGGCCATGAGCTGCTCTGCGCGGTGATCGACTGCGCCGACCGCGACCCGATCGAGGTCGCGGCCGAAGCGCGGCGTGAGCTCGCCCGCGAGCGCGGCCCCGTCCGCGCCGCCGCCAGCCGCCCGGCGCCGCCGGAGCGCCTGCGCCACTCCTTCCACGAGGCGCGCTGTGCCCTGGAGGCGACCGCCTTCGACAACGGGAACGCGCCCGAGGTCGCCTCCTGGCGCGACCTCGGCGCCTTCACGCTGCTGCTCTCGATCCAGGACGACGACGCGCTCGACCTCTACTGCGACAGCGTCCTCGGCCCGATTGAAAGGGGAGACGAGGAGTACGGCGGCGAGCTGCTGCGCTCGCTGGAGGCGTTCATCGAGCAGAACGGCCAGTGGGAGCGGGCGGCCCGCCAGGTCTACTGCCACCGCCACACGCTCCGCTACCGGATGCGCAAGGTGGAAGAGCTGACCGGGCGCGACCTCTCCCGCGCCCACGACCGGATCGAGTTCTGGCTGGCCCTGCGGGCGAAGGAGCTGGTCTCGTGAAGATCGGCGTCCCGACCGAGATCAAGACCGACGAGTACCGCGTCGCGGTCACCCCCGCCGGCGTGCGCGAACTGGTCGAGCACGGCCACGAGGTCCTGATCGAGGCCGGGGCGGGCGAGGGCAGCGCGATCGGCGACGCCGACTACCAGGCGCAGGGGGCGACGATCGTCCCGGCCGCCGCCGACGTCTTCGGCGAGGCGGAGATGATCCTCCACGTCAAGGAGCTGCAGCCGGAGGAGATCGAGATGCTGCGGCCCGAGCAGCTGCTCTTCACCTACCTGCACCTGGCGCCCGACCCCGAGCAGACGCGCGGCCTCTGCGACGCCGGCGTCACCGCGATCGCCTACGAGACCGTCGAGGACGCGCACGGGCGACTGCCGCTGCTGGCGCCGATGAGCGAGGTGGCGGGGAAGATCGCGGCCCAGGCGGGGGCCTTCATGCTGGAGAAGCCGATGGGCGGGCGCGGCATCCTGCTCGGCGGCGTGCCCGGGGTCGCGGCGGCGAACGTGATGGTGATCGGCGGCGGCGTCGTCGGCATGAACGCGGCCTTCATCGCGATCGGGATGGAAGCCGACGTCTTCGTCTTCGACCGCTCGATCGACCGCCTGCGCGAGCTCGAAGTCGCCTTCGGCGGGCGCTGTTCGACCGTCTACTCGACGCGGCTGGCGATCGAGGAGATGCTGCCCTGGACCGACCTCGTGATCGGCGCCGTCCTCGTCCCCGGGGCGCGAGCGCCGTACGTGATCCGCCGCGAGCAGCTGGCGCTGATGAAGCGCGGCGCGGTGCTGGTCGACGTAGCGATCGACCAGGGGGGTTGCTTCGAGACCTCGCGGCCGACGACCCATCACGAACCGACCTTCGAGGTGGACGGGATCACCCACTACTGCGTCACCAACATGCCCGGGGCGGTCCCGATCACCTCCACCAACGCCCTCACCAACGCGACCCTGCCCTACGCGATCGCGCTCGCCGACCACAGCGTCGCCGAGGCGATCCGGCGCGATCCCGGCCTGCGGCTCGGAGTCAACGTCGCCGGCGGCAAGGTCACCCACCCGGCGGTGGCGGAGGGAGTGGGTATGGAGTACGTAGCGGTCGAGGAGGCCCTCGACCTGGAGCGATCACTGCAATGAGCATCTACAGGGGGACCTGAAATGAGCACTTACGCGGTTGTCAACCCAGCCACCGGCGAGACCGTCAAGGAGTACCCGGAGATCAGCGACGACGAGCTCCGGGCGGCGATCGACCGGGCCGACCGGGCCTCGCGGACCTGGCCTGCCTCCACCACCGCGGCGGAGCGCGGCGCGCTGGTGCGCAAGGTCGGCGAGCTGCACTCCGAGCGCCGCCAGCAGCTGGCCGAGATCATCGTCCGCGAGATGGGCAAGCCGATCGAGCAGGCGCTGATGGAGGTCGACTTCGCGGCGGAAATCTACGGCTTCTACGCCGACAACGCCGAGGACCTGATGGCCGACGAGCCGATCGAGCTGCTCGGCGGCGAGGGCACCGCGGTGATCCGCCGCAGCCCCTTCGGCGTCCTGCTCGGGATCATGCCCTGGAACTTCCCCTACTACCAGGTCGCCCGCTTCGCCGGGCCGAACCTGGTGATCGGCAACACGATCCTGCTCAAGCACGCGCCCCAGTGCCCCGAATCGGCGGCGGCGATGCAGCAGATGTTCGACGACGCCGGCTTCCCCGAGGGCGCCTACGAGAACATCTACGCGACCAACGAGCAGATCGAGTGGGTGATCGCCGACCCGCGCCTGCGCGGCGTCTCGGTCACCGGCTCCGAGCGCGCGGGAGCCGCCGTCGCCGCGGTCGCAGGAAAGAACCTGAAGAAGGTCGTGCTCGAGCTCGGCGGCTCCGACCCGTTCATCCTGCTCGGCACCGAGGACATCGACGAAGCCGCGCAGGCGGCGGCCGAAGCGCGGCTCGACAACACCGGCCAGTCCTGCAACGCGGCCAAGCGCTTCATCGTCGTCGACGAGCTCTACGACGAGTTCCTCGAGAAGTTCCGCGAGAAGCTCAGCGGCGCGAAGCCGGGCGACCCGACCGCCGAGGACACCGAGGTCGGCCCGCTCTCCTCGCAGACGGCAGCCGATCGGCTCGAGGACCAGGTCAAGCGGGCAATCGATAACGGCGCCGAGGTGCTCGTCGGCGGCAAGCGCGAGGGCAACTACTTCGAACCGACGATCCTTACCGGGATCAAGCCCGGCGACGAGGCCTCCCAGGAAGAGTTCTTCGGCCCCGTCGCCCAGGTCTACAAAGTCGGATCCGAGGAGGAGGCGGTCGAGCTCGCCAACCAGACCCCCTTCGGCCTCGGCTCCTACGTGATGACCACCGACAAGGAGCAGGCCGAGCGGGTCGCCGACAAGATCGAAGCCGGGATGGTCTACGTGAACCTGGTCGGGGCCGACAGCCCCGAGCTGCCGTTCGGCGGCTTCAAGCGCTCCGGCTTCGGCCGCGAGCTTGGCCGCTACGGCGCCGACGAGTTCGTCAACAAGAAGCTGATCCGAACCAGCTGAGCTAGTTGCAGGCTGCCGCGGTTGTCACGACCTCGGCGAATTCGTCCTGGAGGTTCATGCCGGTGATGCGCGCGATCTCGGCAGCTCGGCACCACCTCGCCGTCCAGGGCTTTGTCGTTGAACGTGTGAGTCGCGTCGAGGACGAACCACACGTCGTACCCGAGGTCGGAGCCGATGCGAGC
>JBQCIG010000092.1:0-8047 GCA_051953975.1 Solirubrobacterales bacterium | reverse complement strand
TCGCCGTCTTGGTGCGGCCGATGGCCCCCGGCCTGCTCGCCCTCTCGGGCGTCGGCGATCTGATCGCCGCCCGCCTGCTGGTCGAGGTCGGTGGGCCGAGGCGCTTTCACTCCGACGCCGCGCTTGCCCGCCACGCCGGCTGCGCCCCGATCGAGGTCTCCTCGGGCCGCTACGCCCGCCACCGGCTCTCGCGCATGGGCAATCGCAAGCTGAACGCGGCCCTGCACCAGGTCGTCCTCACCCAGGCGCGGGTGCACCCTCCGGCGCGGGCCTACCTGGCAAAGAAGAGGGCGGAAGGGAAGTCCAACAAGGAGGCGTTCCGGTGCCTGAAACGTCACCTGGTGAGGGTCGTGTTCAGGGCGCTGCAGGAGCCGTCCAGGATCGCGGAGGCAACCGGTTAGGCATCGGCGTCCGAGCGCGCATATCGATCCTCCAAGCGCACGACGTCATCGAGATGGGGAGTGGAGACCTCCAGGACTACGGAGTCCTCAATGGCCTCGATCGAGTGCACGGTCCCCGGCTCGACACGCCAGGCAAAGCCTGGGCCGATCTCCTCCTCACGGAGGCTCTCGGCACTCGTCCCCCGGGTCAGCAGCAGCCGTCCCGAGAGCACGTAGGAGGACTCGTCCTTCTCGCGGTGGAGCTGGAGCGAGAGCCGGTGCCCCGCGTTGACGTGGAGAAGTTTTCCCGCGTAGGCGTCGGTTTGCGCCCACCAGACCTCATAGCCCCACGGCTTCTCCACCCGCTTCGGCTCCGGATCGCCCACCGGCGGATCGTATTGCTGTTTCTCTCTCTTTTTCTGGATCTATATCCCCAGCGCAACACCGTCGTCTCTCAGAGGTGTTCTTGACATAGGAGCGACCCCCTCCGGGGAGGTGATTCCCTCAGCCGGCGCGTCCGGCTGGCTGTCAGCCGGCATCGAGCCTCCGATCAGCGACCTCGATCGGTGTCGCAGGCTCCTTGCTCAGCCCGCCTCAGTTGCGGCGGTTACGAAGCCAGGTGCCAATCCCTCCCCAGAACTGCATGGTGAGGGTCCAGCGAATCATCAAGACCAGCCCGAGGACGGACCAGAAAGCTAGGGCCGTCAACACCCCGACCAAGTAGTCGCCTTCGCCCCGCAGCACGGCCGCGACCGCAAAGGCGGCGATGCCGAGCATCAGCGCGAGGATGAGAGCCGACCGTTTGCTCACGCCATCGATGATAGTCCCGCGACGTGGTGTTCCTCCCTGCCGCTCGATAGACAGCCGCAGCGGATTTAACGTATTGCCCGGGGCGACAGCCCCGCCCACGGCATTTCCACTCCGTGGACTGCCGCCGCAACTCTCCGGGGCGCTTGCCCCTCTCCGAGGACTTCTCCGGCGCGCCCCCGATACACCCCGCTGCCGCCCTGGACAGCAGGGGCATGGACGCCGCCATCGCCGGAGGCCCGCGCTGATGCTCTCCATCGGGAAGATGGGCGCGGGCCAGGAGGGCTACTACCTCGGCAAGGTCGCCGAAGGAGCCGAGGACTACTACTCCGGCGAGGGGGAGGCCGAGGGCTACTGGCTCGGCGCCGCCGAGGATCTCGGCCTGCAAGGCAAGGTCGATCCCGACCAGCTCACGGCGATGCTGACCGGCACCAACCCCGCGAGCGGCGAGCCGTTCGGGATGCAGCACGTCGAGGGCGGGCCGGTCCCCGGCTTCGATCTCACCTTCTCCGCGCCGAAGTCGGTCTCGCTCCTGTGGGCGCTCGGCGGCTCCCCGGTCGGCGCCGAGGTCAAAGAGGCCCACGCCGCCGCCGTCGACGCCGCCCTCGGCTACATGCAGCGCGAGGCTTGCTGGACCCGGCGCGGCAAAGGCGGCCGCGAGTTCCTGCGCGGCGAGGGCTTCCTCGCCGCCGGCTATGTCCACCGCTCCTCCCGTGCCGGCGATCCCCAACTCCACACCCACGTCCTTATCGCCAACGCCACCTTCGCCGAGGGCCGCTGGACCCGGCTCTACCACCCGGCGATCTACGAACACGCCAAAGCGGCCGGCTATATCTATGAGGCCCACCTGCGCGACGAGCTGACCCGCAGGCTCGGGGTGCGTTGGGGCGAGGTGCGAAACGGCATCGCCGAGATCGAGGGCTTCGACCCCGACCACCTCCGCGCCTTCTCCACCCGTCGCGCGGAGATCATCGAGGCCGCGGGCGGCGAGGGAGCCTCCGCCCGCGCGATGCAGGTCGCGACCCTGGCGACGAGGACGTCGAAGGACGACCTCACCACCGAGAGCCTGCGCGACCTCTGGAGGACCAAGGCCCGTGAGGTCGGCCTGACCCGCGAGGCGATCCACTCCACCTTCGGCAAGGAGCGCCAGGCGCCGGAGGGAACGGTCGCCGTCGCCGAGGTGGAGAGCGCGCTGACCGCCCCCGCCTCCCACTTCGACCGCCGCGACGTGATCCAGGCGGTAGCCGACTCCCTGCCCGCCGGGGCTCCGGGCGATGAGGTCGTGGAGCTGGCGGATATGTATCTCGCCCGCCCCGAGGTGATCCGCATCGCCGAGACTGCCAAAGGCGAGCGGTTCACCACGCGGGCGATCTGGGAGCTTGAGCAGTCCGCGCTCGCAAGCGCCGAGGCTATGGCGGCGCGCTCGGATCGTGCCGTGGTTGACGAGCTGACCGTCTCCCGCATCCTCGCCCAGCGCCCCAGCATCAAGTCCGACCAAGAGGCGATGGTCAGGCGCCTGCTTCGCGGCGGCGAGGGCATCGTCGTCGTGATCGGCGAGGCCGGGACCGGCAAGACCTACGCAACCGTCGCCGCCGCCCGCGGCTGGGCTGAGGGCGGCAACGAGCTTCGGATCGCGGCGCCGACCTGGCGGGCCGCCAACGTGCTGCGCTCGGAGGGCCTGAACGCGACCAGTGTCGCCCGCCTTCTCGCCGAACTCGACCGCGGGGCCGGGGAACAGGCTCTTGCCCGCGGCTCGGTGCTGGTGGTCGACGAGGCCGGGATGGTGGACTCGCGGGCAATGGCGAGGCTTATCGACCACGCCCAAGAGGCCGAGGCGAAGCTGGTCTTGATCGGCGATCCCGCCCAGCTCGGCGAGATCGAGGCGGGCGGGCTGTTCGCGGCGATCGCGTCGAGAACCGAGGCGGTCGTCTTGGATGAAGTGATCCGCCACCGGGGCGAGCTTGAGCGCGAAGGGGCGAAGCTGATCCGCCAGGGCGAGGGACGGGAAGCCTTGGCGATCTACCAGGGCGCCGAGCGGGTGACGGTCTCAGACGATCCGGCAGCGCGCCGCGAGGCGATGGTCGCCGACTGGTGGGAGCGCTACCGCCAGGGCGAGGACGCCCTGATGCTGGCGAAGCGAAACGCCGAGGTCCGCGAGCTGAACCAGATGGCGCGGGAGAAGATGCGCGCCGAAGCAAAGCTCGGCGCCGAGGAGCTGCAAGTCGGCGAGGCCCGCTTCGCGGTCGGCGATCAGGTCATCACCCGGATCAACGACCAGCGCTTGCAGGTCTTCAACAGGGAGCGCTGGCGGATAGCGGAGGTCGATGCGGGGTCCCGGCGTTTGGTGTTGGACGGAATCGACACCCTTAGGCGGGTGTGTGTCGATTCCGTCTTCTTGGAGCGGGTTAACCCCCGCGACGGAGCCCCGGCAATCGAACATGCCTACGCGGCGACGATCTACCAGGCGCAGGGCGCCACCTTGGATTCGGCCTTCGTCATGGCCGACCCCTCGATGACCCGCGAGGAGTTCTACGTCGCCACCTCGCGCACCCGCGGCGAGACCTTCCTCTATGCGACCCCGGAGGTGCAGCTCGCCCGCGAGGAAATTGCCCCGGCCTCTCCCTACCTGCGGTATGGCCTTGAGCACATCGCCGAAGCCGCCGAGCGCTCTGGCGCCCAGTCCGCGGCGATAGACGAGGCGCTGCGCTCGCGCTTCGCGTCGATGCCCTCCGATCAGCTCGTCTCCCAACTGCGGGAGCTGAGCGCGGAGATCAGGGCCGAGTCCCAGGCCCAGCAGGCCCATCTCCGCCACGCGGAACGGGTCGCCGAGTACGAACAGCGCTTAGAGCTGCTGGCAGGGCAGGGCAAGAAGATCTCGGAGCCGGGGCGCTGGGAGCGGCGGGCCGACCGCGCTGAGCGCGAGAGAGCCGAACGCGGTCTCGCCGCCCGCGAGCGCTGGGCGCGGGAGGAAGCCGAGAGGCTATGGACCGAGGCCCGCGAGCTACCGGACGTTCGCCACGAGGCCCGCGCCGAGGCCGCGGTGATCGAATCCGTCCTCGCAGACCGCGAGCGCCTCGCCACCGCAGCGGCCTGCATCTCACCTCCCAACTACATCAAGTCAGAGCTTGGCGAGCGGCCGAGCGATCCGGGGAAGGCCCGCGAGTGGGACAAGGCGGTGCGGGGGATCGAGGGCTACCGCGAGAGGAACGGCGTGGTGGACAGAGACAGCGCGCTCGGAGCGAGGCCGAAGGAGCCCGCGAAGGCGCATGAGCACGACCAGGCGCAGCGACAGCTTGAGCGAAGTCAACGGCAACTGCACCTGCACCAACAGCGGGCGCGCCAACACCATCAGGACCTCCACCTGGGGATCGGGCGGTGAGTTTGCACGTGCAAACGGCAGCTTTGCCCGGGCTTATGCACGGGCATTCAGGCAGCTATGCCCGGGCATCTTCAATGCACGTGCTTATGCCGTGGCTTGGTGGCTGTTTGCCCGGGCTTAGCCGTGGCATCGCCTTGCCCTGGCAGAGATCTTCTTTGCCGGTGCATAGCGTCTGCACGGGCATAGGTCTGCCGGTGCAATCGGCCGAGCCGGTAAAGGAAAGCCGGCGGCAAATCCCCGCCCCTTACCCGGGGGGTCCAGGGGGGTCCACCCCACGCCCCCCTTCAAGAGCACGCGGCGGCGTCCTAGCGTCTCATCCAGGAATCGGAGACTGAGCGACGATGCCCGAAAAGGACACTCCCAAGGTTGTGAGGATCGAGATTACGCCGACGCCGAACGAGTATCGGCAGCTCTGCGATGACCTGCGTGAGTTGCGAAAGCACGGCGCGAAGACGAATACTGCGGCCATCGTGGAGGCCGTCCGGGCCGCCGCTCTTGAAGGTAGAATCTCCGCACGAAAGGCAAACGGGATTGGGACGCGCTCACGCCCCAACCCCCACAACAGGAAGGTGAGTTCCTGATGCCAGACAACGGTATCGACCCAGCGATTATCTACGCCGCCAAGTCCACCGCAGACAAGCGTGGTTCTATCCCCACCCAGCTAAAGCAGGGGCGCGAGATGGCCGAAGGCGAGGGGCGGCGAGTGGTCGAGGAATACTTCGACGAGGACGAGAGCGCCTACTACGGAAACCGCGGCCCCGACCTGGTAGCCGCCCTCGACCACGCCGAGCGGATCGGCGCTCAGGTGTTCGTCCAACACTCCGACCGGCTCGCTCGCGGCGATGGGGTAATGGCCCGCCATCTCGTCCAGCTCGTCCTTGAGGCCAGGGCGCGCGGCATCCGCCTGCGCTCGGTCGAAGACGACTCCTCGCTTGAGAACGTGGTGATGGCGGCGGTGATGGGCGAGCGCAACACCGAGGACTCGCGCCGAAAGGGTGCTGCGGTAAAAGCCGGGATGGAGCGCAAGCGCCAGCGCGGCGAATACATCGGCCACCGCCCCTACGGCTATCGGTGGGAGCGCAACGAGGAAGACAAACGCGTGATCGTTCCCGATTTGGCCGAGGCCGCAATCGTGCGGCGGATCTTCACCGAATACCTTGCCGGCAACTCCCAGCTCGGCATCGCCCGCGGGCTTACCCGGGGGAAGGTCCCTACCCATCGCGGCGGGAAGCGCTGGTACCCGGGAACCGTCCGGGACATTCTCGCCCGACCTCTCTACGCGGGCTGGATTTCAGATGGAAAAGATGGTGTGCTTGAGGGCAACCACGAGCCGCTGATCGACCGTGAGGACTGGCGGCAGGTAGCGATCCTTCGCGAGGGGAAAGCCCGCACCCACGGTCGAGGGCGCCAGGTCGCAGGGCGGCATCTCTTCCGCAAAGGCTTCCTGCGCTGCGGTAGTTGCGGTGGCGCGATGATTCCGCGTACTTACCCAAACCGTGCCAATCCGCCGAGCGAAATCTATGAATGCTTTACGCACAAGCAGGACGCGGAGGCATGCCTTCAACTCCCTATCAAACGAGGCGATGTTGATCGCGCAGTGCTCGCCTATTTCGAGCAAGTCGGCCTAGACCTAGACGCTACCCGCGAGCAACTTCGAGCGGCCATCGGTCGCAAGGCAGAAGAAACGGGTCTCCTTCTAGAGGGCGCGCGCTCGGAGGCGGGTACCACTGCGGCCCAGCTCGCCAGGGTGAAGCGCGACTATCTGAACCGCGATTTGACCGCCGTCGAGTGGCGTGAGCTTCGCGCCGAATTGGAGCCCCAGGCGGAAGCAGCAGAGGCAGAGGTGGAGCGCCTAGCTCAGCAGTTGCAAGCCCACGAAGCCGAGGACGCCCTAGATGAAGTCGAGCAGCAGCTTGCCGATCTCTTGAACAGCATTCGCTCGGCTGTCGAAGGAGCGACCGATCGCAAGACGGGAGCGGACGCGGTGAGCGCCACGTTGCTGCGCCTGTTTGACCACTTCACCTTTCATGCCGGCATCCCAGAGGTCGCGAATGTGGAGTTGATCGACACCGACTGCTGGATCGAGCCGACCTTGCGAATGGACGAAGACGAGCAGCGGGAGACGCGTGTGCCGCTTTATCAAGCGGAAAACAATTGTCTTGAAGGCTTGACGACGTAGTCGTCGGCGCCGGAGTCGAGCCCGCGGACGCGGTCCATGTCACCGCCGCGGCCGGTGAGGACGATCACCGGCAGCCGCGGGTCGAAGCGCGAGTCGACCCCGTCGGCATCGCGGATCTCCCGCAGGACGTCAAGGCCCGAGGCGTCGGGAAGGCTCAGGTCCAGGAGCAGCAGATCGGGGTGGTTGTACCTGCAGAGGCGCAGCGCGTCGGAGGCGCTGGGCGCGGGCATGACGCCGAAGCGATCGGCGGCGAGGTGCTCGCAGAGCAGGTCGAGGGTGACGTCGTCGTCCTCGCAGACGACCAGGCTGGCTATCTCTTCTCTTTGGGGCAACATGCCCGCCTTAAGTCCCTGGCGCCGCGAACTCTCCCCCCTCTCGCGCGGGAATCTCCAAAACTGCGGCAGCGCCGCGCTGCCAGAGGACCCGCCGCGGCGGCACCCGCCGCCTGACGGAGACGACGCGCCCGTCCCGGTCGAGGAAGAAGAGGTCAAGCGCGAAGCGCATGCCGAAGGTGTGGACGCTCGCGCAGCGCGGGATCAGCAGCCCGGGGCCCGCCTGCGCCCGCTCGCGCCAGGTCAGCCCGAGCAGCCGCGCCCGCAGGCTCCTGGCGACGGGAAAGGCGGCGAGGTCGGGGGGAAGCTCGGTCACGTCCACCTAAGTCCGGCGGGCGAGCAAACTCTCCCCACGCTCTAGGCTCTCGCCATGGCCGAGAAGCCCAGGGTCGCCGTCTTCAGCCCCAACCCAATGCTCTCGATCACGCTCGAGGCGCTCACCGCCGAGGGCGGCGACGACATCCACCTCCACCCCGCCGGCCAGGGCGTCTGGGTGGCGCGGATGGCAGCCGAGCTCGGCGCCGAACCGGTCCTCTGCGGCTTCATCGGCGGCGAGGTCGGCAGCGTCCTGCAGCCGCTGCTGGAAGCGCTGCCGGTCGAGCTGCGGCTGGTGGAGACGGCGGAGGCGAGCGGCGCCTACATCCAGGACCGCCGCAGCGGCGAGCGCGAGCCGATCGGCCAGAGCGCGGCGATGCCCCCGTCCCGGCACGAGGTCGACGACCTCTTCTCGGTCTCGGTCGCGGCGGCGCTCGACTGCGACCTGCTCGCGGTCTGCGGCCCCTACCCCGAAGAGGGGGTGCCGCTGGAGATCTTCGGCGGCCTCGTCGCCGACGTGAAGGCAAACGGGGTCCCGGTCATCGTCGACCTCTCCTCGCCGCGGCTGGACCGGGCGCTGGAGGGCAAGCCGGACCTGGTCAAGATCAACGACTGGCAGATCGCCGGCTTCGTCTCCGGCCCCGTCGACACCGAA
>JBQCIG010000091.1:0-4307 GCA_051953975.1 Solirubrobacterales bacterium | reverse complement strand
TCAGGTCGTCGAGGGTCCCGGTCAGGACTAGGGTCCGCCCCTCGAGCGCGCCGCCCTCGGCCCGCCGTTCGGAGGCGTCCTGCTCGAGCCGGAGGCCCTTCTCGCGCAGCTTCTCGACCAGCTCCCAGGTGCGCTCGTCGGCCAGAGACTCGGCGATCTGGACCGCCATGATCGGCCCGATCCCCTCGACCTCTTCGATCGCGGTCGGATCGGCGCCATGGAGCGCGTCGATCGAGCCGAAGTGATCGGCCAGCGCCTCGGCGGTCACGTAGCCGACCCCGGGCAGGCCGAGGGCGTAGAGGACGCGTTTGAACGGCCGCCGGCGGGATTCGTCGATCGCGGCGAGCAGGTTGCGGGCGGAGGTCTCGGCGAAGCGGTCGAGCCCGACCAGCTGCTCCTCGTTGAGGTCGTAGATGTCGGCGACGTCCTCGATCAGCCCGTCCTGGAGGAAGCGCATCGCCTGCTTTTCGCCGAATCCCTCGATGTCCATCGCGCCCTTGCTGACGAAGTGTTTGACGTGCTGGAAGGACTGGCCGGGGCAGCCGCGGCGGTTGGGGCAGATCGTGAAGACCGAGTTCTCGGGCTTGACCGTCGGCGTCTTGCAAGCGGGGCATTTCTTCGGCGGCTTCGGTTTGCGCGTCCCCTTCGGGCGCCGCTGGGTCAGCGGCGAGACGACCTGCGGGATCACGTCGCCGGCCCGCATCACCACGACCTCGTCGCCCTCGCGCACGCCCTTGCGCTCCAGGTCCTCCTCGTTGTGGAGGGTGGCGGTGGTGACGGTGACGCCGCCGACGTGGACCGCCTCCAGCATCGCGAACGGGACCAGGTGGCCGGTGCGGCCGACGTTCCAGACCACCTTCCTCAGCGTCGTCGTCGCCGTCGTCGGCGGGAACTTCCAGGCGATCGCCCAGCGGGGCTCGCGCCCGACGACGCCGAGCTCGCGCCAGAGCGCCTTCTCGTCGACCTTGACGACGACGCCGTCGATCTCGTAGTCGAGCTCCTCGCGCCGCTCCTCCCACCAGTGGCAGCGCTTGACCACCCCCTCTACCCCCCGGTGGTGGTCGGTGTCGGGATTGACCTTGAAGCCGCCGTCGGAGAGCCATTCGATCTCGTCCATGTGCGTCGGGAGATCGAGGCCCTGGACGGCGCCGAGGCCGTAGAACCAGGTCGAGAGCGGCCGTTCGGCGGCGAGCGAGGGATCGAGCTGGCGGATCGATCCGGCGGCGGAGTTGCGCGGGTTGGCGAAGGTCGCTTCGCCCGCCTCGGCGCGGCGCTCGTTCAGCGCTTTGAAGGCGGGGATCGGCAGGTAGACCTCGCCCCGCACTTCGACCAGGGCGGGGGCGCTGCCCTTGATCCGCAGCGGCACCGAGCCGATCGTGCGCAGGTTCTGGGTCACGTCCTCGCCGATCCGGCCGTCGCCGCGGGTGGCGCCGCGGACCAGCACGCCGTCCTCGTAGGTGAGGGTGACGGCGAGGCCGTCGATCTTCGGCTCGGTCGTGTAACTGAACTCCGAGGCGGTGATGTCGAGCCGCTTCAGGTAGTTGGCGAGCCGGTTCTCCCAGGCCCGCAGCTCCTCCTCGTTGCGGGCGTTGCCGAGCGAGAGCATCGCCTCCAGGTGCTCAACCTGCTCGAAGCGGTCGAGCGGCGGCGCCCCCACCCGCTGAGTGGGCGAATCGGGGGTGCGCAGTTGCGGGTGCTCGGCCTCAATCGCCCGCAGCTCGTCGAGCAGCGCGTCGTATTCGTCGTCGCCGATCTCGGGTTCGTCGAGGACGTAGTAGAGGTGGTTGTGGCGGTCGAGGAGCTTCCGCAGCTCCGCCGCGCGCTGCTCGGGCGAGGGGCTCACGCGGTCGCGGCGCTGGCGGCCAGCATCTCCTCGAAGCTCCAGCCACGCAGGCGGCCGAGGCCGCCGTGGTCGGTGAGGTCGAAGTGAATCGGCGTCACCGAGATCCGCCCTTGCGCGACCGCGTAGAGATCGGTGCCTTCGATCTCCTCGTAGCCCGGTTCCCAGCCGTAGATCTCGTAGTGGCGGCGGTCGCCGTCCTCTCTGACCAGCTTCAGCTTGTCGTTGTAGATTCGCTTGCCCAGCCTCGTCACCTCGATCCCGGTCGGCTCGCAGGCGGGGCAGTTGACGTTGATTAGGGTCGCCTCCGGCATCGACTCCTGCCGCAGGCGCAAGACGAGCTGAGCGGCGAAGGCGGCGGCGACGGTGAAGTCGAAGCGGCCGCTGACGTAGCCGAGCCCGCCGGCGGAGGACTGCTGGGAGAAGGCAACCGCGGGAATGCCGAGGACGATCCCCTCCAGCGCCGCGGCGACGGTGCCCGAATAGGTGATGTCGTCGCCGAGGTTGGCGCCGTGGTTGATCCCGGAGACGATCAGGTCGGGGCGGCCGCCGACCAGGCCGAGCTCGGCGAAGCGGACGCAGTCGACCGGGGTGCCGTCGGTGGCGTAGCCGACGCAGCCGTCTTCGAACTCGACTTCCTCGACGCTGAGCGGCGAGCGGGTGGTGATGCTGCGGGCGGTGGCGCTGCGGTTGGAGTCGGGGGCGATGACGTCGACGACGACGTCATCGAGCTCCGCGAGGGCGCGGCGGGCCGACTGCAGCCCTGGCGCGGAGATGCCGTCGTCGTTGGTGAGGAGGATGCGCACCAACCCAATTCTACGAGGGGCGCGAGACCCACCACCCGCGGTCGGAGATACTGCCGCCGTGCCCACGGTGCGGCTCGACATCGAATACGACGGCGCCGGCTTCCGCGGTTGGGCGAAGCAGCCGGGCCTGCGGACGGTCCAGGGAGAGCTGGAGACGGCGCTGGCGACCGTCCTGCGCGAGGCGGTGGAGCTGACCGTGGCCGGGCGCACCGACACCGGCGTCCATGCGCGGGGGCAGGTGGCGAGCTTCATCGCGGCCACCGAGCCGCCCGGGGATCTGATGCGGCGCCTCAACGGCATCGGCCCCGACGACGTCGCCGTCACCGCCGCCGGCGTTGTCGCCGACGGCTTCGACGCCCGCCGCGACGCCACCGCGCGGACCTATCGCTATCGCCTGCTGGCGCGTTCGGCGCCAAGTCCCTTCGAGCTCGGCAAGGCCCTCTGGTGGCCGCACCGGATCGACCGCGAGGCGCTGGATGCCTGCGCCGCTGAACTTGTGGGATCTCACAACTTCACCGCTTTCACCCCTACCCAGACCGACCACGTCCGCTTCGAGCGCAACGTCCTCGAGGCCCGCTGGGAGAGCGAAGGCGACGTCCTCGTCTTCCTGGTCACCGCCGACGCCTTCATGCGCAACATGGTCCGCGTCCTAGTCGGCACCCAGCTCGAAGTAGCCAGCGGCCGCCGCAGCGTCGAGAACTTCGCGCAGCTCCTACAGGGAGCCCCGAGAACCGAGGCCGGAGACACCGCCCCACCCCACGGCCTCTACCTCGAGTCCGTCGTCTACGCCTAAACGAGCTCGAGGTAGACCATCTCGGTGGAGTCGCTCCGCCGAGGGCCCAGCTTGACGATGCGGGTGTACCCGCCCGGCCGCGTCGCGTAGCGGGGCGCCACCTCGTCGAACAGCTTATGGACGATGAACTTGTCGTTGTGGAGGGTGGCGAGGGCCTGCCGGCGCGCGTGCAGGTCGCCCCGTTTGGCGAGCGTGATCAGTTTCTCGACCTCCGGCTTGACCGCCTTGGCCTTCGCCTGGCTGGTCTGGATCCGCTCGTGCTCGATCAGCTGTTTGGAGAGATTCGAGAGCAGAGCCTCGCGGTGCGCGGCGTCGCGGCTGAGCTTGTTGCGCTTCTTTTTGTGCCGCATGAGTCCGCTCCGCTCCCGTCGTCTCGCCTAGTCCGCCTGCAGATCGAGGCCGCGCGAGTGCAGGGTCTCGATCACTTCCTCGATCGACTTCTGGCCGAAGTTCGGGATCGCGTTCAGTTCCGCGCGCGATTTGCGCACCAGGTCGCCGACCGTCTGCACGCCCGCCCGCTTCAGGCAGTTGTAGGAGCGCACGCCCAGTTCGAGCTCCTCGATCAGGATCTCGTCGAGGCCGTTGGCGGCGGCGACGCTATCGCCTGCCGACGAGGAAAAGCCGTCGCTGGGAGCAGCCGGGACCGGCTCCCGGACGGTCAGTTCTTCGACCCGGTCGGCGTCGGTGAAGATCGCCAGGCTCTTGATCAGGATCTCGGAGGCCTCGCGCAGCGCCGCCCCGGGCTCGATCGAGCCGTCGGTCTCGAGGTCGAGGGTGAGTTTGTCGTAATCGGTGCGCTGGCCGACGCGGGCGGCATCGACCGCGTAGGAGGCGCGCCGGATCGGCGAGAAGATCGAGTCGATCGGGA
>JBQCIG010000090.1:0-6831 GCA_051953975.1 Solirubrobacterales bacterium | reverse complement strand
CTACGCGATCACCGCGGCCATGCCCGGCGGCACCAGCCTCGGCATGTTCGCCTCCGCCTTCCCGGATCGCTGCTTCGATGTAGGCAATGCGGAGCAGCACGCCGACACCATCGCCGCCGGGCTGGCCACCGAGGGGATTCGCCCGGTCTGCGGCATCTACTCGACCTTCCTCCAGCGCGCCTTCGACCAGATCGTCCACGACGTCTGCCTGCAGAGCCTCGACGTCACCTTCGCGATGGACCGCGCCGGGCTGGTCGGCGACGACGGGCCGACCCACCACGGCGCCTTCGACGTCTCCTACTTCCGCCCGCTCCCGAACGTGGTGGTGATGGCGCCGCGTGACGAGGCGATGCTGGTCCACATGTTCCACACCGCGATCGCCCACGATGGCCCGGCGGCGCTGCGGTACCCGCGCGGCGCGGCCGAGGGGGTGGTGCTGCCTTCCACGCCGGAGCTGATCCCGATCGGCAGGGGCGAGGTGCTAGCCGAGGGCGAGCGGGTGGCGCTGCTGGGCTACGGCTACGGGGTGACGGTCGCTCGCGAAGCGGCGGAGATCCTCGGCAAGCATGGCCTGCAGGCGACCGTCACCGACGCCCGTTTCGTCAAGCCCCTCGACGCCGAGCTGGTCGAGGGCCTGGCTCGCGAGCACGAGCTGCTGGTGACGATCGAGGAGAACGTGCTCCCCGGCGGCTTCGGCGCCGCCGTGCTCGAGCACCTCGAGGACGCCTTCGCCGAAGCACCCGGAGAGCGGGCGCGGGTGTTGCGGGTCGGCCTGCCCGACCGCTACGTCACCCACGGCAAGCCGGGCTTGCTGCGTGCCGAGGTCGGCTTGTCGGGGGAGTCAGTCGCCGATCGCGTGCTCAGCTCGCTTCCCAGTGCGCAGCCGGCGTTGACTTGATCCCTCCTCATTAATTTTGAGGATTGATTCAATCGGCGCTATCCATTAGCCTGCGCCCGTCTCTCCGGTGACAAAGGAGAAGCCCGGCTAGGAAGCCAGCGCTTCTGGGGGAACACCATGGGGAGGAGAGGCGCGCATCTCTATATGTGTGGATCCGCTTGGGGAATCGGATCTCTCGCGCCCGCCTTCCAGGTTGGGGCGCGAGGCGCGCCCGCGTGCGGGCATCGAGCGCCGCATTGCGCGAGTGCCGTTCAGCAAATGAAAAAGGCGCCCGCCGGAGCGGGCGCCTTTCTGCCTGAGAGAGGGTCTCGTCAGGGTTCGCTGGCGCGAACCGATGCGGCAAGACCCATGTACTGGGTGCCTTCGAGGGTCGCCGAGTTGGTGCCGGCCGGGGACGGCACGCCGACGATCGAGTTGACAAACGGGTCGACGAGGAACGAGAAGAGCCCCCCGCATCCATTCGCGCCAGGTACCGCGAAGGAGTTGTCGACGAGTTTGTTGTTGCTGATGGCGATGATCTGGCCACCTTCTATGCCTTCCAGCGACCCGGGATTGCCCGTGATCGGCGTGTTCGGCGGCGGCGGCGAGGTCGTGCCGGTCGTCAGGTTCAGTTTGATCGGGTTCGAGCTCGAGCCGATGTAGCAACTGCTCCCGAGGAACGGGTTTTCGAGATGAACTTTCACCGGCATCGCCAGCGCGGTCCCCGTCGCGAACGCCAGGTTGAGGGCGTTGAGATTCACTGCCGACGGCGGTCCGGCGAGTTCAAGCGTGGCGTTGACCCCGGTGAACCCGTTGTTGATCGTTTCGTTGAACAGATTCTGCAGGAACAGCGGCCACCAAGTGGGAGCCGTGACTCCGAGCAGCCCACCCGGCACCGGCTGCGGCACCTTGGTGAGCGAGTTGCCGTCCTCGGCGCCGACGAACCTAAGCGGCCCGAAGATGTTCCCTTCGGCTTCGATTCCGCCCTGCAGGACGACTGGTTTTTTCACGGGCACGGTCTTCGCACCCGTAGTGATGGAGCCGCCTACGGTTTCCGCGTAGAGACAGACGTCCACGTTGGGATTGCTCAGCTTGCAGTCGTTGAACCGAGCGTAGTTCCCTGTAGGGTTGTGCGGTGCGGCGACTGCCGAAGCCGGCAGCACCAAGGCCACGGCCATGACCGCGGCAAGAATTGCCTTTCTCATTGACTGGTCCTTTCCCTGTCGTTTCCCGCCCCAGAAGGATTCCGGGGCAAGGGTCGGGTGGACGACCCGACCAAAAAAAGACCTTCTATCAGACCGAACAGACTTGTGCATCCGTATTTCTGCGAAGCCGCCGATCTCGTAAGCGGTATTAGGTACTCGCGTGGTTGTTTTGCAGGCGGTGACTTTCCGTCGCCTACGCGCCGAAAGCGGCGCCGGCTTCTCGCAGTGCCTGCCGGAAGGAGGAGAGCGATTGGGGCCCGCGCAGGACGGCGCTGATCCTGCCGGCGGAGTCGAGGACGAGCGCGGTCGGCAGGGCGCCGAACCCGTAGTGGGCGCCGTAGATCCCGTCCGGATCGCTCAGGACCGAGAAGTGCCACCCGTGTTGCTTGATGAACGCGCGGGCGCTGTCTTCGCGGTCGGTGTAGTCGATGCCGACCAGGGTGGCCTTGCCTCCGAGTGAATGCTGAAGGCGCGCTAGTTCCGGCGCCTCTTCGCGGCAGGGGTCGCACCAGCTGGCCCAGAAGTCGATCAGCGCCGGCTTTCCCCGCAAGTCGGCGAGCGTCACCTTCGGCCCCTGCAGGACCTTGCTCGGCAGTGCTGCCGCCGGCCGTCCCGTCTTGTCGCCCGAAGAAGCGGTGGCGACCTCGAAGACGATCAGGGCGACGACCGCCGCCGCCGCGCCGAGGTAGAGCCAGCGCCGGCGGGCCAAGCTACTCCTTGGCCAGCAGCGGCACGTCGTGGACGAGCTGAGCGGGGCGGAAGTTGGCCGGGTAGAGGGTGGTGACCTTGCCGTCGGCGCCGACCCCGTAGATGAGGGCGGAGTGCTCGACCAGGTCGCGCCCCGCCTGCGCCGGTTTGGCGACGATGCCCCAGGCCTTCCAGACGCGCCCGAGTTCAGCCCGGCTACCGATCAGGTACTGCATCCGGCCGGTCATCCCGTGCTCTTTCAAGAACTTCGCCACGGTCTTGCGGTTGTCGCCGCGCGGATCGGTCGAGACCGCGACTACCTGCACCTTCTTGCTGTCCTTGGGCCCCATCAGCGCCAGCGCCGTCCTGATGTGGCTGACGATCAGCGGGCAGACGTCGGGGCAGTGGGTGTAGATGAAGGTGACGAGGACCGCGTTGCCCTGGTACTGGTGGAGGTCGACCGGTTCGCCGAGGTAGTTGTGCAGCCGCAGCGGGGCGGCCGGCTTCGGGGGCGTCGCCTTTGCTCCCGCGAAGTGGACTTCTCCGGCGGTGCTGCCTTCCTGGTTCTGAGCCGAGGCGCCGCTGCCGCAGCCTCCCAGTAGTAGGGCAGCGACGAGGAGCGCCGTCAAGATCAGCGAACAGGAGCGGATGGTGCTAAGTCCAAGCTTCATCGGGAGGAGCGCCGCGCGGTTAGGGGCGGCCGGAGAAGATTACGCACACGCTTTAAGGCAGGTTCAAGGATAGGGGGGCTGGCCTTTCGGCGAGCCTCCCTATCCCATCAGAGCGCTAACGCTCGCAGCCCCGAATCGAATCGCGACCCGTGCCGCCGCGGCAAAGATCGAAGCCGCTGCCGCCGCGGAGGCGGTCCGAGCCCGGCCCGCCCTTGAGCACGTCGTTGCCGGCCGACCCCTTCAGCAGGTCGGGACCACCGTTGCCGAGCAGGCGATCACGTCCCGCACCACCGAAGACGCGGTCGGCGGCCGTGCCGGCGGCGACGAAGTCACGCCCCGAGCCGGCGCAGACGAGGTCCCGTCCGGCCCGTGCGACGATGCGGTCGTTGCCACCCAAGGCAACGATCACGTCGGGACCGGGAGTCCCGATCAGTTCGTCGTTTCCCGCGGTGCCGACAATGGTCGCGGTCACTCCGCGGCAGGTCGGAGCGCCGATCACCCGGGTGCTGGCGGTCGCCTTGTTGTTGGCCGGGACGGGATCTTTCTGATCCCCCTTCACCGTCGCGGTGTTGCTGATCGTGCCGGTGGTGCGGGGGACGACCACGATCGTCACCGTCGCCGGGGTGCCGCCGTAGTTGACCCCGACAGGGTTCAGCGACCCGATCGCGCAGGTGAGCTTGCTTCCTTGCGCCGCGCACGCCCCGGAGGGCCCCGAGCTCGAGACGAGGTCGACCCCCTTGGGAAGGTTGTCGGTCACGGTGACGCCGCTGGCGGGGGACGGACCGAGGTTTTCGACGCCGATCGTGTAGGTGAGGTTGGAGCCGACATGGACCGGATCGGGGCTGTCGGTCTTGGTGATCTTCAGGTTCGCGGAGCCTGGCTGCGCCGCCGACCCGGCGTTGGCGAAGACGAGGGCGAGGAGCAGCACCACGCCCGCCGAGGCCCCTGCCACTGGACCCACGAACCGCCAGGAAGTCAGTCGTTTCATCGTCACATTCCTTTCGCTTGATCTCTGTTCGTCTCTCCCTTGACGAGGACCAGGCTCAGGACTGGCAAGCCGTCCTTCGTTACTTGAACGGCTGGTGGGCGTCGTTGTCAGGCAGATCAATAGAAAACGCCCCGCCGGGGGAGGCGGGGCGCCGGATTACCTTTCGGATGCGAAAATCGATCCCCGATGATTTCCAGCGATTTCGTCGGCGCACTGGCGCATGAGAGGCACAAGATTTGTCCGTCTTGCCGACTATCGGGGCGCATCGAGCGATTCGATTCGTAGATTAGGAGCAGATGCAACCTCTTCCCCGAGTGTCGCCACCCGCTCGCCGTCATGCGGCCCGTCTGCGAAAATCTCTGGCATGGAGTTCGCGCATGTCAAGCTCAGCGGCGATCGCGCTGGCGAGTACGTCGTCACCGAGGAGCGCCCCGACGGATCGCTCACTTTGGTTCCGGATACCTCCTTCGAGGCGATCCGAAAGCGCCTCGGCACCGAGCCGGGCACGCTGGCTGACTTCGAGGCCGAGTACGGCCCTGTTCAGCCCCCCGACGGCGAGGGGTAGCCGGTGAGCGACAGGCGGTCGGGTCGAGCGCCGCGCTGTTCGATGACGCTGCCTTTGCCGAAGACCTGCGGCGGACGAGCGAGACCGGGGAAGAGGTGGCGCGTGCGGCCCGCACGGAGTTCGAAGGAGAAGGGGTTCCGGTTAGTGGCTTACTCGCCTGCGAGGAAGAGGGACCGGACGGCACTGAACTCCGCCATTGCGTGAAGCTCCGGCTCCCACCTCCGAATGGCAAGTTCGGCATGGTCTTCCGTATCGAGCAACGGAAGGGTAGATCGGCGTTTGGTCTTTGCTGCCTTCGGCGCTCGGCATCACCCGGCAGAGGCGAACGCCCTGACGGTCTACGAGATTGCCCACCACCGCCTGCATTCCGCCTAGGTATGCGGCGCTGCCCGGGTAGGGAGACTCCAGGGATGTCTTCGCTGGATCCTAGTTCAGCCGCCTGGCTGCCCTATAGGCTCTCGATTGATGCAATCACTCAGCGAGGTCTTCGGTATTGCGCGGGATATTCCGGCAAACTATGTCGCACGGAATGCGGTCGATGGAGCGTTCATCGATTCCCTGACCCGTGACAAGCACGTCGTGGTCTACGGCAGCTCGAAGCAAGGAAAGACCTGTCTGCGGAAGTACAATCTGAGCGACCACGAACATGCTGTCGTCACCTGTTCAAACAAGTGGTCCTTAGCGCTTCTTCATACGGCGATCCTAAAGAGCGTCGGATATACGATCACCGCGACGGAGACGCTTACGGAGAGCGGAGTTCGGAAGATCAACGCGAGCTTCACCGGGAAAGTCGGGGTTCCAGGGGTTGGCGAGATCGGTGGTTCGATTGGCGGCGAGGAAGG
The DNA here is from genome assembly GCA_051953975.1 of Solirubrobacterales bacterium. Lineage (GTDB taxonomy): Bacteria > Actinomycetota > Thermoleophilia > Solirubrobacterales > 70-9 > VAYN01. The sequence goes on along the minus strand of JBQCIG010000090.1, from coordinate 996 downwards.
CGGTGACAAGCAGCGCGCCACGACGACGGAGCCGCTGGAGTTGGACCCGGAAGATGTCAACGACGTAATTGCGGCCATGGAAGCCTGCGGAGCGCCAGCTTATATTGTTTTGGAGGATTTTCACTACCTCAGCGACGAGACTCAAAATGATTTTTCAGTCTCGCTAAAGGCTTTTCACGAGAACTCGGGCTATTGCTTCATCGTCGTCGGCGTTTGGCTGGATGAGAACCGCCTTATTGAGTTGAACGGCGACCTTTCCGGCCGAGTCATAGCGGTCGATGCTGATGAGTGGAGCGAGAAGGAGCTTCGCTCGGTGATGGACAAGGGTCAAGCCCTTCTCAATGTCGAGTTCGACGGAGGCCTTGCGAACGACATCATCAAGGGCTGTTCTGAGAGCGTTTCAGTGCTTCAGGAAGCCTCGTATCGAGCTTGTGAGGCCGAGGGAGTCCTCGTTACCCAGGAAGATCACAGGCTGATCGGCGCAAATCTTGAGGCCGCCGATCTCATCAGGGCAGTCGTGGATGAGCAGTCGGCTCGTTACAACGCCTTCATCTCGAACTTTGCCGACGGCTTCAGTCGGACCGATTTAGAAATGTACCGGTGGCTTCTCTATCCGGTGCTGAATTCGAAGGCTGGTGATTTAGAGCGCGGCCTTCGATTGACCGACATCAATCGAACTCTTCGGGAGGTTCATCCGAAGGGCGGTGAACTGAACCCCGGCAACGTGACTCAGGCGTTGAAGTCCTCAGCCTCCTTGCAGGTTCAAAAGAACATCAAACCGCTGGTTCTGGATTACGACCAGTCGGCTCGGCGGCTCAGTGTGGTTGATCGCGGCTTCTTGATCTGGTTGAGCTATCAGCCAAAGGATGAGCTTCTTGAGACGGCAGGTCTAGAAGCTGGCGAACGGCCCTCGATCGCCTAAGGCGATAGTCGCGTCCGCTGAGCGATTGAGACATAGCCTCAAGCGTGGGATCGCGTCGATGCACCGATTTCAGT
>JBQCIG010000089.1:0-4910 GCA_051953975.1 Solirubrobacterales bacterium | reverse complement strand
TTGTCCCAGTAGTCCTCGCGGGCGATGAAGACCGGCAGGCAGTTGACGAAGCCGACGCCCGCCTTCAGCGCCTGCTCGACGTACCACTTGGTCGCCTCCTCGGAGCCGACCGGCAGGTAGCAGACCAGCACGTCGGCCTTGCTCTCCTTGAGGATGCCGACCACGTCCGCGGTTTCGCCCGGGGCTTTGGTGATCTTCTCTTTCAGGTACTTGCCGAGGCCGTCGTGGGTCATGCCGCGCTGGACGGTGACGCCGAGGTTCGGCACGTCGGCGAACTTGATCGTGTCGTTCTGCCCCGACCAGATCGCCTCGGAGAGGTCTTTGCCGACCTTCTCGGCGTCGATGTCGAAGGCGGCGACGAACTCGACGTCGCGCACGTGGTAGCCGCCGAGGTCGACGTGCATCAGGCCCGGCACTTCGTCGGCCGGATCGGCGTCCTTGTAGTACTGGACGCCCTGGATGAAGCTGTTGGCGCAGTTGCCGACGCCGACGATCGCGACGCGGACCTTGTCCTCGCCGCGGCTGACGCCGTTCGTGTGGCCGTTGGCTCCGTTGCTCTCACTCATCGATTCGAAGTCCTCCTGGGATTGCGCTAGGTGGCTTGACACACCCGGCGGCTTCGCTGGTTACACGTCCCCCGCGCCGCCGCCGTCGTCCGTGACGCCGGAGACCTCGCCGGAAAGCTCGTTTCGCACATGCCATACCCGCTGGAACGTCGTGAATATCGTCAAGGCGGCGATCGCGTAGACCGCCGGTGCCAGCAGTTCGAAATCGCCGATGCCGGCGCCCTTGGCGAAGATCAGGCCGATCGAAAGTATCACCACGCGGACCGGCCGGGTGGCCAAACCGACCTTGCATTCGACTCCAAGCGCCTCCGCCCGGGCGCGGGTGTAGGAGACCATCAGCGAGCCGAGCACGGCGACCACGCACATCGCCGCCGCGAAGTCTTCGCCGCGGACGGCGAAGTAGCCGGCGACGGCGGCGAGCACGATCCCCTCCTCGATCCGGTCCAGGGTCGAGTCGAGGAAGGCGCCGAACAGCGTCCCCTTGCCCGACATCCGCGAGTAGCGGCCGTCGAGGGTGTCGCAGACCGAGCCGAGGACGAAGGCGACCCCGGCGAGGAAGAAGAGGCGCTGGGTGACCAGCGCGGCGGCGATCAGGTTGCCGAGCAGGCCGACCATCGAGATCGCGTTCGGGGTGAGGCGGGACTCGATCAGCCGTTCGCGCGCGTAGGCGCGGAGCTCCTGCCCGTTGCGGGCGGAAGCGCGCCCTTCGCGCCGGCCGCGTGGTGCCCGGGGGGGCGCCGAAGAAGGATCCATTCCGGCTGAGGCTATTACGCCTCGAGCTCTTGCGGGCTCGGGGCGCGCCAGGACCAGGCCTCGGGCCGGAGGCGGGCGAGGGCCCCCTGGGCGATCGCGAAGGCGGTGACGGCGACGAGCCAGCCCAGCGCGGCATCGATCCAGTAGTGGTTGGCGGTGACGATCACGACCCAGGTGATCAGCAGCGGCCAGAAGGCCCACCAGGCTTTCGCCCACCAGTTGCGGCAGACCATGAAGCCGGTGGCGCCGATCATCATCGCGAAGGCGCAGTGCATGCTCGGGATCGCCGCGTAGGGGTTGATGAAGATCTTCGCCAGCGTCGAATCGTGGTTGACGTTGGAGAAGTCGGTGATCGTGTCGACGAAGCCGTGGTCGGGGAACATCCGCGGCGGCGCCGTCGGGAAGCCGACGTAGCCGATCAGCGCCAGGCACATCGAGACCACGAACATGTTGCGCACGAAGTAATAGGACTGGTTGCGGAAGAGGTAGAGCCAGACCAGGAAGCCGAGCGCGATCGAGAACTGGGCGTTGAGGTAGAGCTGGTTGGCGACGTCGATCAGCCAGTGGGCGGGTAGGAAGGCTTCCTGCAGGCTGGGCTCGAAGAAGGTGTGCGTCGACTGCTCGAAGTTGATCACCTGGGCGCCGTGGGCGAGCGCGTCGGCGCGGCTGGAGTCGGCAATCCCGCGAGCGAGCTCGTAGAGGACGTCGACGCCGACGAGGATGGCGATCTGGCGCCCGGCGTCGCCCCAACCCTTGGGCAGCTTCGATCCGATGCGGGCGATTGCGCGAGACACGTGGACAGCCAATTGTAATCCGTGGGTTAACGGGTCAATAGGGTCCAGGCGGTGAACTGGCAGCGACCAAATAAGCGCAGAGTGCGCGCAATTCGTGAACGCCTGCGTGAGATGTACGGGATTCCGGCACAGGAACCGCACGGGCACCCGATCGCCGAGCTGGTGAAGACGGTGCTCTCCCAGCACACCAACGACCGCAACCGCGACAAAGCCTTCGCGGCGCTGCGGCAGCGCTTCCCGACCTGGGGGGAAGTGCGCGACGCCCCCGTGAATGAGATCGAGGAGGCGATCCGCCCCGGCGGCCTCGCCAAGCAGAAGGCGCCGCGGATCCAGGCGATCCTCGAAGCGCTCGGCGATCCGCCCGACCTCGACTGGACCGAGACCGCCCCGCGCGAGGAGTCGCTCGAGTTCCTGCTCGACCTGCCCGGCGTCGGCCGCAAAACCGCCGCCTGCGTGCTGATCTTCACCTGGGGCATCCCCGAGATCCCGGTCGACGTCCACGTCCACCGGGTCGGCGGCCGGCTCGGCCTCTTCCCGGCGAAGGCGTCCTTCGAGCGCGCCCACGACGAGATGCTGGCGATCGTGCCGCCGGAGGACGCCTACGAGCTGCACATGAACCTGATCCGCCACGGCCGCGCCGTCTGCCGGCCGAAACCGCGCTGCGGCGAGTGCGCGCTGCGGCGGATGTGCCCCTGGTACAGGGAGAACCGCGCCAGGGCGAGCGCCGTTAGTATGCGCGCCGCCGAATGAGCAAGCGCACCTTCATCTGGTTCGGAATCCTCGTCGTCGTCCTCGCGGTGGTCATCCCCTGGCTGGCCTTCCGCTCCAAGGGCGACGCGGAAACCGGCGACCAGGAAGTCGCCGCCAGCTTGAAGAGGGGGCAGTCGCTGTTCCAGACCAACTGCGGCACCTGCCACACGCTTTACGCGGCCGGGACCGACGGCAACTACGCCCCCAACCTCGACGAACTGCTGGCGCCCACCGGCCCGGCTGAAGGCGGAGCGATCAAAGGGATCGAAGGCCGCGTCTTGAACGCGGTCGAAAACGGCGTCAACAGCTCGACTCCCGGGCGGATGCCCGCCGGCATCCTCAACAAGGCGCAGGCCAAAGAAGTGGCCGAATTCGTCGCCCGCACCGCCGGCGAGGGCTAAGCGCGCCTGCGGCTCCCACCGCTTCTAACCGGCTCTACCCGGGTTCCTAATGAAATAGAGAACCAGGCAGGGACAGAAGGAGCCTCTTTTACGTGATCCACCTATCCGCACCGGCCCGCCGGGCCGTCTTCGCGCTGATCGCCCTCGCCGTCGCCCTGACGGCGGCGACGGGAGTCGCCCAGGGCAAGGGCAAGGGGACGCCCGTCAACGTGATGACCCGCAACCTCTACCTCGGCGCCGACCTGACGCCGGCGATCCAGTCGAAATCGACCTCCGAATTCATCGAGGCCAACGGCGCGATCTTCCGCCAGGTCGAAGCGACCAACTTCCCGGTCCGGGCCAAGGGCCTGGCGAAGGAGATCCTCGAAAACGAACCCGATCTCGTCGGCCTGCAGGAGGTGGCGCTCTGGCGCACCGCCCCGCCCTCGCTCGGCCCCGTCTTCTCCGGTAAACCGGAAGCGACCACCGTCAAGTACGACTTCCTGAAGCTGCTGCTGGCGCAGCTGAACAAGAAGAGGGCCCTCTACAAGCCGGTCGTCGTCCAGGACGAGTTCGACTTCGAGGCGCCGGCCGACGCCAACGGGCAGCCCGGCGACGGCCCCGGCGGCGGCCAGGGCGTCCTCGCCAACGCCGAGACCAACGCGCGCCTGACGATGCGCGACGTGATCCTCAAGCGCCTCCACGCGGGTGTCAAGACGACCAACCCGAAGAGCGGCCACTTCGCCCACCTGCTGGTCGAGAAAGTCGCCGGCTCCAAAGAAGTGACCGTGACCCGCGGCTGGGCCAGCGTCGACGCGACCGTGCGCGGCAGCCGCAAGTTCCACTTCGTCGACACCCATCTCGAGTCGTTCGACAACCAGGCCGAATACCCGAGCATCCGCGCCCAGCAGGCCTCCGAGCTGGTCGCCCCCGGCGGTCCGGCGACCAGCAAGCTGCCGGTGATCCTGGTCGGCGACCTCAACTCCGACGTGAAGACGGAAGTGAAGCCCGGCGACGGCCAGGCCTACCGGGTGCTGACCAAGGCCGGCTTCCGCGAACGCTCGACCTACAAGCCGCTCGGCTGCTGCATCGACAGCTCCTATGACCTGCGGACCGGCTCGGCCGCGGAGTTCGACCACAAGGTTGACCACATCATGACCGACGCCCCGAAGCAGGTGAAGCTGCTCGCCTCCAAGGTGACCGGTCGCCAGAAGCAGCACGCCTACTGGGACTCCGACCACGCCGGGCTGTTCAGCACGCTGGACATCCTCCGTTAGAGCCGCAGATAACGGGTACGTCGAGAGAGGGCGCCGACGGCGCCCTCTCGTCCCTGCGCGGAATCGAAAGTGAGCGTTGCGCCGGTTTTAAAGATCTGCCATACTGCCACTTAGATTTCTTAGGCTCAGACAACGAAACTACCGGAGGTAGGCGGAAAAGTGGCGAAAACGATCGGCATAGACCTCGGCACGACCAACTCGTGCGTCGCGGTGATGGAGGGCGGCGAGCCCACCGTTCTGGAGAACGCGGAGGGCGGGCGCACCACCCCGTCGGTCGTCGCGTTCACCGAGAGCGGCGAGCGCCTCGTCGGCACCGTCGCCAAACGGCAGGCGGTGATGAACCCGGAGAACACGATCTTCTCGATCAAGCGGTTCATGGGCCGCAAGGAG
>JBQCIG010000088.1:0-3995 GCA_051953975.1 Solirubrobacterales bacterium | reverse complement strand
GGGCCTAAGCTTCATCGCCGGCTGCTTGTGCGCGCCCCAGCGGTTTTATGGGCGCGGGGGCCCCCCGGCCCGGAGCCGCTTCTCATCTCAGTGCGCCACCTGAACCCGAAATCCATCGCCGTCATCGCGAGCCTTGCGGTCCTCGTCGCCGCCTTCGCCGGCTGCGGGGGCGGATCTGGCGGCTCCACCACCGGGGGATCGGAAGCGACCGCTCCGGTCGGCCAGGCTGAATCGACGGCGAAGTCCTCGCCGGCGCCGCAGCGCAAGACGGCCAAGAACGACAGGCACGGGCAACAGCAGCCCGAACCCGCCAAGGCCGACCAGAAGCAGGTCGAAAACAAGATCCGCGAGCTCGCCAATACGGGCAAGCCGATCCCGGCCGACAGCCCGGTGGCGAAGCAGATCATCGAAACGCTGACCGGCAACGGCGGTTCCGGGAAGAAGGGCAAGAAAGGCAAGAACTCGGTCGCCAAGGCAATCGAAGAAGTGCTGTCGCCCTCGCAAAGTGGCGGTGGCGGCGGTTCCGGCTCCGGCGGGCAGAGCAGTCCCAGCGCCGGAGTCGAAAAGATCCTCGAACAGCTGCAGGAATAGCTAGCCGGCAACCGGCTGGAAGGAGCGGCGGTAGGCGGTCGGGGTGGTTGCGGTGGCGCGCCGGAAGTGGTCCCGCAGCGAGGCAGCGGTTCCGAACCCGGTCCGCCAGGCGATCGTCTCGACCGGGAGGTCGGTCTCCTCGAGCAGCCGCCGCGCCTCCAGCACCCGCTGGGAGAGCAGCCACTGCAGCGGCGTCGTCCCGGTCTCCTCGCGGAAGCGGCGGGCGAAGGTGCGGGGGCTGACGCCGGCGTGGCGCGACATCGAGGCGACGTCGAGCGGCTCGGCGAGGCGCTCGGCCACCCAGCGCCGGGTCGACTCCAGGGAGTCGCCATGGGCGTCGCTCTGCGGCTTGAAGAACTGGGCCTGACCGCCCTCGCGGTGCGGCGGCGCGACCATGTGCCGGGCCACCCGCTCGCCGGTGGCGGCGCCGAAGTCGCGGCGGATCACGTGCAGGCTGAGGTCGATCCCGGCGCTGAGCCCACCCGAGGTGAGCACCTCCCCTTCGTCGACGAAGAGGAGGTTCGGCTCGACCCGCGCCGCCGGGAACCGCCTCGCCAGCTCCCCCGCCCAACCCCAGTGGGTGGTGACCCGGCGGGCGTCGAGGACGCCGGCGTAGCCGAGGGCGAAGGCACCGGTGCAGACCGACATCAGGCGGGCGCCTCGGGCGATGGCCGCCCGCAAGGCCTCGAGAGCCTCGGCGGGCGGCGACGAGAGGAGGCCGGCGTAGCCCGGGACGACGATGGTGTCGGCGCGCGCCAGCGCCTCGATCCCGGCCGGCGGCATCACCTCGAAGCCCGAGGTGGAGGCGACCGGGCCGCCGTCGAGCGAGCAGGTCGAGAACTCGTACAGCGGCTCGCCGCTGGGGCGCGCCGCCAGCATGAAGGCCTGGGCGGGAGCGGTGAGGTCGAAGGCCACCAACCCGGGGAGGCAGAGGGCAACCACGCGGTGCCTGGTGCTCATGGCAGGAATCTAGCGGACATTGGCATTTCTGCCACTGGCGGAGTTCGTGGAGTCGGGGCACGATGGCGACATGGAAATCGCGCTGCTGCTCTACGACGGCCTCGCCCCGCTCGACGCGGTCGGGCCTTACGAAGTGATGAGGAACGTGCCGGGCTGGAAGGTCCGCACGGTCGCCAAGGAGAAGGGCGAGGTTCGCAGCGAGGACGATTCTCTCGGCCTGCTCGCCGACCACTCCCTGGCCGAGGTGACCGCCCCCGACGTCGTCCTCGTCCCCGGCGGCGCCGGCAACCGGCGGCTGCTGGGGGACGCGGAGCTGCTGGACTGGCTGCGCGAGGTCGACCGCGAGACGAAGTGGACGACCTCGGTCTGCACCGGCTCACTGCTGCTCGGCGCCGCGGGCCTGCTGGACGGCAAGCGCGCGACCACCAACTGGCTCCTGCTCGAGGCCCTGCGCGACTTCGGCGCCGAGCCGATCGGCGGCCGCTTCGTCGAGGACGGCAAGATTGTCACCGCCGCGGGAGTCACCGCCGGGATCGACATGGCTCTGCACCTGGTCGCCCGGGAGGCGGGGCCGGAGGTCGCGCAGGCGGTGCAGCTCGGCATCGAGTACGACCCGGAACCCCCGTTCGACTCCGGCTCGCCGGAGAAAGCGCCCGTCGAGATCGTCGAGCTGGTGAGGAGCTATACGACGAAAGCCGAGGTGAGCGGCTGAGCGTTACCGCTCGGCCGGCACCAGCTCCAGCTCCGACCACGGCCCCTCGCCGCCCATCGGCTGCGTCCGTCCCTCCAGCCAGGCGGCCTGGAGGTCGTCGTAGTGGGGGCTGGCGGGGTGGCCGGACTGGCCGGTGAAGGTCTGCCAGCGCGAGCGGTCGGGAGCGGTCGGGTCGGCGACCATCCGCCAGCTCGGGGCCCAGACGGCGCTGTAGGGGTCGTTGGGGTCGTAGGCGATCTGGCTGACGGTCTCCTGGGCGCCGCCGGCGCGCAGGCGGCGGTTGAGCAGGCGGTCGAAGAGCGGGTTGGCGTCGCCGAGCGGGTGCGGGAACTTCATCTCGTGGACGCGGCCCCAGCGCCAGCCTTCGGGGTCGGGACCGAAGCTGTCGCCGAGGTCGTCGAGCGCGCCCGCCAGCGCCTCCAGCACCAGCTCGTCCCAGGGGCGGCCGATCAGCCCCTCGTCGGCTTCCTCCCAGAGGCTCATCAGGTGCGAGTGCCAGCGCCAGGGCGAGGTGCTGTGGGCGGTGAAGCCGTTGTTGTTGCGGTCGAGCCAGCGCTCGCAGAGGTCGCGGTCGCCGATCGCGGCGCGGGCGACCTCGCGCGCCAGCCGCAGTAGGAAGGCCTGGTAGATGGTGCCGGCGACGGTCTCGCGGTCGAGGCGGCCGTCCCAGCTGCGCAACCGCTCGATCGCGCTGCGCTCGCGCTGGCCGCGCGGGTGCAGGCGCGAGAGCCGTCGCGCCGCCTCCAGCCCCGGCAGCGAGAGGTCGTCGGTCTGGATCGCCTCGAAGCTCTCGAGGTCGTGCTTCTCGGTCGCGGCGATCAGTTCCTCGATCCGCCGCGCGCGGAAGCCGTCGAGCCATTCGCTGGTGATGTGGTGCGGGTAGTCGTCGCCGACGATGCGGTTGTTGGCGGTGACGAGGAAGCCGCTCTCGGGGTCGACGACTTCCGGCAGCTCGTCGTAGGGGACCGTCCCCTCCCACTCGAACTCGCCGCTCCAGCCCGGCTTCGGCAGGTCGGGGGAGCCGCCGCGTCGCCGCGGCAGGCGGCCGATCAACTTGTAGCCGATCGAGCCGTGGCGGTCGGCCCAGATCAGGTTCGAGGCGGGCGAGGTGTGGCCCTCGAGCTTGGCCACCAGCTCCGGGCCGGAGGTGATATCCAAGAGCTCGAACATGCCCGCGAAGGCGGTCGCTTCGGAGAGCGTCTGCCAGGCGAGCGCCAGCGGCTCGCCCTCGTCGGCGCCGAGCGCCTCGTTGACGATCGGGCCGTGGTGGGTGCTCCGCACCTCCAGCTCGACCGGCTCGCGGTCCTTGACCACGATCTCCTCGCGGACCGACTCCAGCGGTCGCCACTCGTCTTCGAAGCGGTAGCGGTCGCCCTCGATCCGCTCGACGAAGAGGTCCTGGGTGTCGGCCATGACGTTGGTGAAGGTCCAGCAGACGTTGTTGTTCTGGCCCATGTAGATGCCGGGCATCCCTGGCATCGAGGCGCCGCGGACGAAGCGCTCGCCGTGGCGGAGGGAGACCTCGTACCAGATGCCCGGCATGCTCGGGGGCAGGTGCGGGTCGCCGGCGATCAGCGGCGCGCCGGTCACCGTGCGCTCGCCGCTGACCGCCCAGTTGTTCGAGCCCGAGGCCTCGGCGGCGAGGCCGATCGAGCGACGGACCGCGTCGATCTGCTCGACCAGCGGCATCCCTTCGCCGCTGAACGGCGTCTGGTCGCCGACCGGATCCATG
>JBQCIG010000087.1:0-12359 GCA_051953975.1 Solirubrobacterales bacterium | reverse complement strand
CGCTCGCCCCGCAGCGAGGCCGCGGCGTGGTGGGCCTGGGCGCGCGCCAGGTCCCAGCCGAGGCTCCCTTTGCCTTCCACCAAGAGCTTCTCCTTGCCGAACTTGACCTGCTTGGTCGTCGGCTGCAGGAGGAAGTAGCCGAGCGCGACCTGCGCCGGCACCGTCTCGGGGTGCGGGTGGCGCCGCATCTCCTCCGCCAGCTCCGGGGTCCGCGAGAGCTCCTCCTCGAGCCACTCGACCAGGTCGTCGATCAGCAGCGCCCCTTTCTTAGACGAGCTGATCGATTCGTTCTCCCGGGCGACCATGCCGTGGAAGATGTCGTAGGTCGGCGGGCCGCCCCCGCGGGCGCTGCCGTTGCCGTTGCCGTTCTGCAGGCCGAGCTCGTCGATCAGCTTGCGGCGGCAGGTGACGTGGGCGACCCACTCGTTGCCGCAGACCTGCATCGAGATCACGTCGTCGAGTTCGTCGGCGGCGGCCCAGTAGGCGAGCGCCCGCATGTGCTGGGTCGGGAGGCCGTCGGCGCGGACCAGCGGCATCTCTTCCAGCTCCTCGCGTTCGGTCTCGTACATGATCATGTCGTCGCCCCAGCGCTTGGTCAGCGTGCCGGCGGCAAGGCCCTGGTTGGCGAACTCGCGCACCTCGGGGAGGAAGTCGGACTCGAAGATCACCTTGTCGAAGGCGATGCCGAGCCGGGCCAGCGTCTTGCGCTGACCCGAGATCACCCAGGAGCGGGTCTTGCCCCACAGTTCCAGCGCCTTCTGGTCGCCGTCGAGGACGCGCATCATCATTTCGTCGGCCTTGTCGTCGTACTGGGTCGACTCGCGGGCGACCGAGTCCTCGGCGCCGTCGTCGCCGGCGCCGCCGTTGCGGCTGGCGGTGACGTAGTCGGCGTAGCAGAAGCCGACGAAGTGGTCGCTCTTCTCGTCGGCGTCGGGGCCGGCGTCCTCGCCGGCGCGGGTGGCGACGCCGGCCATCGCCTCGCCCATGCTGCGGCCGACATCGCAGATCAGGCTGCGGTTCTCGACGCTCGCCCCGGCCTGCTTCAGGGCGCCGGCGATCGCGTTGCCGACGGCGAGGTTGCGGAGGTGGCCGATGTGCAGCGCCTTGGTCGTGTTGGCGCCCCAGAAGTAGACGGCGTAACGGTTGCCGGCGGCCATGTCGGCGAACTCGCCCGCGCCGCGCTCGCCGGAGCGGATCGCCTCGCCGGAGCTTTCGATCCACTCGTCCGAGAGCCGCACCGTCACCTGCTTGCCGTCGCGGTCGAGCTTGGCGACCCACGGCTCGGCTTCGATTCGGTCGAGCGCGGCCAGCGCCTCGCCGTCTTCGTCCCAGTCGGTCACCCGCGGCACCAGCATCAGGTCGAAGTCGGGCTCCGGCCGGTAGGGCGCCCGTGCCGCCCACAGCGCCCTGCCGCTCTCCCCCGCTGCGACTTCGTTGAATCTGTTGAAGATGTTCTCGCCCATAGCCCCTGTTGCTTTCGAACTTGGTTGCCTCGAATTAGTTGTTCGAAATGCACCCGCCGGGGCTCGAACCCGGATCTTCGGCTTACAACGCCGACCCTTTAACCGATTAAGGCACGGGTGCTAGCTATGTGCGCGCCCCAATCAGTAACCCTGGATTGATCGGAGGCGGCGCGAGCATAACGTCGTTTTCTGCGCACGTCAAATCTTTTGACCAAATCCCTGGAAATCAGGAGTATCAGGAGGCGATTTCGTTCGCTGGAGGGGTGGGGGCGGCCTCCTGGAACTTCCGCTCCAGCTCCTCCGCGCGGGCGGCGAGCATCGACAGCGGCACCCCGAGGCCAGAGGCGATCCGCCGCACGCTGCCCCAGGTCGGGTTGACCCGGCCCGACTCCAAGTGCGAGATCCAGGTTGGGTGCAGCCCGGCCGCCAGCCCCAGAGCTTCCTGGCTCAGCTGGCGTTCCTTGCGGAACTGCCGGATGGCCTTGCTGAGGCCGATCTGCGGGTCTTCCTGGCGCGCCATCTAGAGAAGGAAATGCGCCTCCCGCCCCCGCATCCATAGAGATGGGCTCAAGTCGTGCCGCAGGCGAGGACCCGGTCGAAGGGGGCGGTCTCTCGCGATAGCAAACACGAACATATGTTCGTATAAATCGAACGGAAGTGAAAGGGCAGATCTGCCCCTCGCGGGCGCGAGACGGCAATTTTGGCCCTACGAGGACCCTTATTGCCGGCTCGGCCTAGTCGCCCCCTCCCTGCCCCGCTTCGGCGCGGGCGGCTTCCAGCTCGCGCTGCACCGTTTCGGTCTGATTAGGGATCCGCAGCCGCTGTTCGAGTACCGGGATCGCGGCTTCGGGACGGCCGCTGAGGCGGAGCGCGTCGCCGAGGTTGAACAGCGCGTAGGCGTAGTCGAGGTCTTCGGTTCCTTTCGGGAAGGAGCGGACCGCTTCTTCGAGCACCGGCACCGCGGCTTCGGGTTCGCCGGCCTGGATCAACGCGTAGCCCTGTTCGTTGAGGGCGCTGCCACGTTCGGGGTCGGTTCCCGTGGGAGTCGGCACTGCTGCAGCGGTCGTTTCGGGACGAGGCTTCGGCTTCGCTTTCTTCGCCTTGGCTGCGGGCGCGCGAATCTCCTTGCCACCTTCGCCGCTCAGCACCACGACGGCAACCACGGCTACCGCGGCGAGCAGGGCAAGGACCGTCGCCAGCCTCAAACGCGCGCCCTCCACCGGTCGCCGCCCGACGGAAGCCGGCGGCTCGTCGCGCTGCTCGGGCACCGGCTCGAATGCCTGCGTCATCTGGCCGCCGCTGCGCTCGGATCGCTCCAGCCGCGCCAGCGCCTGGCGCGCCGTAGCGGGCCTGGCGCGAGGGTCGGTGCTCGTCAGCCAGTCGATCAGCGATTCGAGCGCCGGCGAGCGCCGTCCCTCGCAGGAGCGCAGGACGACGCCGCAGGAGTAGAGGTCGGAGCGCTCGCTCGCCGGGTGCCCGGCCATCACCTCCGGCGCCGCGTAGCGCTCGGTGCCGAGGATCAGCCCGGTGCTGGTCAGCGCGGTGGCGTCCCGCGGCAGGGCGATGCCGAAGTCGATCAGCTTCGCCGTCCCGTCCGGTTCGACGATCACGTTGCCCGGCTTGACGTCGCGGTGCAGGATGCCCGCCCCGTGGATGTGGGCGAGCGCCTCCAGCAGTTCGCGCGCCAGCTCCTCGCAGGCGATCGCGTCGCCCCGCCGCTGCCGCGAGGCGAGGTCCTCACCCGGCACGAACTGCATCACCAGGTAAGGCCGTTCGCCCTCTTCGGCGTAGTCGTAAACGTCGACCAGGTTGGGATGCGACATCGCCGCCGCCGTCTGCGCCTCGCGCCGGAAGCGGGCGACGAACTCGGGGTCGGCGGCGATCGTGTCGGAGAGCACCTTCACCGCCACCGGCCGGTCGAGCACCTCGTCGTGGCCGAGCCAGACCGCCGCCATGCCGCCGTGCCCGAGCAGCCGCTCGAGGCGAAAGCGGTCCTTCAGCAGCTCCCCGGAGGCGATCCCACTCACGTCCTATCCCCTACCCGGTTGCCACCTCATTCCTTCCAGCCGCTGTGGCCGGCGCGCCCCTGCGCCTCGCCGAGCCGCTCGCGGATCTCGGCGCGGATGCGGGCGACGAGCTCGACGGTGGCCTCGCGGAGGCCGTCGATGTCCTCGGCCAGGGTCAACCGCCCCACCTGGCTGACGCAGAGCGTCCCTTCGACGTACTCGAAGGCGAACCCCTTCGGGGCCCGTTCGATCAGGAAGACGATGAAGCTGGGCGAGAAGAGCTCGCGCAGCCAGACCTCGTCGCGATCGGGGGAGGCGTAGATGCGGTAGCAGCGGTCGAGCTCGGCGCTCTCGAGGTCGAGGCGGTCGTTACCGTGGATCAGCTCCTCGGCGGCGCGGCCGAGCAGGTGCTCGTCCTCGGCCCGGTGGCAGAGCAGCCAGGGGACGAAGCGCTTCGCCTTCGGCAGGTGGGTGACCGCGACCGTGAAGTGGGCCTCCCCCTTGGTCTCGGTGCCGTCGGCGGCGACGGTGGTCTCGTCGCGGCTGACAATCGCGATCTGCGCTTCCAGATAGGTCCCGAGCCAGCCCCGCATCAGCGCCTCGACGCTGCGCAGCTCCCCCTCGGCGAGCAGCGGCGTCGTCCGCGGCAGGCGCCCCTCCGGTTCGAGGGTGAGGCCGTGGGCGGTGGCGTAGGCGGCGAAGTCCTCGAGCCCGGGCGCGTCCGGCGGCATGTCCTCGTATACACGATCGACTCGACTCCGACCACCGCGCGGCCGATAATGCGCGCGAGCGCGATGAACGCCGGGCACCCCGTCAAGAACGCCCACCGCGAGATGATCGCGGTCGTCCAGGGCCAAACCAGGACCCACACCCATCTCCGGCGGCGACTGCTGACGATCTTCCTCGCCACCGCCTTGATCTCAGTGATCAGCACCCTCGTCGTCTTCCTCACCGAGCGCGGCGCCAAGGGCACCGAAATCCACAACCTCTTCGACGCCTTTCTCTTCTCCACCTCGCAGCTCCTCACCGCCTCCTCGGTCGCCGCCCCGAAGACCAACTTCGGCAAAATCCTCGAGCTCTTCTTCGACATCTGGGCGATCACCGTCGTCGCCACCCTCGCCGGCTCCTTCGGCGCCTTCTTCCACGCCCGCAGCAAAGAGATGGACGGCGAGTTCGAGCTCACAGAGCGCCAGCTCTCACACGAGGTGGAGGCGCTGCGGGAGCGGTTGTGAAGCGCGCCGGCCCGGTCTACCTCCAGTCGCCGATCTCACTCATACGAGTACCTGGCGAACCCGGAAGCCATCGAGCTCGAACTCCTCCTTGCAGATCTCCCAGTCGATCGGGTCGGGGGCTCGACCCGAGAAGAGAACGTCCGTGACGGCGATCTCCCCGCGCAGGCGCAGGGCGCGGGCGAGGTCCATGGCCGCCGGCCCGCTTTCGTCATAGGGGAGCGCAACCACCGAGGCGTAAAGACGCCCGTTCTTTCCCTCCCTCCCTCTGACGATCCGGTAGTGGGATTCGTCAGGAACCTCAAGCATCCCTCCCTCGAACTCGAGGACGATGGGAGGGCTGGGGTAGTCGGAGATCGTTTGCCGGTAGGGCTCTGGATAAACGTAGTCCTCCGGTGCGGCAAGGAAGCTCTCGACCATCGTCCGCCGGGCGCAACGGACCATCTCGAACATCTCCTCCAGCTCCTCCAGCACCTCCGTCCCCTGCTCTTGTGCTCGTGCCACTCGCAGTTGCCGGGCGAATTCATCGTCTCGCTCCAGCGCCCGCCGAACCCCTTCGAGCGTGGACGCGCAGCCCGTCGCCGCATCCCACTCGGCGAACAACTCCGCCACGCCGCGTTGTCGGTAGCCATTGGCAGTCAGATGTTTTGCCAGGACGCCGAAGCGCCGGTAGGCGCGTGCCCTCTCTTTTTCCACGAAAACGTCACCGAGAATGGTCCAGGTGATGATCTCGCCCATGCGGTTCACGTGCGATTCGACTTCCGCCGCCTTCATGAGTTCGAGCAGGAGCCGGAGCGGCCTCCCATAGGGATGCCCCGAATATTCTTCCAGCACCTCCAGGAAGAGCTTCGCGCTGTCCTCGCCGAAGGCGTTCCAAATCTCCTGGATTTGCGCGAGCAGGGCCGAGGCCTCCGACATGTCATAGGGCGCAAAAGAGGGGAAGGTGTCTTCGAGGTAGAGGTACTGCCTGAGAGCAAGCGCCACGAGGGTAGGGAAAAGATCGCCGCCGCTAGGCCGCGATTCCGTCCGCTGGGGCACCGCGTCGAGGGCCGCGGCATCCGGCAAGGGAAGAACTCGGTCGCCCTCCCTCAGGCCCCAGTAGCTCGCTTCCTCCCCCTGCGCTTTCGGGTCCATCAGGTACCAAGCTTGGAAAGGGACCGGGACGACGTTGCCCTCGGCCCGGACCTCCTTCGTAAGCAGTGCCGCCAGCGCCTCTTTCGCATTGAAGAAGGCAGTGAAGCGTCGGCGCGCGACCAAGCCGCCGAAGGGGGCGAGGAGGAAGTCGTGGAAGTGCCTGGTCTCATGGACCAGCGTGGTCAAGAGCGCGATCGTCTCGAAGGCCTGCTCCCGCGGTTCCGATTCGATCCGCCCTCTCGTCACCTGCCCGGCTTCGCGGAGGAGATCGTGCGCCCGACTACTGCCGACCCGGAGCGTGACCCCGAGGAACTTCGGGTCGAACCTTCCGAAATCGGGCTGTATGCCGGCGGGTAGAGCCACCGCGGTTCAAACCTCGATGAGCCGCCGCAACGCCGCGCGAATCTCCTCCTCGCTCATGTCCTTCCGCGGCTCGAAAGTGGTGGTTCCGAGCGGGGTGTCGATCCTGATCCGCCGGGGCGGTTGCCGGCGGATCAACCGAACCAGCAGCGGCACCAGGGGTTCCTCGAGGAAGAGATCGCTCGCCAGCCCTATCAGCACCGCGATGGTTTCGAAGTCGAAGCCGAGCACCGAAGGGTCTTCCTCGACCCGAACCGACTTCACCTCGAAGTCCACCGGATCCTGGCTCAGCTCCGCGGAAAGCGCTTCGATGAACTCCTGATCAGATGCGAATCGGACCTGCATGTCTGCCGCCGCTTGCCGACTTCCTCCTCGCTCAGCCTCGTCTTAGGGTACGCGCTATTCCTCGAACGGGCGTTGAGCCGGTTGGGTCAAAGCTTCGCCGCGGGAGGACTTCGGTCGATAAGGGGGCATGACCAGCGGCGTCGAGATCCTCGCCCGCCTCGGCCACTTCAACGGCGACGCCGCGCAAACGGTCGGCGCGATGGTGGCCGTGATGGTCGTCCTCGCGTACTGGATCCTCAAGACCTGAGAACCTCCGTCGTGCATGTGGCATCAGCGGCTGATCCGCCTGCCGGCGCGACCGCGGGGCTTTCACCTCGTCACCACTGAGGTGCTGGAAGCGCTGCCTGAGCTGCGCGAGGTCTCGGTCGGGATCCTCCACCTGCTGATCCAACACACTCCGCCTCGCTGGCGCTGAGCGAGAACGCCTCGCCCGAGGTGCGGCACGACTTCGAGGCCTGGTTCGACCGCGCGGTCCCGGAAGGTGCTCCGTACTGGACGCACACCCTGGAGGGCGACGACGACATGCCCGCACACATCAAGGCGGCGCTGCTGGGACCGTCGCTGACGCTACCGCTGCGCGACGGCGAGCCCGCGCTCGGGACCTGGCAGGGCATCTACCTCTGCGAGCACCGCGATCACGGCGGGCCGCGCTCGCTTGTCGCTACCGTCTGGGGCGAGACGGGGGCATGAGATGAGGAGGGGACACACCACGGCAACTCTCGGTGCGTTGGTCGCCGTCCTCTTCTGCGCGCTGTGGCTGTTCGCCGCGCCGGCCTCCGCCGTCTCCGAAGACGACTGGCTCGGCCGAGTGAACGAAATCAGGCTAGGCTCCCAGCTTCCCCCGGTGAGCGAAAACAGCTCCTGGAGCGCGGGGATCGCGGCCCACCTCAGGTACCTCGCCCTGACCGGGCCCGAATACCGGACCGGCGAATACCAGAGCGCGCACACCGAGAACCCGGCCAGCCCTTACTACACCCCGGAAGGCGACAAAGAGGCGCGGAGCAGCGACATCACCTTCGCCAGCTCCAGCAACCTGGACGCGATCAACGAGTGGCTGACGGCGCCGTTCCACGCCATCGGCATGCTGCGCCCGGGCCTCCAGCAGGTCGCCTTTGCCAGGGAAGCGCCCGGCGGCAGCGCCGGCCTCGACGTCATCAGCGGGCTCACCTTCCCGGCCGAACCCCAGCTGGTCCTGTTTCCCGGCCCCGGGGCGACCATCGACCTGCCGCGTTTCCGCGGCGAGAGCCCAACGCCGCTCGAGACCTGCGAGGCGCAGCACCCGGGAGCCGACTACGGGGAAGCGGGACTGCCCTTGATCGCACTCCTCCCCGAAGCCCCCGATCCCGACACCGGAGCGACCCTGACGAACCCGAGCGGCAGCCAGGTGTCGAGCTCCGGCGACGACCTCTGCGTCGTCACCGAACACGACTTCACGACGAGCGACAGCGTGTACGGACCCTCGGGGCAGGAGATTCTGGAAGCGGACAAGGCGGTGATCGTGATTCCCCGCACTCCCCTGACGGAAGGCACCTACACCGTCGACATCACGCAGCCGGGCAAGCAGGACATCGTCTGGTCCTTCGACAGCAATCCTCCGAAGACGACCACGGGCGCACGCCTTCGAGTCAGAATCGGACACCCCCACTTCAAGCAGCGGTTCGTCTACGTCCGGCTCGACAACTCGCACGGCTCGGAAGCGGTGCGCTGCCAAATCCGCTCCAACGCCGGGTACCGCCGAACGATGCGCGTGCCCCAGGAAGAGGTCATTCGCCTCAAAGCCCGTCTGCACCGATACGGCCGCAGCGTCGTGGCCGTGAGGGCGAACGGACGCCTGCGGGCGAGGCGTACCTTCCGCGGCCCATCGCGAGGCTAGGTAGGCCGGTGAGGGCCGCCGCCCGGCTGGTCGCGAGCACGCCGGCGAAGCCGTAGTCAGCGAACTAGCGGTCGAGGCTCGCGAGGGTAAGGCGGCGGAACTCCTCGGGCGCTTCCAGGGGCGCGAGGTGGCCGCAGCCGGGGAGCAGCGCCGTCGTGGCATCCGGCAGCCCCTCCGGCAGCCCCGCAACCGCATCCTTGAAATCGACCATGTCCTTCTCGCCGGCGGCGACCAGCGCCGGGCAGTCGATCGCAGCCAGCAGACCCGGGTCCTCCTCGAGCGGATCAGGTGCGTGCTCGGAGTCCGTGGCGGCATGCAGCTCGTAGTTGCGGCGCTGCATCGCGGCGACCCGGTCCCGCACCTCATCGGATGCGCTCGGATGCACCCAGGCCGAGACCACCGCTGCGACCGCCCGCTCGAAGTCGCCCGCCTCGACCGCGGCCTCCTCGGCCTCCCAGGTGGCGAGCAGCTCGGGCGAGGGGTCGGGTTCCGGCACGGCGCTGGCGGAGAAGAGCGCGAGCGAGTCGACCCGCTGCGGGGAGACGGCCGCGACGCGCAGGGCGACCGCACCGCCGAACGAGTTGCCGACCAGGGAGGCCCGCTCGATGCCGAGGGCATTCATCGTCTCGACCACGTCCTCCCAGTGAGCCACCGGCGCCGGCCCGGGGATGGCTTCGCCGAAGCCGGGCAGGTCCGGCGCCACCACGCGGTAGCCCGCCGCCGCCAGCGGCTCCAGGTGCTCGTCCCACATCGTGCGGTCGGCGATCCCGGCGTGGAGCAGCAGAACCGCGGGACCTTCACCCAGCTCATTGCAGGGGAGCTTCATCGCCGGGATATTCGTGCACGAGGTTCGCCTGGTTCAAGTCACTCCCCTCTATGAGTACCCCATTTTCTGTAGCCGTTCGTTCGAACTTGCTCAAGTAGGCGGGTCTGGGAATCGATAGGCGCACCGTAGTCAGCTGAAAAAGGGCAAACCTGTCGCGAGGCAGGGACGCAAAGCCAGAGGTCTTCCTCCGGGGAGACGGCTCAGCCGCCAGCTTGGTGAATAACCGAGTCCTTTTCGCATGCCTACAGGAGGTTTGTCCGTGTACACCATGACCAAGAAGCCTTCCCTCAATGGGTTTCTGGCCGCCCTGTTTGCCGCGCTCACGCTTGCCGGCGTGACGGCAACTGCGGCCCAGGCCGAAATCACCAGCACCGCCGAATGCGGTGAACCCTCGCTCTCGCAACACTTCCTCCCTGCCAACGACCGGAACTGGTATGCGCCGGTGCCGGGGCAGGACGACGAAGGGTTCGAAGGCGAAGGCTGGACCCTCAGCGGCGGCGCGAGCATCGTCTCGACGACCGACGCCAAGGGGCAGCCGGTTAGCGTCCTCAACTTGCCGAGTGGATCGAAGGCGGTGAGCCCCACCGTCTGCGTCACCAGGGAATACCCCACGGCACGGATGCTGGTCCGCAACCTCGTCGGCTCGGAGGGCGTTTTCTTCTACGTCTCCTACGCCGGCACCAGTACCTGGAACAAGCCGAAGAACACCGGCCAGGTGCACGGGACCGGCACCGCTTGGACCCTTGCCACCCCGATCAACCTCCAACCCAACGGGGTGGACGGTTGGCAACTCGTCAAATTCACCTTCATCCCCGGCGGCAAGGCCAGCCTCTTCCAGATCTACGACTTCTGGGTCGACCCCTTCGCCCGACACTGAGAAGTTGCACCTGTAGGCACAGAGACGAGCCATGGGCGGCCCCCGAGACGGAGGGGCCGCTCATAGGCGCGCTCGGGCACCTGGATCGCGCCGGGGATGACGTGGGACTCCATCCGGCTCGCCGTCGCCCAGGGGTGAATGGCCGCCATGCCTGGCTCGATACTTTGGCAAGCTGAACCTGACCGCGGGCGCACTCGTACATCCGGTCACACCTACCGCGTCGCCCCGCTTCGAGCAGCGTCGCGATCAGACAGGAGTCGGAAAATGTCACTACCCCGTGTCACCACTGCGCTCTGCTTCCTCGCCGCACTGGTTCTCCTCGTCGCCGGTTGCGGAGGCGGTAGTTCCAGCAGCACCCCGACGAGCAGCGAAGCCTCAGCCTCCGGCGGCGGGATGACGGTGAACACCGCAGAAGCCTCCGGGCTGGGAACCGTCCTGGTCGACTCGGAAGGCTTCACCGTCTACAAGTTCGCCAAAGACAAGGGGAGCACGTCCTCCTGCTACGGCGCCTGCGCGCAGAACTGGCCGCCGGTGACCGTCGAAGGCAAGCCCAGCGGCGAAGGCGCGGCGGCCTCCCAGCTGGGCACGACCAAGCGCAAAGACGGAAGCGTCCAGGTGACCTACGCAGGGCATCCCCTCTACACCTATGCCGGCGACTCGGAACCGGGCGAAGCGAACGGCAACGGGCTGACCTTCTTCGGCGGCAAATGGTCGGCGATGGACGAATCCGGTGAAGCCGTCTCCGGCTCGGCCAGCGCCGAATCGGAAGCAGCGACCGAAGAAACCTCCGGAAGCTCGGGCGGCGGCTACGGGTATTGAGCCGTAAGGGGCGCTCGCCCTAAGCGCCCCTGCGCTCACTTACCATGGAGCGCATGACCATCCGGCGGATGGACCACGTCGGCATCGTGGTCGACAACCTCGCGGCCGCGACCGAGTTCTTTGTCGAGCTCGGCCTCGTGGTGCAGGGCGAGGGCCCCGTCGAAGGTGGCTGGGTGGACCGCGTCGTCGGGCTTGAGGACGTACGGGCAGAGATCGCGATGCTGCAGACCCCGGACGGCCACGGGCGAGTAGAGCTGGCGAAGTTCCACTCGCCCCCAGCCCAAGGCGGCCGGCACGCACCAGCGAACACGCCGGGCCTCCGCCACGTCACCTTCGCCGTCGAGGACATCGACGCCGTCATCGCCAACCTGAAAGCCCACGGCGCCGAGCTCGTCGGCGAGCTGGAGCGCTACAAGGACAGCTACCGCCTCTGCTACATCCGCGGCCCAGAGGGAATCATCATCGAGCTGGCGGAAGAGATCGGCTGACGGACTCGAATCCATCGCCGGCTCTCTCGTCTGTCTAATCGCCTTGACTGGACGGTATTTGAACCGTTCTCGAGCGATGGGCCAACGCGATCGCGTCGCGGCTGACTAGCGCTAGCCTGGACCGCATGCCGGAGGCTTCATGAAGGTGGCCGGAATCGAGCGGTTCGGTGACGAGGTGCGGGAGCTGTCGCTCCCGGATCCGCGCCCCCCCGGTCCTGGCGAGGCGCTGATCTCGGTGTGCGCCGCGGGCGTCGCGCCCTGGGATGACCTGGTCAGGCTCGGATCTTGGGAGGTGGGACTGCAGCCGCCGGCGGCCCTTGGGGTCGGGGCGGCAGGGACGGTCGCCGCCGTTGGAACCGGAAGCGGCGGGTGGGCGGTCGGTGACGAGGTAATGACCCACCCCGTTCCCGTGCTGGAACAGGGTTGCTGGAGCGAGCTCCTGCTGGTGCGCGCCGATCTGCTGGCTGCGAAGCCGGCCGCTGTGTCATGGGAGGAGGCGGCGGCGTTTCCCGTTCCGGCGCTGACCGCCGATCAAGCGCTCCGCGCCGCAATGGGGGATTCGCCTGGCGGCCGGCTGCTCGTTCACGGTGCCGGCGGAGTCACCGGGCAGCTGATCGCGGCGCTGGCTGCGGTAACCGGAGTAGAGGTCGCCGCAACGGCCGGTCCGCGGAGCGCTGCTCGACTGCGGGAGCTCGGGATCGGCGCGGTGTTCGACTACCACCAGGACGACTGGCCCACCGCAGTCCGCAAATGGGTGGGCGGGGGTGGCGTCTCGGCGGCAATCAATGCCGCCCCGGGCGGTGAGCAGGATGCCCTGTCCGCCCTCGCCGACGGCGGGCGGCTTGCCACGATCACCGGCGCCCCACCGCCGGCGGAGCGCGGGGTGACGATAGTCAACATCTACGTGGAGGCCGACGGGGCCCGGCTCGGGCGCATGGC
>JBQCIG010000086.1:0-24608 GCA_051953975.1 Solirubrobacterales bacterium | reverse complement strand
GTCCGTGCCTGCATGGAGGCCCCGTATGGGAACTTTGTACAGGACGGCCGCATGCGCCTGGTAGAGCTGCGGGTATAGATAGTGAAGTCCGTCCAACTACCTCTCTCAATATGCCCGCCACCGCACTTCAGCGCGGGGTCTGCGTGGAATCCGCCGGCGCGCGCCTGGCCGGTTCGCTCTACCTGCCGCCGGACCCCCAGGGATTTGTCATCTTCGCCTCGAGCCGCGACCTGATGCGGATCGACCGCCGCCAGGTCGACCTGAGCGAAGCGCTCAACAGGCACGGCCTCGGAACGCTCTTGTTCGACCTGGTGGAAACGACCGATAGCGCGGACGTCGAGCGCAACGTCGACGTTCTAGCGGCGCGCCTGATCGGCGCCACCGGGTGGAGCAGGAAGCAATGGGGTCTCAGCGGCTTGCCGCTGGGTTACCTTGGCTCCGGATTGGGCTCTGCTGCCGCCCTATCGGCCGCGGCCGCGCTGGTGCCGAGAGTACGTGCGATCGCCTCGCACGGTGGCCGACCTGATCTCGCCGGCGAGACGATCAACGCCGTGGAGACCCCGACGCTGCTGCTCGCCGATGCCGAAGACCCGATCGAGATAGAAGCTGCAAGGGCTGCAGCCGCCCATCTCCCTGCTCCTCACCGGGTTCACCGAATCTGGCACCGCGCGAGCCGACCCGGAAGCTGGGCGGCGGCACCGTCGATCTGTCGTTGGATGGAGTGGCACCTTGCGGACTTGCCGAGGCTCTCGTAGCTCAGCACTGGACTTTGGTGCGGAGCTTCGCTCGTCTTTCCTACCGGTCCTGCGGTTCCACGAGCAGGGCTTTTACCTCGTGGCGGCCCTTGCCGTCAAGAGGTCGGCGAGCTGCTCGGCGGTGGTGGACGAAGGTGGGGCGTATCCCTGCGACAGGAGCCCACAGACCGCGTGGACCAAAAGGTGGGCACGAGACGAGCGGAGCGCAGGGGCGCCCTTGCTCGGCCGAGCTGCACGCTGAAGGTCCTCGGAAAGGGTCTCGATCAAGCGACCGTATGGCTCGGCGAGCGCCGGGGCGGCTGCTCGCAGCTCCAAGCTCAGCAAACGCCCAAATGACCGCTCGCGCATGAGCAGGGCGCACGCAGCCGTGGTCGCCTGGCCGATTCGGGTGCGAGCTTGCTCGGTCTCCTCGCAGTTCCCATAGATCACCGACCGAAAGTGGGCTGCGCCCGCTTCAAAGGTCGAGAGCAGGCAATCGTCGAGGTTGTCGAAACAGGCGTAGAAGGCCTGGCTCGAGGTAGCCGCCCTCCGGGCGACCTTGTGCGACGTCAGCTTCAGGTACGGCTCCTCGGCCAAGAGATCCAGGGTCGCGCCCATCAGTCGCCAGCGCTGGTTTTCAGCGACGTGCTGGCGGGAAAGGCCGTGCCGGCCGCGGGGAAGCTTGAAGGACCGGAAGGGCGGCTCGCTCGTCACGGCCGCCCCCAGGGGGCGACGATGGCGAGCTTCCACTCCCGTCCCACGCGCCGCAGCACGAGCAGCGGGGTCACTTCCTGCTTGTGGCGGTTCGTCGCGTTGCCCACAGTCAGCTGCCAACGCTGGCTGACGAAGGCGACGTCTCCCGCAATCAGCACGCCGGCGGGGTCGACGACGATCTCCGCCCGTTGGTCGACCAGTTGCGCGAGCACACCGCCGATCCCCTCCCTTCCGCTGACCTCGGTGGCGTCGGGGGTGACGAAGCAGGAGTCCGGCGCAAAGCACTCAATCGCCTTGGCGATCCTGGCGGCCCGAAGCGCGGCCGCGAAGGTGCGGATGGTCGCCTCCGGGTCCCCGAAGCGCGCTCGGGGCGCGGCTCCCAGCTCAGCCAGCCTCGGCAACCCGGGCCTCTCCGTGCAGGTCGACCTCCGGCAACAGCCTGGCCAGCGGACCCGGCAGCCACCAGACCCTCTCCCCCAGCAACAGCATCAAAGCGGGCAGGAGGACGATCCTGACCACCGTCGCGTCGAGCAGGACGGCGACGGTGAGGCCGACCCCGAGCTGGCTGACCGTGGCGATCGAGGAGCCGGCGAAGGCGACGAACACCGCCATCATGATCGCCGCCGCGCCGGTGATCACGCCCGCCGTCTTGTCGAGGCCGAACCGGATCGCCTCGGCATGCCCGGCACCGCCGTCGCGGTGCTCGCGCATCCGCAGCAGGAGGAAGACAGCGTAGTCGATCGAGAGGCCGAAGACGACGCCGAAGATCAGCGTCGCCCCGATCGCGTCGATGTAGTGGTGGCCGCCCAGGGGCCAACTCTGCGGCACGTAGGTGAGCAGAGTGAGGAGCCCAAAGGCGACGCCCACCGTGGCGAGGTTGAGGAGCACGGCGATCGCCGCCAGCGGCAGCGCCCGCAGCACCACTACCAGGACAAGGAAGGTGGCGAAGGTGATCGCCGCGACGACGATCGGGATCCGGGCGCGGGCGACGCTGCTGTAGGTGTCCAGCGTCGGCGGGCCTCCCGCAACGCCGGCCGAGGCGCCGGTGTCCTTGCCGATCGCGGCTGCGTCTTCGTCGAGCTTGTGGTTGAGAGAGATTGAGCCGGGCGAGTTGAGGTCAAAGCGCGAGAAGACGAGGATCGAGGCCGCCTGGCCGCCGTGATTGAGGTCAACCGCCGCTTCGGCCCGTTCGCGCCGCTTGGGCGGTGCCCCCTGCAGCGCCGAGAGGACGAAGTAGCCGGAGTCGAAGAGCCCCGGCGAGTTGCGCCGCAGGCGCTGCCGCTGGCCTTCGAGGTGGTTGTCGCTCGAGATCACCCGGACCGTGGCGCGGCCGAGGCCGCGCTGCAGCGGGTAGGCGCGTTGGAAGCCTTCGGCGAGGCCCGATCTCAGCGCGCTCGCCCCGTGTTCGAGGCGGGCGATCCCACCGGCGAGCCGTTCGGCGCCACCACCGAGGCGGGCCAGGCCCTGGGTCAGGGCGGCGGCCTTGCGTTCGATTTCGGGGGCGGCCCGGCCGAGCTTTTCCCTCGTCTCCCGGGCCAGCTTGTAGAGGCCTTCGCGCAGTTCGGTGCTGCCCTCGGTAAGGGGATGTAGGTCTTCGATCGTCGAGGTGACCCAGAAGGTCTCCTGTCGCACTTCTTCGAGGTCCTTGTTGAGCTCTTCCCGGAGGGCCGCCAGCTGAGCGGCGAGACCGCCGCCCCCGGAGACCGCTCCGCCGGCTTCGCGCACCGCCTGCAGGACTTCGGCGTAGTGGGCGTCGGTGCGCCCGACGGTCATCGCTTCCAGGCCGGCCAGCGCCACGGTCAGGCGTTCTTCGGCCAGCTTCGCGGACCCTTCCAGGCTCGGCAGCCCCCTGATAGCTTCGTTCAGCGATTTCTGCGCCGTGCGCCCTGCCGGCACGGCAGCGCGGCGAAGGTTGGGGGGGAGGTTGGCGATCCCGATCCGCAGCTGCTTGGCGCCGAAGGCGGCGGTGTACTGGGCCTTGATCAGCCGCTTCGAGGCCGAAGCGAAGCTGCCGAGGCCGGCCAGGGCCCGTTCGGTCCCCGCCTTCGCCCGCCTCAGGCCGCGGGCGAGCAGACCGGCGCCATCGCTCGCGCGGCCGCTCCCCTCGGCGAGCAGGCCGGCGCCGTCGCTCGCGCTCGCCAAGCCCGCTCGCAGGGCCACCACCCCCGCGGCGGCACGGTGAAGGCCGCTGCCGAGCTTCGCCAGGCTCGCGAGCGGGCCCTTCGACCGATCGGATGCGAGGAGCCTCGTCCCCCCGTCGCGCAGCGGCGCCACCGCCTTCGCGATCTGCCCGGGCCCCGCGACGGCTTCGACTCCCGGCAGGCTGGCGATCCGGCGCTGCCAACGCAGCAGCGTGGCGAGCCGCTCGGGTTCGGTGATCGTTCCCCGGTGAGCCGCCACCACGATCTGAAACGGAGCTTCGAAGCCGCTCCCAGCCGCCTTGGTGATCCGTTCGTAGTCGCGGCGGACGGGATCGCCGCTCGGCAGCTGCCCCGGGCTGAGCGGGCCGGTCTTCAGCGCCAGCGCCGGCGTCGCGAGCACGAGCACGATGGCGCCGATCGCGATCGCCACCGGCAGCGGACGGCGCAGGGCGGCGCCGACGAACACCATCAGACGCGAGGTCTCACCGGGGCTGCGGCTGAAGTGCCAGCGGTCGATGTTGGGCCCGAGCAGCGTCAGGACCGCCGGCACTACCACGGTCGCGACGAGGACGCTGAGGACGACGACCAGCGCCAGGGTCGCCGCCAGCGAGGCGAGCAGCGCCCCCGGCACCACGAAGAAGGCGACGATCATCGAGAGGACCAGAGTCGAGCCGGCGAAGGCGGTGGTGCGCCCGGCGGTGCGGCGGGTGCGCAGCGCCGCCTCGGCCGGCGTCCCGCCCCGCTTCAGCTCTTCCCGGAAGCGAGAGACCATCAGCAACGCGTAGTCGACGCCCAGCGCCAGGCCCATCATCGTGCAGACGGTCAGCGAGAGAGCGTCGACCGTGAACCAGTGGGTCAGAACCCAGAGCAGTCCCCGCGAAGTGAGGACGGTGACCGTCCCCAAGCCTAATGGGACCGCCGCCGCCACCGGCGAGCGGAAGACGAGCAGGAGGACCAGCAGCAGGATCGGCAGCGCGATCAGCTCGCTGCGCTCGCTGGAGGAGATCGACTCGTCCTGGATCGCCTTCGAGATCGTCGCGTAGCCGGTCTGCGTCGCCCGCACGGGCGAGTGGACGGTCGCGGCCAGGATCCGGTTCAGCTCCGGCACCGTGTGCTTGACCGCGACGTCGGTTTCGACGTGGAAGTCGGCGATGATCAGCGCCCGCCGCGGGCTCGGCCGCAGGCGCTGGACGGAGCCCCGGTCCCACGGCGAGAGAGTCGTCACCGTGGGATCCCGCCGCAGGGCCCGGACCAGCTCCGGCCCCTGCCGTTCGAGCGCGGCGGGCGGCCCCTGGAGCAGGATCGGGAAGGGCTGACTCGGCCCGAAGTATTCGCGCAGCATCGCGTTGGCGCGATCGGCCGAGGTGCCGGGAATGTCGAGCGAGCTCGGGCTGAGACGGGAGTCGAGCCCGAAGCCGAGGGCGGCGAGGATGACGATCGGCACAGCGGCGGCGAGCAGCACCCGCTTCGGGTGCCGCAGCAGCCTCACCGCCTCACCGTGCACTTCTTCACGAAGGTTCCGCTGAGGACGGTTCCATCGCCGAAGGTGACCCCCGCCCTTGCCTGCAGATGACCCGTTTCGCAACGGGCGTTGACGTAGCTGTGGCGCTTGCCCTTGTAGGTCCACTCGCGGAAGACCTTGATGTGCCCGGCGACCGGGTGGCCGGCGCCGCCGGCGATCTTCGGGATCTGCGCGATCGTCCGGTAGCCATAGACGCCCTTATGAATGCGTTCGATCACGATCGGGACGATGAACGTCGTTGGGGCCGGGACGGTCGTGTAGGCGTGAGCCAGCACGGTCGGATCGCCGTGCTTCTTAGGGCCGTTGAAGAGGGTGATCGGGGAGGAGACCGGGATCGGCTTCTGTTCGGGAAAGGTCACGATCGCGCGGCCCTCCCCCTTACCCACGATCGCGTTGGGGCAGGCGCGGCGCGCCTGGGAGACGTCGGTGGCCTGGAGCTGCGACGCATGGCACACCGCGAGCCCGGTCGTGTCCACATGGCCGTGGCGGTCGAATTCGATGTCGATCGTCTTCACGATCGGGGGGAGTTCCCCGGAAACCGTCGACAACTTCCCTCCGCCGTGCAGAGAAATCGGCGCGTCTTCGTGCTTCGGCAGCGCGGTGGGCGTGAAGCCGCCTTCGGCTTCGAGGATCAGGTCCCCCGCCCGGATCCGCTGCAGCGCAGCGGCGGTCCCAGCCGACACCAGCAACGCCAGAACGGCGATCAAAAACGGCTTCCGCATAAACGAGCTCTCAGGTGTACTTCGAAGGCTGGAACTTGCAGTAGTGGAATTCGAAGTTCAGGACGGTGGCGTTCGCGCGCTGGGCGTTCCGGGTCAACGCGACCACGTAGCGCTCGGCCTTGGCGCGTTCGCCCTGCTTCAGGGCCTTCGAGATCTTCTTCAGGAGTTCGATCTCGCCCTTGATGTAGGAGAGCCACCTGCCGAGCTCGGCTTCGTCGGCGCTCGGCTCCGGGACGACCTTCAGTTCCTTGTAGGTCTTGTCGAGCGCGGTCGCCGCCTTGGCGAAATGGCTTGCGGCGAGCTTCAACTTGCCTTCCTTCACCTCCTTGCGCACGTCGGACAGGATCCGTTCGTTGGCTTTGGCATTGGAGTGGCAGATCGGTTCCACCGCTTGCTTGTATTCGGCGCGACTCACTTCTGCCGCCAAGGCAAGCGAAGCGGCGGCGCTGACGATCATCGCCGCCGCAAAAGCCGTCACTGCCAAGCGTCCCAATCGTTCCCTCATCTCGGTCTCTCCTCTGCTTGTCTGAAGGTCAGGGCGCGCTGCCTGGCGGGTAGGGAAGGGGAGCGACCTGGGCTACGCGCCAGGCGCCTCCTTCGCGAACCATCGGCATCGCGTACTTCTGTCGGTGTGGCCCCAGCCAGAGCGCGAAGGCGCTTCCCGCCTTCACGCGCAGCGAGGTCAGGCCGTGGGTCAGGGGGCTCGCGAGGCTGGAGCCGGCTCTGCTGCTCGCGAACATTCCGAGGATCGGCCCGCAGCCCTTCTGCTTCGAGCCGGGCTGCTTGGCGAATTCTTCGAGGCGCTTTCGGGTGGAGACAGCTAGGTAGGAGCAGGCGGCCGTCCAGTCTTCCTTCGCGCGAGCGTCGAGGAAGCCGGTCAGCGCTGCTTCCGCCGCCCGAGTTTCGTCGCCGCTTGCTTCGGCGCCATAAGTGGGAACGCTGTTGTCCCCTCCGCCGACGAGGAAGCTGGCGGCGCGACCCGCCTTGCGAACTTCGCTCGGGACCGGTTGCGGAGCCTGGGGGTGGGCGTCTTCCTTCGCCCGAGGCTTGGGCCTCTTGTCCTTCGGCTTCTCGCTTCGGGACGCCGCGCCGCCCCCTGCGCTCGAACCAGCGGGGCTCGGCGCCGGCGCGGACGCGGAAGTCGAGGAGCTCGCGTCACCGCCGCCGCCACAGGCCACCAGCGCGAGGCTCACCGCAAAGGCGATGGCCGCCGCCGCGACAAACTTTGGGCGAGGCACGATTATCCCTTCGCCCGGCAGGACTTGTTCAGCACCGTGGTCATCTTCTTCCCTCCCGCGAAGCTGAAGCTGGTCCGGGCCAGCGGGAACGAGGGGACCCCTGGGAATCCCTTAGGGGCCGGACAGCCAGCCGAGATGTAGCTGTGCCTGGCGCCGCGGTAGCGGTAGCGTCGCGAAAGCGTCATTTCGATGCTTTCCAGGTTGCGCTTAGCCCCCAGCGCCTTCGCCAGGTTTGCGGTCAGCGTCGTTCCATAGGTCCCGTGGGCGTGGAACCGCATTTCGAAGACCAGCACGAAAGAGCTGGCGAACGGCTTGGGGCTGTAGATGTGCCCGAACAGCACCGGCCTGCCGTGCTGGCGACCGTTGAAGAGCAACAGCCGGCCTTCCATCGGAAACGGTTCGGCGCTCCCCGGCAAGGCGATCGTGCCGGCGAAGTGGCCTTCGCCGACCAGGGCCGAGCGACAGGCTGCCAGCGCCCTGGCGTCGGAGGCGGGTTGGATGTCGTTGTAGCGACAGAGAGGGAGCCCGACCATGTCGAAGCGGCCGTGCCTGTTGACGTCGATCTGCATCGTCCGCAGCTGCGGTGGAACGGTGCCGTCGGTGGTCGAGATGACGCCGGAAACCGAGACCGAGACGGGTGCGGCGCCGTGTCGAGGCAGCGCCTTCGGACTCAGCTTCCCGTCCACGAGCACTTCTAAGTTTCCCTTCCGAGAGATTTCCGCCCCCTGCGCCAGCGCGGCCCCGACCAGAAGGGTCCCGAGCAGCAGGATCACGGCCAGACGTGGTCTCATCTCCCCCTCCTGAACTCGATGCCTCTACGGACCCGGGCCGCGGCACCGCCGTCAGCTGGGCTGAAGGCGATCGTCACCTGAGCCTTCAGCGACCCGGTCCTCCCGGTAGCGAGCCGCCGCTTCGCCCGCGCGTCGAGACCGAGGCGCAGCGTCACCTTGCCGCCACGGCGGGCATGGAGATGCGCCCCGCGAATGTGGGCTCCATGGACGGCGATCAACCCCGGGCCAGAGATTTCGAGCACGAGGATTGCCCGCGCCCCGTTGACCCGGACGTGGGTGAGTTTCAGCGTGCCGGGAGGCGGTGGTGGCGGTGGTTCCGGGATCGCCGTGAAGTTGGCGACGACCGCGAGGTCGCTTTCGATCGTGAGGTGGCACGCGCCGCTGCCTCCGCAGCCGCCAGACCAGCCGGCGAACTGGTAGCCGGGCGCCGACGCGGCTTCGAGCTTGAGCTCCTCTCCGTCGAGGTAGATGCCGGAGCAGCTCCCCGTGCAGGTGGAGATCTGACCGTGGTCGGCAGTCACGGTGCCGTGGCCGGCGACGGCGACGGCGACGGTGCGGTGGATGGGCCCGAAGACGGCTTCCACCGCCTTCGCTTCGCTCATCTGCACTTCGCATCTCCCCGGTGCCGGTTCACCGCCGCAGCCGCTCCAGGCCACCAATTCCTGATGTGCAACCGGCGCGGCGGTGAGGGTCACGGTCGAGCCTTCGTCGAATTCGCCGGCGCAGGTTCCCGGGCACGAGATTCCCGCGGGTTCGCTGGTAACCAGCCCCTGGCCGCTCACGGAGACCTGCAGGGCCTGCGGCGGGATCGCTTCGAAGCGCGCGGCGATTGCCTCGTCTCCGCTCATCGTCACCGAACAGGTGGGCGAGGTCGATTCGTCGCAGGGCAGACCGACCCATTCCTTGAACCTAGTATGCGGCGCCGGCCTGGCGGTGAGGATGACCGTCGAGTCGCGGTTGAAGTGTTCGGCGCAGCTACCGGTGGTTCCGACGGAACATTCAATTCCGACCGGTTCGCTCGTCACCTCCCCTTCGCCGGAACCTTCGACGCTCACACTCAGGTTCTGCTGAGGCAGGGCAGAGAATTCGGCGATCACTTCCCGCGCCTGGGTCATCGTCACCCTGCAAGTCGTCGCCGTTCCCGAGCACGCGCCGCTCCAGCCGGCGAAGGCGGAGTGGGCATCGGGGCTCGCGGTGAGGACGACTTCCGAGCCTTCGTCGTATTCCGCCGCGCAGGCACCGGGGCAGTCGATGCCGGGCTGTTTGCTCTTCACGGCACCGGAGCCGGAGCCGGCGAGGTTCACGGTCAGCAGCCTCCCCGGGGCGGTCGGGCCGAAGACGTCGAGCACCGAGCGCTGGGTGTTGCCGTTGGTGACCAATACTTCGCCGTTGCCGGCGAGCGCGAGTCCGCTCGGCTCACCGTCGGTGAGCCGGTATTCGACCAGCACCTTCACGCCGCTGCCCGGCGGGACTTCTTCTTTGACGAACCAGCGAGCGATCTGACTGCGGTAATCGCCCTGCGCGTTGAACTCGTCGACAACGGCTTCCGGGCTTTCGCTAATCCCATGCTGAATGTCGTCGACGACGAAGAGATGCCCGTAGGAGGGGGAGCTCGCCTTGTTGTCTATCGCCAGCGAGGCGTTCCCGAGGTAGGCGAACCCGCCCTGCGGAGTGCCTTTGCCGTCGATTTCGCCAACAGGGGGGGTTTCCGGCGCCGGTTCGAAGATCTTTACGGTTCCACTCGCGGCCTCCGCGACGTAGAGCTCGCCGCTCGCTTCGTTCACCGCGAGGCCGAAGTATTCGGCGCCGGAATCGAGGCCGATCCGCAGTCGTTCACCGCCTGCTTCGACCGGGGCGCCGGTCGAAGCTTCGTAGGCGGAGATGTAGCTTCCGTCGTCGACATAGAGGGTGCCGGTCCCCTGGTCGAGTGCAAGCCCGGTCGCGGTGCCGCTCGAGTCAATTCTCCGCGGCACGTATTCGCTGAATTGACCCGGAGGGTAGGAGGCGGGCGTCAGCTCGACCACCCCTTCGCGCCAGGTGTTCACGAAGAGATCGCCGGAGGAATCAACCGCCAAGCCGCACGGCCCGTTGCCTGGGTCGACTTCGGGGATCGTGGTGAGGAATTCCAGCCCGAACGCGGTCGAGAATACGTCGATTGAGTCGTGGTAGTAGTCGGAGACGTAGAGGTAACCGTTCGCGTCCTTCGCCACTCCGCACGCGTCTTCGAAGGGGAACTGCGGGTGCCGCTGCCCCTTGTCACCGGCGCCGCCGGTGATTTTTTCGATGAACGGATGGCTACCACCTTCCGCCGCCGACGCCGACGGGACGGCGAGCGGTAACGGGGCCACGAGCGACGCCAGAAGGACAGTGAGGAGGAGGCGCCTCATCGGGCCCGCCCCCGCTTGCCGTGCTTCCCCGTGCCGTGCTTTGGGCACTTGACCCCGATCCGCGTGTCGAGCGGCTCGGCGCCGTTGTCCTGTCCGGTCAGGCGGCCGCTGACGTAGGAAGGGGCGGCGCAGAGGTTCGCCGTGTTCTGCAGGAGGCCGCGGCGGGCGCCGTAGAGGGTCATCACGAATTTCGACGCCGGCGCGTCGGGGAGGCCGGTGAAGACGGCGCGCATGCCGCCGCCCGGACCGGTGGAGACAGCGCCGTCGAGGACGACTTCAAGTCCGTTCTGGCCGTGCAGGACCGCCACCAAGTCGGGGATAGCCGCAGTCGGCCGGAGGAAGGCAAGGTAGACGGGTCCTTCGAGCGGCTTTTCCAGCAGCGGCGTGAACGCCCGCGCATGGCCGTAGATCGAGCCGTTGGGGCATTCGTGAGCGTGGAAGAGGCGGGCGCTGCAGGTGGTGTCGATATGGAACTCGGCGAGATACTCGGTATGCGGCAGGCTGACCGAGGCGGTGGCGATGTTGGCGTCGCCGGGTCGCTCCCGCACCACGGCCCGCAGGGTTGGGAAGGCGCCACGGTGCGCTGGGCCGATCAGGCTGAGGCTGAACTTCGGCGCGAATTTCAGCGACGAGCAGTTGGTCGCCTGGTAGAGGTTGCTGGGCGAGGCGCTGGCCGCGTTGGGATCGGTGAAGGGCGGACTGGAGCCGGCGAGAATCGAGGTCGCCTGGAACGGCTGGCAATTGGTCGGGTTGATCATGAATTCGGGCCGCGAGATGTAGACGCGGATGTCGCGCAGGTGCAGCGGGATCCCGTCGAGGATGTGCGGAAACGGGTTTTCGCCCGAGGTGTCGATCGATACCTGCGAGCTGAACGGGTCGACCCGGATCGCTGAGCGGACGACGATCACGCCGAGATCGAACGGCCCCACCAAGGCGGAATCGATGGCCACGATCGAGAGCGGCGCCCCGCGGTACGGACCGGCCAGGTAGAGCCTCCCAGGCGAGTAGTCGAGCACCCCGCCGAGGCCATAGCCGACCACCGTATGGCCGATTTCCGAGCTCGCCGGGCAGGAGGGATGTTCGATCTCGCCGATCCCGCTCTGCGCTTTCGCTGCCGCGATCGCCGCGTCCGAGCAGCTAGCGACCCCGGCCAGCTTGCCGAGCAGGCCCGGAGGGAGCACCGCCGAGTAGGAGGTGATCTCCTGTTCGGTGTCGTTGCGGGTCAGGTGAAGGTAATAGGGCGAGTAGGAGCCGGCGTTGGGGTTGATCGAGCCGTCGAGCGCGCCGGGCGAGAACGGGGGCGGCCCCGCCCCCGGACAGGCGCCGCCCCCGGGTCCCTGGTTGAGGGTGAATTCGGAGTTGTGGTGGATGACGGTTTCCGGGTTGAGCCACGGCGTAAGTTCCATCCGTACCTGATAGCTCCCGCAGGCCGCCGGGCTCGCCAGCGGCGCCCGCTGGCCTTCGCGGAAGAAGATGTGCAGATGGCTGTATGGGATCTCCGGCAGGTTCTTGAAGATCGCGGTGAGGCTGCCGCTCGTCTGGTCGGGAACCAGCTCGGCGGGGACCTTGACCAGGATCCCGCGCGGGATCGACTTCGCCACCAAATAGATGCCGATCAGCGCGTGGTAGGGGTTTTCGAACGGCTTAGCCAGGTAGATGGCACCGGTCACGGCTTCCCTGACCAGCGGCGTTTCGACCCTGAAGTCGCCGATCCTCGATTCGTTCGGGCACGCTGCTCCAGGCGCAGAGTTTGCCGTCTCGGACGCGTACTCTGCCGCGGTGCAGACGCCCAGACCGGCGCCGACGGAGGGGTTGATCGTCATCCCTTCCGGAAGCGAGACGACGGCATCGCGAATCTGCGAGCCCGAGAGCCCAGCCGGTTCGCGCTGGCCTTCCTGCTTCACTTCGAGGTTGAATTCGAAGCCCGAGGCGGACGAGGTTCGCGTGGCGGTCGGCTGGCCCCAGGAGATGGTTTCGAGGCTCAGCCGCTGGCAACCTTCCAGCGCCAGCGGGGCGCCTTCGGAATCGTGGCTGTGAACCGAGTCGCCTACCCAGCGGCCCTTTTCCTGCCAGCTGTCGGCTTCGAGGTGGTAGCTCAGGGGTCCCGAGCAGGAGGTCGGCATCGTCAGGAAGGCTTCCCGGTGGAAGCTCGACGGCGGCCCAACTGAACACTTCCCCCAGGCTTCTGCCGGTTCCACCTCGTTGAGGCAGTTGCCGCGTTCGGTGTCGTGAGAGATGGCCCACGGGGTGCCCCAGAGAGTCACGGTCACGCTGTCGACCGACAGTGCCTGCGGGAAGTTTTCGATTTCGGAGGTGAGACCGTATTCGGAACCTTCGTTGCGGACGTGGGCGCCGAAGGTGACCGGGGAACCAAACGGAGCGAAGCCGAGCTCGACCGCGTAGCCGGGCGGCGGCGTTAAGTTGAAGACGCCGAAGTGCCGCACCTCTCCCCCGCCGAGCGAAGTCTTCACCGCTACCACGCCGACCTGGCTCGCATCGGGGCAGCTCTCCCCAGAGAGGCTCTGTTCCCAGGGCGATTCGCGCGGAGTGTTGAACTGGGCGAGCGTGCATTCCGTCGCCACGGTTGGATTGCCGATGAGTCCGCCCGGTAGTTCCAGCCGCAGGCCCTTCACGTCTCCGGCGGGGAACGGCGTGGCGGGCTGGCCCGGCGCTTCCGCGCCTGGCGTGAAACCGATGTGGACGGTCAGATCGTAGGGATGGGAGCCCGCTTGGACAGCCGGGCTGCCGTCGAGCTTGGTCGCGGTGACGTCGAAGCCTTCGGCGCCCGGCTGGAAGCCGAATTCGGCGGCGGAAGCGACCGCCGGCAGGCAAAGGCATGCGAGGAGCGCCGCCAAGGCGAAAGCTCCTCGGCTCCCCGGTCTCATCGCCTCCGGCCCCTGCCTTTCTTGTGACTGTGGCGCTTCGCCTTCACGCAGCTGACCTTGCCGTGCCGGACCACCAGGCGCTTGCCCTTCGGGCAGCGCTTGCTGACCGGCAGCGGCGGGTTGCCCGGGCCTGGGATCGTCGTCCCGACCGTCGGGTCTTCGGGGGCCTGCGGCAACGGCTGGCAGGCGTCGCCAGCGCATTCGAGCGGCGGCGGCGGTTCCGGGAAGCCGCCTCCGATCCTGGCGTCGTAGAGGTCCTGCGAGCCGGGGTCGGCAGGGACCAGCGACTCGATAGTGAGGAAGAAGGCATCGGATCCGTCGCTCGAGGCGTCGACGAAGGTGGCGCCCTCGGCTCCCCTTCCAGAGGAGATCAGCGCGACGCAGCCAGCCGGCTTCGAGCAACCCCCTTCGCCCTGCGCCTCCCACTCGTAGACATCCGGTCGGTTGTCCGTGTCGGCTGGGACGAGCGAGTCTCCCGAGTCGAAGAAGAGCCGGTGGCCGTTGCTCGAGAGCGCCCGGGGCTTGTAGGAGTCGGTGAGGATCGACCCCGGACCAAAGGCTTCCGGCTTCCCGTTCGCCTCGGCGCCCGGGATCGTCGATGGTCCCAGCGGCCGCTCTTCGGTCGGGTTGCAGGAGATGCAGCGCAGGCCGCCCGCACTGCGCCAGAGAAAGAGCTCGGAGTCCGGCTGCTTGGTTTCGGCGTCGGTGTTGTCGTAGCCGGTGAGCGATTCCTTCGAGAGGAAGAGCAGCTCTTCGCCGTCGGCGGAGACGCGGGCGGTGCCGGTCGCCGGTGGAAAGTCGCTCGTTTGAGCGGCGGCGACGCCGGGGGCGACTTCGGTGAGAGCGCCGGGAGCTTCCCAGCGCTCGAGCCCGGAGGCGTCCTGGAAGTAGGCGACCGAGCCGTCGGCGGCGATGCCGAGCACCCCGGCCACGCCGCCGGAGGGAGTGAGGTCGGCGGAGCTCTGGGAGCCAGCGTCGTAGCGGTAGAGGTGGCCGTCCTTGGTATAGAAGGCGAGCGAGCCGTCGGGGGTGGCCGTCTGAAAAGCACCGCCTTCCGCCATTAGGCGGGGCGGTGACGAGCCTTCGCGCAGGTAGAGCCTGCCGTTTTCGACGAAGTAAACGCGGGAGCCGTCGCTGGAGATCGCGCCGGAGGGTGCGGCGAGCTCCGCACCGGGGCCAACGTTGACGAGGCTGAGCCCTCCCCCGCTCCACTCGTAGAGGTTGGGCTTGGCCAGGTCGCAGCCTTCGCTGCCAGGCGCTTCGATCGCGTCTTCGGTCAGCTTCGCGCAGGTGGAGAGAACGACGTGGGTGAGGTCGGGGCTGGCCCCAGCGAAAGC
This sequence comes from Solirubrobacterales bacterium, assembly GCA_051953975.1. GTDB lineage: Bacteria > Actinomycetota > Thermoleophilia > Solirubrobacterales > 70-9 > VAYN01. Next base: position 10,137 of record JBQCIG010000086.1, on the reverse strand, counting down.
CAGGTAGAGGTCTTCGGGTTCGACGCGGAGGAAACCGTCGTTCGATTCGGAGAGCAGCGCCGCGAAGCTCGCACTTCCCGAGTCGCGGAGGTAGTAGTCCTGGTAGCCGGCGGGGGCCTTGGAGCCCGCCAGGACGGGGGCGTCAACCGGGCACCCGGCTCCTTCGCCGCGGCAGTGGACGCCGTTCAGCATCAACCCGCGGGCGAGGTCTCCGGAGAAGATCCGGTAGGGCACGCCGATCGGCTCGGTCCCGTAGACGCCCGAGAGGGTCGGAGCAGTGATGTTCTCGCTGGTCCAGCCGGAGGCGCTGCGGTGGGCGATGTACTGCGAGGCAGGCGGTGCCCCGTCAGGGGCTTCGCCGAAGGAGGAGGCGGAGCTGTAGGTGATCGAGCCCCCCAGCGGCGCCGCCTGCAGGACCCCGCCGCCGCGGTTCTGCCCGAAGCCCTGGATCGCGCCGCCGTTTTTGTCCAGCGGCGAGACGAGCTCCCAGCCGCGCGAATCGGGGAGCCCAGAGATGGGCGCGGATTCCTGGGTCGCGAAGGACCGCGGTTCACCTACGGTCCCCGCCGGGGGGCTCGACGAGTTGGTAGCGACGACCCGGTACTCGTAGGCGGTCGAGGGCGCGAGCCCGCCGACGTGCGCGAAGGCGGGTTCGTAGCCGGTTCCGAAACCGAGGAACGTTTCCGGCGTCGCTTTTGCTCCCGCGAAGGTTTCGCCGTTGGCGAGGTAGGCGGACCGGGTCAGGTAGACGAACCGGAAGTTCGTGCTGAGACCTCCTGGACTGATTTCCGCCCGCAGATTCGCCGAGGTGGCGGTGACGTCGGCCGACCAGGTCGCGCGGATACTCGGAGCCGCCGCCAGCGCGGGAGGGGCGCCGACCAAACCGCAGAGAGCGACAACGGCCACTGCGCCGCTCGCCTTCGCGAAACCCCTAACCCGCAACGAACCCACTAACGCTCCTTGTGTCGTCCCCCGCCCCGCGGTTGCTCCGCTAGAGCCCGGCTATCGAGAACATCCCCACCCCCCTGGCAGGTTTCCTGAGGATAGAGGATTACGTTTCTAAATGCAATCGTTATGGTCTACTAACCGAGTAGCGGCGTAACACAGCCCGGAGAGCTTTCGTGGGACGGAAACTTGCCCTATCAGCAGTAGCGGTCCTGGCCACAACCATGACGCTTGCCGCCCTGGCGCATGCAGAGCTGACCGCGAAGGGAGACCTCTTCGTCCGCTTTAACGGGGGCATCTCGCCCCATGCCCTTCCGCGAGCGACCCCCGCGCCCATTGCCGTTCGGATCGAAGGGACCATCCGCGCCGCACGTCACCACGAACCTCCCCCCCTGCGGGGAATCCGCATCGAGCTCAACCGGGGCGGTCGTCTCGACACGGTCGGGCTGCCGATATGTCACCGCTGGCAGATTAAGAGCGTGACGCCCTCGCAAGCGCTTCGCAATTGCGGGCACGCCATCGTCGGCGCGGGCGGGTTCAGCGGCATGGCCTCGTTCCCCGAACAGGCCCTGGCTCCGGTGAGGGGCGAGATCCTCCTCTTCAACGGCCGGATCGGCGGCGACCCCGCGGTGCTCGGCTACGTGTACCAGACCGACCCCGGTGACATCACCCGGATCATCGCCTTCCACATCCACCGAGCGTCTGCGCCCTACGGCGAGTCGATCGTCGCTTCGGTGCCGCCAGCCGTGAACCGCAACGGCTACCTGACCTCGCTCTACCTCCAGCTGCACCGCCGCTACCTCTACCGCGGTCGAGTGCGCTCCTATTTGAGCGCCAGCTGTGCCGCACCTCCCGGCTTCGACGCCGCCCCGTTTACCTTCGCGAAGGCGTCGATGTGGTTTGCCGACGGCCGGACGCTGACCAGCACCCTGATCCGGACCTGCTCGGTCCGCTGAGCCGAACCTGGCGACCCACCTCTGGCGGGAGTCAGCTAGCGATCCCGCACCACGGCGACTTGGCCGCGACCGCCGCCCTTCGCGCGGTTTTTTGCAGCCGCACTTTTGCCTTCGCCGCGAGCAGGGCCCTGCGTGCCCTCCGGCGAGCTTTGGCGCTTTCATAGCCATAGCGGCTGAGCCAGTAGCTGCCCTTGGCCCGGATCAGCTTTCCTTCTGCGCGGCGGAGGGCGGCTTCCGCGGCGGCGGCCTTCGAGGTGGCAGTTTCGCAATTGGCCGCGATCTGCGCGAAGGGTCCGAACGCGCCTTCTCCGCCGCCTGGGACCAGACGATAATCGTCGCCGAAGCCGTCGTTCTCGGTCACTTCGACGAAGTACTTGCCCGGTTCGAGGGTGACGGTCTCGGCGCGGGTTTCGCCCTTGCGCAGGAAGCTGACGCCCTGGCCGAGCGGGGTGCCGAGTGAGCTAACCAGCCGGGCATTGAGGGTGGCTCGGATTTCGCCGCCCCCTTCGTTGGTTGCCGTTAGGGAAACGGCGGAGCCGGGAGCGGTCACGTAGAAGAAGTAGAAGTCGCGGTCGCCCAACCTTTCAACGGCGGCGAGATAGCTTCCTCCGGCTTCCAGGGGCCCGGCGGCGGTGGAGATGTCGTCGTTGGGCTCGTAGGGACCCTGCGCCGAGGCGGAACCGGCACCGAGCGCCAACAGTACCGCCGCCAGCAGCGCCGCTGCGTGAGCCCGGCCCCTCACTCGGGGCGGCGAGGTTGGCTGTCGGTTCGCCGGTCGGGTTTGAGGCCCCATCGTCCTATTCGTAGCGCTCTCCCAGCACCTTCGTCAGGCTGCCTTCGGTGTAGTTGCCCACCGCCGTGCAAGCGATCGAGGAGCTGCAGGAAACGCCCACCAGGTAGCCGTAGTTCGAGCCGGTGGGGACGGCGGCGCTTTGCAGGGCCCATTCGATCCCGTTCCAGGACTCGACAAGGGGCTTGTATTTGAGGCTCGAGCTGAGGTAGGTGCCGGCGGCGAGGCAAGAGCTCGACGACAGGCAGGAGACGCTGCTGAGTTCGGAGTTGGCCGCTTCGCTTGGGTTGGGGCTCGCGACGATCGTCCAGCTGGTGCCGTTCCAGGACTCAACCAGGGTCTTTTCGGAGCTTTCGTGCTTGCCGCCGGTGGCGACGCAGGCGTTGGCGGCGCTGCAGGAGACGGCCTGCAGCGCGGCGCTGGTGGCGCCGGTCGGGTTGACGATCGGGCTGAGCGACCATTCGCTGCCGTTCCACGACTCGGCGAAAGGCTTGGAGGCGGCCTTCCCCACGGCGGTGCAGGAACTCGCCGAGGGACAGGAGACGGCGACCATCGCCGATTCGGCGCTTCCTTCGCTCGGCTGCAGGGTCGCCTGCTGGGACCAGGCGCTGCCGTTCCAGCGATAGGCGAGGGTCTTGCGGGTGCCTTCGAGCAGATAGGAGCCGACTGCGGTGCAGGCCGATTCCGAGCTGCAGGAGACGCCCTTGAGGGCGACTTCGCTGCCGCCCGCGGGAGCGGGCGGGTTCTTCGCGGTCACTTCCCAGACGCCGCCGAGGGCTTCCACCCATTTCGCCTGCCAGGCGAGCGCGCCGCTCTTGGCCACGAGCATGCAGGAGGTCGCCGAGGCGCAGGAGATCGACTTCAGTTCGCTGCTGAACGATTTGACCAGCTTCCATTCGCTGCCGTTCCAGGAATCGAGGAAGCCTTCGTGGCGGATGCCTTCGTTGCCGAGCGCGAGGCAGGTCGTCGTCCCGGGGCAGGCCGTCGCTTCCAGCTTGTCGTTTTCGGTCGGCAGCGCCGGGCTCGTCGGGGACTGGAGGGACCAGGTGCAGCTTTCGGTGCCGTTTTTGCAGGCTGAAAGGGTCGTGAAGGACTTGTCTTCGCCGTACGAGGTACCCGCTTCGTTTTCGGCCACTACTCGGAAGTGGTAAGTGGCGCTGTGCGGCAGACCGCTGAGCTTCTTGCCGACTTCCAACGCCTGATAGCCGGACCCGACGTCTTCGGCGACAAGCGGGATTTTCGTTCCATAGCTCGTGGTCGGGCCGTATTCGAAGTAGTAGTGGGTGTCGGCCCCTTCGGGGGTGATCCTGGCGTTGATCTGGGGCTGGAAGCTGTTCAGGTACGAGGCGGGTTCGGTGATCGCTTTCGGGCGGGCGGGGGTCTTGAATTCCTGGTCGGCACCCTGACTAGTTCCGTTGACGTTGGTCGCCACCACCCGGAAGTGGTAGGTGGTTCTCGGCTGCAGGCCGCTGGCGGTCACGCTCTCGGAGATGGGAGAGATCCCCGATCCGGCACTTCCGGGCGAAGCGGGAAGGACGGTGCCATAGGCGCTGGTGGTTCCGTATTCGAACCAGTAGGTCGTCGCCGCGCCGCTCGGGTCGACGAGCGCGTTGAGGTTCGCTTCCGAGGCGGTGACTTTGGATGCTTGCTGCGTGGTCGCTTCTGGAATCCAGGGCTGGTTCCAGATCTCGACCCGGCCGCTCGGGCTGTCGACCACGTACTCGGCGCCGCCCAGGCCGAGCGCCACGCCCACCGGTTCGGAGAACTGCCCGGCGCCGCCGCCCGCAACTCCGAACTGGTCGAGGAATTCTCCCGTAGGGGTGAGCTCCTCCACGCGATGGTCGCGGGCATCGGAGACGAGCAGGTTGCCCGACGGCTTCATCGCGATGCCGGCCGGTTCCGTGAACTGCCCTTCGCCGCTGCCGGCAGATCCGAACTTGCCGAGATATTCGCCGCTGGAGGAGAGCTCCTGGACCCGATCGTTGCCGCTGTCGACCACCCAGACGTCTTCATAGGGGTCGATCGTCATCGCCGTCGGATCCGAGAATTCGCCGTTCCCAGCTCCATAGCGGCCGGCGCCGTGCTCTTCTCGAATGAACCCGCCCGACGAGGTGAACTCCTCGACGCGTCCGTAGCGCGCATCGGACACCCAGATATGGCCGGCATGGTCGATCGCGATTCCGTATGGTTCGATGAACTTCCCCGCTTCGACCCCTTCCGACCCGAACTGCGCGACGTATTCGCCGTTGGGCTTGAACTCCTCGACCCGGTGATTGCCCGAGTCGGTCACCCAGAGGTTGCCGTTGGCAGCGAAGGCGATCGACTTCGGATCCTGCAGCTGCCCGTTGGCGGTGCCGAGGCTGCCGAACTTGGCGATGAATTCACCTTTGGAGGTGAACTCCTCGATGCGATTGTTTAGTTGATCCGCCACCCAGACGTTGCCCGAGGTGTCGACCGTCACGCCGACCGGATAGCTCAACTGGCCGTTGCCGCTGCCGCTGCTTCCGAAGGAAGAGTCATAGCTCGCGCTCACCCTGTTCTCTCGCGTCTCGATCACGCCCTCTTCCCTCCCGGCTGCCGTGCTCGATCCGACCGCCACGCACCTGGCGGCACCAATGCAGGCCACGCCCTGGAGCCTGTTCCCTGCTATTTCGCTTTCGCGAGGAGTGGCCTGCTCCGTCCAGGAGCTTCCGTTCCAGGTCTCCGCCAGGGTCACCGGATAGCCGTCGACCTTGTTCCAACCCCCGCCGACAGCGGTGCACTTGGCATTCGACGTACAGGAGATGTCGCCTAGATAACCCCCCTCCACGTCCGGAAGGCTCGCCGTGGTAGGCGTGGACCAATTGCTTCCGTTCCAGGTTTCGGCGCTGGGACCGAGTTCGTAGTCGTCCCCCACAGCAATGCAGGAGTAGACGCCCGTGCAAGTGACGGATTCGAGGAACCCCTGCCAGGACCGGGTCTGCAGCGTCCATTTGCCGTTTTCGAGGACCATGCTGAAAGGCTTGGCCGCGCCCCCGTTGGAGGCTTTGTACCAGCCGACTGCCATGCATCTCGAGAGCGAAGTGCAGGCGAGACCCTGCACCTCGCTCTGCCCGGAAGCTTCGGCCGTCGGCGTTTCCAGATTCGAAGCGGAGCCTTCCCGCAGCTGGACCGAGTAATCGACCCACACGCCTTCGCTCGTCTCCCGAGTGCCGACGGCCATGCATTCGTAACCCGCCACGCAGGAGACTTCGTAGAGTTCGCTGGCGATCGTGTTGGGCGGCTCGGTGAGCGTCTGCCGCGCCCAGGACGAGCCGTTCCAGATCGCGACGGCGCCGTGGTAATGGCCGGAGGAGTACACATGCCCGACGGCGGTGCAGCGACTTTCTTCGGGACAAGACACGCCCTTCAGCTCCAGGTAGGACTCGCCGGTCAGGTACGGCACCGAGGTCTCCACCCACTTCCCGTTGACCAGCCGATCGGCAGCCGCCTGGTTCGGTTCGGGAGACAGCGACGGTTCGTAGTAGTACCCGACCGCCATGCAGGCGCGTTCGACCGGGCACGAAACGTCGTTCAGCCAGCCGTAGGTGGTCTGGCGCGGCCAGCCCCGGATCCTCCAGGGGGAGGTGATCGCGGTCCGTCCTTCGCCGTAGGCGGTGCCGTTGGCGTTTTTCGCCACCAGGCGGAAGTGGTAGGTGGTTTCGTCCTGGAGGCCGGAGATCGTCCGGAACACAGGCACGTTCGATTTCGACGATCCCGCACTGGGTTCTTCGCCCGCGGGGACGCTGGTTGCGCCGGCAAAGGCTTCCCGGCCGTTTTTCAGGTTTTCCTGGTAGGCCGAATCGGCGATGTATTCGAAGTGGTAGGTCGCCGCGGACCCCTCCGGGTTGACCGTTCCGCGGATCGTCGCGGAGCTGTCGGTCACTTCGGTGGCCGTGTCCGTTATCGCAAGGATGTGGGGGGGATTTTCGTCGGCGTCCGAGCAGCTGTTCTGGTGGTCGTCGTACTCGCCCTGGACCACGCTGCCGTTTGGCAGCGTGTCGCCCGGCGTCGCGCAGAGGTCTCCGATCTCGCCGCTGCCCCCTTGCAGCCCCTGCCAGCCCGGCGAGGTGTTCCAAAGCGGATCGGTCGCGGCCTCGGCGTACTCGTGCGTCGCCATCACCGAGGTGGCATCGGCGACATTGCCGTGTCCATACCATTCGCAGGCATTCCCCTGCTTGAAGGGTTCATCCCCCTCGTACGGAACGAAGTCCCAGATCGCCCCATTTGCCGCCACATCGTGGAAGGCGCAGAAGGAACCGACGAAGCTCCCCGCGTAGGTCGAGCCCGGAGCCGGGATTACGACGTATTGAGCGTCGGCCGTATGCGCGCCGAGTTTGCTTTCGCCGTACTGCACCTCCGCTTCGAGCGCTTCCGTGGTGACATTGGTCGGCGCGCCTACGCGCGAGTCGACAACCGAGTTCACCGACACCGTCGACGAGATCCAGGCGGTGGAGTCGAAGTATTGGGTGAGGATCGCCTGGTAGGAGGATCCGGAGAGCCTTCCGTACATGCCGAGCAGCTCCGACTTCGCGGCGGCTCCGGGCGCCTGTTCCCAGTTGGCGCCCCAGAAGATCACATGCAGAGTCGGGCTGTGCTGGACGGACCCGCCCAGATACCGCAGCGGCGGCACCTCGCCCCCGCGAATCGCGGCGTCGGCGCCGCCGGCCGGAGGGGCCGGACTGGCTTGCGGGCCTCCGGGGGGTCCCGCTTCCGCCCTGCCGCGGCGGCGGGCGCGCCGGAGCGCGACCGGGCTCGGCGCGAACCATGGGCTCTGCCCCCGTTCAGTCGCCCAGGCCGGGAGAGCGGCCCCGGGGGGTAGGCCGTGGCTTCGCTTCGCTTCGACCAGGGCGCGGCGCTCCGCGGTGGTGAGCTCGGACGCGCCGGGCGACGGGGCCGCTGCACTGTGAGCTGCGCGAGATGCCTCTGCTGCCATCGCCTTCCCGCCATACGTCGCCATCAAGAGTCCAGCCAGAAGTGCAGCGCAAACAATCGGTCGGTGAATAGACATGGACCCGATTTCTCCTTTAGTCGTCGCGCGGTGCCCGGGGTGGAACTGCGCGGGAGTCAAATATCCGTTACGAGCAGGCGTGTCAACGGTTGCGGGTCGGACTCAGCAGACACTGGCAGTAACTCATGGTCGGACGCGCCAATCCGAGAGGAAGGGACAAACGCCGTCATCCGCCAGGCGTCCGCCGGACAGCGAGTTCCAGACGTTCAAGGTACCTGCGAGCGCTCCGTCTTACCCTCGATGAACCGCCTGGCCTCATCCGGCCCAAGAAACGGCGCCAGGGTTGCGTAGGCGAGGCCCGGCAGCTTCGCGGGCAGCCCCATGACATTGCGTCGCACCCGCAGCTCCCGGTAGACCACCTCGAACATCACCGCCGCCAACGCTTCCGAGGTCACCCGGCCGACCTCGCTGTCCTCGGGGAGGCGCGCATAGCCTTCCTCGAGGAAGAGCGTGAACGCCCCCAGCCGCTCGTAGGCGATCTGGACCGCCGACGGCCCGATCGCATGCGTCTCGACGAAGCCCATATACGCGTTCGCGGGGTGGGCAGCGATGAAATCCAGCAGCGCCGATCCCGCTGCCCACACCCGCTCCGGCCAGTTCACCTGCGCGAAGAAGGCGCCGGCGGCGGCGGCCATCGCATGCTGGAAGAATGACTCGTTCGCCGCGGCCGCAAGCTCCTCCCGGTCGCGGAACTGCTGGTAGAAGACGTTACGCGCAACCCTCGCTGCCGCAGCGATCTTCGTCACTGAAAGCGAGGAGTAGCCTTCCTCGTAGCTCAGCTGCGCGACGGCCACCAGAAGCCGCTCTCGCTGATTGCGCTCCACGTCACGTCGCGGCAGGTGGTGGCGACCACTCTGGAGCACCGGCGGTCGCGGCATCGCGGGGAGGGGGTGCTGCCGGCGACCCCGCCTCCAATCGCGTTGAAAGGCTGGCCACGGCTCCCCGTCACCCTCCGCGTAGCTGCGGACCCACGAGCGCAACCCCTCCGCCAATTCCGTGTCGAGGCCCGAAGCGCCATGGCGCAGTCGCATCGCCAAAAGGCGAAAGACCCCACTCATCAGGATCAGAGCGGTGCGCTCGGCATTAGGCTGCGCGCCGTTGCGCCGCGACCAACCCGCCGCCACCCTCCGCGCGAGCGCTCCGCATAGCTCGTCGCGGCGATCGCGCGCCAGCGGCCCCGCGGCGAGGCTCTCGATGAACAGGCAGCGCGCCGCCATCTCATCCGCGGCGACAAAATCAAGCAGCGGCCCGATGATCGCCATCGCGCTCGGCTCATCCGACCGCGCCACCACCGATTCCTCCACCTGGTCGGCGATTTCGGTCAGGGCCGCTTGAAAGCAGGCGTTGATGTCGGAGAAGTGCTGGTAGAACGTAGATCGCGCCGCGCCTGCGGTTTCGATCACCGCTGACACGGAGAGTCGGCCATAGCCTTTTGACGCAGCGGTGGCGATCAGCGCTTGGAGGATACGCTGACGGGCCGGCGCCGGCGGATCCACGCTGATGCTGCGCAAGGGGCCTTCTCAGCTAATGCCGGCGTTTCTTTCCGTGTCCCTTCCGGTGGTGATTGCAGCCGTTCTGGACAACCGGTTCGGTATCCCAGACCTTCCCGTTCTGGGCCGTGAACTCCGCCAGCGCTTTGCGCTTGGTGTGCTTGGCGCAGAGTTCTTCGGAGTTTTCGATCAGGCTTTTCTTGCCGCCCGCCATTTCGAGGACGAATTTCGAGACGGGGGCGTCCGGGACCATTTCGAAGGTGTTGCGGATGCCGTCTTCGCGACCGGTGTCGACTTTGCCCACCAGGTCGACCTCGATCTGACCGTTCAGGTCAGCCACCAAGGCAGGCAGTTCATATGGGAAGCCGGTGACCAGGTAGACGTTGCCTTCCAGTGGCGCTGCCAGCAGCGGGCTCCACGCTTTGGCACGTCCGTAGATCGAGCGGGCCGGGCAGCTGTGGGAAAGCAGTTCTGGATGACCGCAGGTCTTGTCGATGTGGGCGTTGGCGAGGAACGAGGAGTGCGGCAGCGTCACCTGCGCGGCGGCGACGTTGGCTTCGCCGGGCTTCATGGTCAGGGTCGCCCTAAGTGCCGGGAAACCCGAGCGCTTGGTCGCGCCCTTCAGGACGATCGCCAGCTTCGGCTTGAAGGGCAGGGCGTTGCATCCGCCGACCTGGAAGCGTTCAGAGAGCGGGGCGCTCAGGCTGAAGACCGAGGTGGCGCTGCCCCCGATCGACATCGGGTTGCAGCTGGTCGGGTTGAGCGTGAACTGCGGCCGGCGGAGCTTCAGGGTGATGCTCCGGATGTCGAGTGGGATGCCGTCGATGATGTGAGGCAGGGGGTCGGAGACAGCGTTGATCTGCGCCGTAAAGGGATCGACGTGCAGGGCAACGCGGGTCACCACGTCGCCGAGGTCGAATGGCCCGG
>JBQCIG010000085.1:0-2726 GCA_051953975.1 Solirubrobacterales bacterium | reverse complement strand
GGCGCCGCCTGCTCGAGGCCCACATGCTCGCCGGCGTCACCGTCGTCGACCCCGCCTCGACCTGGATCGACGCCGGCGTCGAGATCGCCGCCGACGCCCGCATCGAGCCCGGCACCACTCTCCGCGGCAACACCGCGATCGGCACAGGCGCCGTCGTCGGCCCCCTCAGCACTCTTGTCGACAGCTCGGTCGGCGCCGGCTCCCGGGTCCTGCACTCTTACCTGGTCGAGTGCGACGTCCGCGCCGGCTGCTCGGTCGGCCCCTTCGCCTACCTGCGACCGGGCGCGCTGCTCGAGGACGGGGCCAAGGCCGGCACCTTCGTCGAGATCAAGAACTCGCAGGTGGGGGAGGGGACCAAGGTGCCGCACCTTGCCTACGTCGGCGACGCCGAGATCGGGCCCGGCAGCAACCTCGGCGCCGGCACGATCACCGCCAACTACGATGGATTCCGCAAGAACCGGACGGTCATAGGCCGCAACGTGCGGATCGGCGTTGACACGATGCTGATCGCACCGGTAGAAGTCGGCGACGCCGCCTACACTGGCGCTGGCGCAGTGATCAAGGACGACGTGCCCGAGGGGGCGCTGGGCGTCAGTGAGAACGCGCAGAGGAACATCGACGGATACGCCGCTCGCAAGGCGGCCGAGATGCGAGAGGACGAAAGCCCGTGAGCATGATCGAGGAGCGCCCACAGGTGGGTACCGCCATCGACCACGATTACTCGAAGCGGATGATGGTCTTCGGCGGCCGCTGTTCGATGGACCTGGCCGCGAAGGTGGCGAAGAAGCTCGAAATCGACATGGGCCAGGTGACGCTGAAGACCTTCGCCGACGGCGAGGTCTACTGCCGCTACGAGGAGTCGATCCGCGGCGCCGACGTCTTCCTCGTGCAGTCGACCTGCGCCAACGAGCAGGAAGGGATGACCCCGAACGACGCCCTGATGGAGCTGCTGACGATGATCGACGCCGCCCAGGGCGCCTCCGCGCACCGGATCATCGCCGTCTTGCCCTGGTACGGCTACGCCCGCCAGGACAAGAAGTCGGCCCCGCGCGAGCCGATCTCCGCCCGCATCGTCGCCAAGTGCCTGGAGGGCGTCGGCGTCGACCGCGTCCTCACCATGGACCTCCACGCCGGCCAGGTCCAGGGCTTCTTCCACGTCCCGGTCGACCACATGACGGCGATGCCGATGCTGACCCAGTGGTTCATCGACCAGGAAATGAACGAGGAGCTGGTGATCGTCTCGCCCGACGCCGGCCGGGTGAAGACCGCCCGCAACTTCGCCCGCCGCATCGGCACCCAGTGGGCGGTGATGGAGAAGGAGCGCCCGGCCCAGCAGGTGGCCGAGATCGGCTACGTGGTCGGCGACGTCAAGGGCAAGACCGCGGTCCTCGTCGACGACATGATCGACACCGCCGGCACCCTCTGCGCCGCCGCCCAGACGGTGCTAGACGAGGGCGCCGCCAGGGTGATCGCCTGCGCCACCCACGGCGTCTTCTCTGGCCCCGCCTACGAACGGCTGGAAAGCTCGGCGATCGAGCGGATCGTCGTCACCGACACCCTGCCGCTGCGCCCCGGCGCCCCGGACAACATCACCGTGCTCTCCACCGCCAGCACCTTCGCCGACTCGATCCGCCGCATCTTCACCGACGACTCCGTCTCCGAGATCTTCGCCGGCGAGAACCAACTCTTCTGAGCGGGCGGCTGCGGCGAGTCGCGGCGCCTGGACGCCCAGGGGCGGCGTGGATTCGGCACCTCCCCGACGTCCCGCGTAGCGCCGCTACGCGGGAGTCGTGTCGGCACCGCCCCACTTGCCCCTGAACGCCCAGTCACCACGCCTCGCCTTGCCGACCGCTCAAACGGGAACTGAAAGGCTTTAGGGATGGAATACGGGCTTTCGCCGGAACCACCGTCGAGGGACGAGACCGCAGAGAAAAAGCTCCGCCTGGTCGGGCACAAGGGGGCCGATGCGATCGTGCCTGGGAACACGGTGGAGAGCTTTCGGGCTGCGGTGGAGGCTGGGGTGGACACGATCGAGCTCGATGTGCTCTGGCTGCGCGATGCGCACCTGCCGCTGGAGCAGCGGGCGCCGCTGGTGGTCGCCCACGACTGGGAGGACGCCGAGCGGCGGACGCCGCTGCGATTGACCGAGGCGCTGGATGCATTCCTCGAGCCGCCGCTGGACCGGGTCGAGATCGACCTCGACGTCAAGCTGTCAGGGCGCGAGGAGGAGTTGGTGGAGGCGCTGCGCGAACGCGACCTGTTTGGGCGGGCGATGATCTCGACGATGGAGATGCACACGCTGCGCCGGGTCCTCGAACTGGCTCCGGAGCTGCGGCGCGGCTGGACCTATCCGAAAGTGAGCCGGGACTGGACCTCGCGGCGCTGGGCGCGGTTGCCGATGCGCGCCGCCCTGATCGGGATGCGGGCCCAGTTGCCGGGCCTGGCGGCCGAGAAGCTGCCGCAGTTCAATGTCGCGGCGATGTGGGTCTACCACCCGCTGATCACGCCGCGGCTGGCGCGGATCTGCGACCGGGTCGGGGTTGAGTTGATCGCCTGGACCGTGGACGACCCTGCCCGCATGCGCAGGCTGGTCGCCTCCGGCGTGCACGGGATCTGCTCGAACGACCCGCGCTTGTTCGAGCGACTGTGACCGAGCGCGGGGGGGGATTTGTTAAGGTATAAGGAACAAATAAAATCTCGCCCCTAAATATTTTAGGGGGGGGTTT
>JBQCIG010000084.1:0-4839 GCA_051953975.1 Solirubrobacterales bacterium | reverse complement strand
GGGGGGTTAGCGCCCCCCCCCGGCCCGGGGGGGGGGGGGGCTCGGGGGGGCACCGCGGGGGGGGGGGGGGGGGGGGGGGGGGGGGGGGGTGGGGGGGGGGCCGGGGGGGGCTGGGGCGGGCGGCGCGGTGGTTTCGGTCGCTCGCCCCCGCTCGCCTGGAGGAACGGCTCGAACACGTCCATCGGCAGCGGGAAGACCACCGTCGTGTTCTGGTTGCTGCCGATTTCGAGCAGCGTCTGCAGGTAGCGCAACTGCAGCGAGGCGGGGTTGGTGCTGATGATGTCGGCGGCGTCGGTGAGCTTCTGCGCCGCTTGCCACTCGCCCTCCGAGTTGATGATCTTCGCCCGCCGCTCGCGCTCGGCCTCGGCCTGGCGGGCGATCGCGCGCTGCATCTGTTCGGGGATTTCGACGTCCTTGATCTCGACCGCGGTGACCTTGATGCCCCAGGGCTCGGTCGACTCGTCGATGATTTTCTGCAGCTCCTCGTTGAGCCGCTCGCGGTCGGACAGCAGCTGATCGAACTCCGCCTTGCCCAGGACCGAACGCAGCGCCGTCTGCGAGATCTGCGAGGTCGCGAGAAGGTAGTTTTCGACCTCGACCACGGCTTTGTTGGGATCGACGACGCGGAAGTAGGCGACGGCGTTGACCCCGGCGGGGACGTTGTCGCGGGTGATCACCTCCTGCGGCGGGATGTTCAGGGTGACCGTCCGCAGGTCCACCTTCACCATCCGGTCGACCAGGGGGATCAGCAGGATCAGGCCCGGCCCCTTCTGGGCGATCAGGCGCCCGAGGCGGAAGATCACGCCGCGCTCGTACTCGCGCAGGACCCGGACCGAGGCGCCGAGCGCGATCAGCACGAAGAACGCGAGGACGACGAGAATCCCTGCGACGACTTCCATCAACCGTCTCCTTCTCTGGGCTGGGCGGCGGTCAGCGGCTGGGGGCGAACCACCAGGGTCAGCCCGTCGACCGCCTCGACCCGGACTCTATCCCCAACCTTGACCGGTTTCGCGTCGGCGGCGAGGCGGGCGCTCCAGATCGTGCCGGCGAGCCAGGCCTGTCCCTCCGGGTCGATCGAGCTGCGGGCCTCAGCGGTGGCGCCGACCAGGCCCTCGGTCCCGGTGCGAACGGGGGAGTCGCGGTGGGCGGCGACCACCTTGCGGGTGACGAAGTAGAAGCTGACCGCGCAGACGACGCCGAGGGCGATCAGGGCACCGCCGACGTACTCGGCGGTGATGCTGTCGGACTCGAGGGCGTCGATCCCGGCCGCGGTGAGGCCGAGGACGCCGATCGCGGCGAGGACGCCGCCGGTCGGCAGCAGCAGCTCGGCGAGCAGCAGCCCGAGCCCGATCAGCGCGATGACGACGAAGGCTTCCATCGCCTTTGATTATCCGCTCAGCGCGTAGCGGCGCATGTCTTCTTCGAGTTCGGAGGCGTGCGAGTAGGGGCCGTGTTTGAGGTAGACGAGTTCCCCCGACCTGTCGTAGAAGGCGGTCTCGGGGAAGCCGAGGAAGGGGCCGAGCGAGTCGACGATCTCCTTGCCGGGGTCGCTGTAGCTGGGGTAGGAGAGCGGCGCCTCGCGCAGGAAGGTGGCGGCGGCGGCGTCGGAGTCCTGCGAGTTGACGCCGAGGAAGGCGACGCGCTTGCCGTAACGGGCGGAGAGCTCCTGCAGGATCGGGAACTCCTCCCGGCAGGGACCGCACCAGGAGGCCCAGGCGTTGACGACGACGGGGTAGCCGCGCAGCCGGGCGAGGCGTTTTTCGTAGGCGCCGGTGCCGCCGGAGAGGAGTTCGTCCGCCTCTTCGTGCAGGGTCGCCAGCGGCGCCGGCGAGCCGGCCAGCGCCTTTGCGTAGTCGGGATGCGAGCCGCCGTAGTCCCCTCCTGGGCTGCTGCCGCAACCGCTGCAGAGGACCGCCGCCACCGCCGCCGCAGACGCCAGAAAGAGTCTGAATCGCGTACTCATCCGCTGCGTGGGTACAATACGTACGTTCGGTTCGCGGCTCGCGAGCCGCTGAGTTCTCGGGGGGACCTCTCAAGCCCCGCAGCCTCGTTCACTGTCCTGGCCGTATGTCTGTGTTCGGCTGGGACCGAAGCCCAGAAGCCTTCTATGGCCAACACCAGCGACGTTGCCGTCAGTGCGGCAGTTCCATCAGGCGCCGACATCGAGCGTGCGGCGGCGTTCGCGCGCGAGCCCTTCCTGCTCGACGGCGAGGGGCCGGAGGCGCTGGCGCCGGGCACCGCCCGCCGGCGCGCGCTCGACGCGGCGCTGAAAGAGCTCGACGAAGGGGCCGAGCACCCCTCGATCCAGTGGCGGCGGGACTTCTCGCTGCTGCTCGGGCTCGAGCGCTTCCTCGCCGAGGAACCGCCGAAGCTGCGCGATGGCGCCGAGCTGAACCCGCACCAGGTCGACGCGCTGTCCGGGACGCTGGCCGAGCTGATGACTCAGCAGCAGGTCGGCAGCGAGCCGGCCAACGGCAACGGGGCCGAGCCCGGCGACGGCGCCGAGCCTGGCAACGACGTCGCGACCGCGGAGGCGCTTGCCGCCGAGGCCGACGGCGCCGGCGAGGTCGACGAGGACGAGGAGATGGATCCCGACGAAGAGCCGCAGGACTGGGTCGACGCGCCGAGCGAGGACGACGAGGAGGTCGTCGAGGAGGCGCCCGAGGACCCTGGTGCCGAGCGGCGCTTCTGGTTCGAGCACGCGACCGGGGCCGGCAAGACGGTCGCCGCTGTCGGCTTCGTCGAGGCGACCCGCACCGGCGGGGTGCTGATCCTCACCCACCGCCGCAACCTCGTCGACCAGTTCATCGGCGAGATCTCCGACCGCGGCTACAAGGAGCGGCTGCGCCCGCCGCTGATGGACGGCCGCGACGACCCCGACGGGCCGGTCACGGTCGAGACCTACCAGTGGTTCGTCCGCAACCACAAGAAGATCTCCGACGCCTACTCGATCGTCATCTGCGACGAGGCCCATACCGCCCTGGGAGAGAAAACCAGCGCCTGCATCCGCTCCTGGACCGGCCCCGTCTACATCGGCATGACCGCGACGGGGGCGCTGATCGCCCGCCACGTCGCCGACCTCTTCCCGACCCAGACCTCGCGCTTCGACCTCGCCCAGGCGGCGCGGCGCGGCGTGATCGCGCCGCTGCGCTGCCTGCGCATCCCACCCGGGCCGGGGGTGCGGACGATCGCCAAAGTGCCGCTGCGCAAAGGCGAGGTCGACCAGGACTTCGACCAGGAGGAGCTGGCGGCGCTGCTCGACCAGGAGCCCTTCAACGTCGCCATCGCCGACCTCTACCGCTCGCGCTTTCGCAAGGTCCCCGGCGTCGTCTACACCGCCGGCGTCCAGCACGCGAAGAACGTCGCCAAAGCCTTCCGCGACGCGGGCATCAACGCGCAGGCGGTCTCCGGCGAGACGCCGAAGCGGGAGCTGGCCGAGATCCTTGCCGGCTTCGAACGCGGCACCGTCGACGTCCTCTGCAACGCGATGCTGCTGGCCGAGGGCTGGAACAGCCCGCGGGCGACGATCTGCATGCACCTGGCGCCGACCGCCTCGCGGCGGATCTACCAGCAGCGGGTCGGCCGCGTCACCCGGCGGGCGCCGGGCAAGGAGGCGGGCCTGGTGCTCGACTTCGTCCACCCGGCCACCACCCACGACGAGACGATCGTCACCCTGCACAGCCTGCTCGACCGCGACGTCTACCGCGGCGGCGCGATCGTGGTCGGGCCGGTACGGCGCGGGCGCGGCCGCAAGGTCCGGGTCGAGCGCCGGATCGTGCCGGTCTCCGACAAGGAGGAGCGGCGGATGGAGGTGCTGGAACGGGAGATCTGGCGGATCGCCGTCGAGAACCTCGACTACCCCGAGCAGCACGCCTGGGCGGCGCTGGCCGGGGCGCGGGTCAACACCCAGGGCTGGCGGCGGGCGCGGGCGATGCTGCAGAACGACCGCACCAAGGAGCTGCGCCGCCGCTTCCTCCTCACCTGCATCCAGCGCAACCGCAACTCGCAGCTGCGGCTGAAAGCGCTGGGCGAGATCTCCGACCTCGGCGACCCCGAGGCCTTCGACGACGCGATCGACATCGTCGGCACCTGGAGCCGCGAGGACAAGCGGGCGGGGACGAAGACGCTGCTGCAGGCGCTGGTCGACAAGCGGATCGGCCGCCGCGACCAGGCGCAGGCGTGGGTCTGGCGGCTCGCCTCCTACACCCGCGAGCTGCACGAGGAGTACGCGGTGCAGCGCTGGCCGGAGACGAAGCGGCTGCTGGGCCTCTTGGTCAACTCCTCGGGCCGCGCCCACGGGCGCAATGCGCGGCGGCTCGTCCATGCCGCGCGCAAACAGGACCGGCGGCTGGCGGTGGCGCTGCTGGCGGCCGCGGTCTCGCACACGCCGGAGGGCGAGGAGGTGCTGCGCGGAGCGCGGATGCGGATGGCGCGGAAACCCTCCGCCGTCGCCCGCGAGCTGTTGAAGAACTTCCCCAAAGGGGGCAAGCGGCGGCGCAAGCGCAAACGCAACAAGGACCAGGGGGAGAACGGCCGCAAGCCAGCCTCCTCAGAAGCGGGTCAGGTGGACCTCGCTGGCGCCGACGGCGATGCGGTCGCCGCTGGGGGTGACGACGACGAGATAACCCCGGTCGTCGACGCCGTCGGCGACGCCTGAGCCACCCTCCCAGGCGACCTCGCGGCCGCGCAGGGCGTCGCGTTCTCGCCAGGCGGCGAGGACCTCGTCGGGTTCGGCTTCGATCCAGTTGGCCAGGTGCTGGCTGAGGACTTCGGCTGCTTGCAGGGGGCCCGGGGGGAGGGGTCCGGCGGACAACAGCGGGGAGGGTCCGGCGGACCCCT
>JBQCIG010000083.1:0-4464 GCA_051953975.1 Solirubrobacterales bacterium | reverse complement strand
GCCCGGCCGCGGGCGGCAGGCCCTGCAGGGTCGCCTGCAGGCGGATCAGCTCGCGGCCGGTCATCAGCGGGTCGAGCGCCGCTTCTTGCAGGGCGACGCCGATCGAGGCCCGCACCTGGCGCGCTTCGGTGACCACGTCGTAGCCGGCGACGCTGGCCTGGCCGCCGGTCGGCAGCAGCAGCGTCGTCAGCATCCGCACCGTCGTCGTCTTGCCGGCGCCGTTGGGGCCGAGGAAGCCGTAGATCTCGCCCTCGCCGACTTCGAGGTCGATCCCCTGCACCGCTCGCACCTCGCCGAAGGCACGCTCTAGCCCCGCGACGACGATCGCCGGCACCGGTTAGGCCCCCAGCGCCTCGGCGGCCAGCGGCGGCACGGCCTCTACCCAGCGGCGGCCGTTTGCCCGCTCCAGCGCCTCGGCGGCGTCGAGGAGGAGCGCGTCGCGTCCCCAGGCCGCTTGCAGCTGCAGCGCGATCGGCAGCCCCTCGGAGCTGCCGACCGGGACGCTGATCGCGGGGATGCCGGTGAGGTTGGCGAGGGCGCCGCCCCGGACGTTGGCCTGGTCGGCGGTGAGGGTGCCGGAGGGCAGCTCGACCAGCGGCGCCTCCAGCGGCGGCGCCACCGCCGGCACCGTCGGCCAGGCGATCACGTCGACCTCGTCGAAGACCGTGGCGAGGCGGCGGCGAGCCAGCGCCCGCACCTGGCGCGACTTCACGATCGCCGCCGCCGGCAGCAGGATCCGGTACTTGAGCAGGCCGCGGCCGAGCGGGCTAAGGCCGGGGTCGAGATGGCCCACGCGCTCGAGGCTGACGTTCTCGAGGCTCTCGCCGTTGGCGATCAGGACGGTGGCGAGCGTCGCCACCGCCAGTTCCGGCAGCTCGATCTCCCGCACTTCCCCGCCGGTCTCGCGGCGCAGGTCCTCGACCGCTTCCTCGCAGGCCTCGCGCACGGCTGGCGCCACGTCTTCGGAGACCTCATCGCGGATCACCCCGATTCGCAGTCCCTGCGACTCCCCCGCCGGCAGCTCGGCGCCGAACAGGACCGAGCCGAGCAGGCGGCAGTCGGCGGCGTCGGCACAGAGCGGGCCGGAGACGATCGTGCTCGAGACGCCGGCCATGTGATGTCCGTCCATCGCCGAGCGGCCGAAGGTCGGCTTCAGCCCGGTGAGGCCGCAGTAGGCGGCGGGGTAGCGGATCGAGCCGATCCCGTCGGCGCCGACAGCGCCGGCGACGAGGCGGGCGGCGACGGCGGCCGCAGGGCCGCTGGAGGAGCCGCCCGGGCAGCGATCAGGCTGCCAAGGGTTCCCGGCCGGGCCATAGACGGAGACGTTGCCGGTGCTGCTGGCGCCGAGCTCGTGCATGTTGCCGACGCCGAGGATCACCGCGCCGGCGTCGCGCAGGGCGCGGTAGGGGCCGGACTCCCCAGGGACGGCGGGGGCGAGCATGTCGGCGGCGCCGAAGCGCTGGGCGCGCCAGGGCAGCGGCCACTCGTCCTTGATCACGACCGGGACGCCGTGGAGCGGCCCGGCCGGCGCCGCCGCCAGCATCTCCCGCGAGCGCTCGGGAAAGGTCTCGACCACGGCGTTGATCGCCGGGTTGCGCTGCTCGATCCGCCGCAGCGCCGCCTCCAGCAGCTCGGCGGCGTCGACCTCGCCGGCGGCGATCGCCCGCGCCTGCTCGCGCAGCGGGAGGTCGAGCGCGGTGCTCATCGCTCCTCCGGTGCGCGCGAAAGGTCGGGAGCGCGCTCGGCCGGCGCCTCGCCGGTGTCGAAGTCGAGCAGCTCGAGGATCGGTGGCCAGAACATCTCGTGGGCGGCTCGCATCACCGCCAGCTCGACCTCGTCCGCCTCGATCCCGAAGGCGGCGATCGCGGTCGCGACGAAGTCCTCTGCGCTGTTGGAAGCCTCCATCAGGCGCGGACCCTACCGGGGCCGGTTGGCCGGGATCGTGCAAGCACCCCCTCGAAGCCGCATCCAGCCGGGGCGGGCGCCAAGATTGGCGCCGCAACTGGGCTCCAAGCCCGGTGTTGGCAAATCGATGCGACTCGTAGAGACGAAAACCCCGCCCCGGCGCAGCTGGGCGCTGCTCGGCGGCGCCGCCTGCCTGCTGGCGGCTCTGATCGCGATCGCGGCGCCGGGCGCAGCCGACTCCGCGCCGCTGCGCGTGGTCGTGCTCGGTCAGACCTCGGAAACGCCGCCCGCCTCCTGCCCGGGCAAGATCGTCAACAACGTCGAGATCGAACCCTGCCGGGTCGAGGGGCACGTGACCGGCTTCCAGTCGATCGCCGACGGCGTCGCCCGCCCCTACGAGGCGCCCTTCGAAGGCAAGATCGTCGCCTGGTCGATCACCCTCGCCAAGCCCTCGACCAAGGAAACCAAAACCACCACCGACGAGGTTGGCTTCTTCAACGACTTCCTCGGCGCGCCCTCGGAGGCGCGGATCGGCATCCTGCGCCCAGTCGAAGGCAGCAAGCCGCCGAAATACAAACTCGTCCGCCAGAGCCCGATCGAGGTCCTCAACCCCTACTTCGGCAGCACCCCCGTCTTCGCCCTCGACCACCCGCTGACCGTGCTCCAGGGCCAGATCGTCGCCCTCACCGTCCCCACCTGGGCGCCGATGTTCGCCTTCAACGTCTCCGCCGAAAACACCTGGCGCGGCAGCCGCCTGCCCGAACACTGCTCCTCCAAGGAAGACATCCAGAACGGGCACCCCCAGCAGGGCGTGGGCAAGATCAAGACCTACGGCTGCTACTACTCGAACGCGCGGCTGCTCTACACGGCGACGCTCGTCAAGAAGCCGTAGTGCTTTAGGCGCTCAAATTTTGCGTTGTGCGCGCCACGTGTGCGCCGGCGAGCTTCAGCATCGGCGCGATGCTCGCGTTGGCGCTCATTGTTTGGCAGGCGTTGGGCTTTCCAGAAGTCGAAGGCCCGATCCCGGACAGGATCGGTTTGGAATATCTCTTTGAGCTGGCCGGAGCAGGCGGCGTAATCGGAGGGATGGCGAGCTTCATTGCGTGGCCACGGAGGCGAGAGCGGTTCATCGCTGTTGGCACCGTCGTCGGCTTCGCTATCGGTGCAGGCTTTTATGCCCTATCTCTTGTCGTTCAGTTACTATTTGGATCATGAAATCTTTTGTCCGAAAAATTGAAGAGGATGAGCGATGGCTCGCCGCTGTGATCGGGGTCCTGACGGTCGCACTTGTTCTCGCGGGGAAAGCGACCAATGGGCTCGCATATCTGCCCGCCTATGTGGTCTTTGCGATCCCCTATGGCAAGGATGCGCTGCGGTGGATCGCCAAGAAGAGGTCTAGAGCGCTTCTTGGCGCAACCCGCAGTACGGGCAGTCGCTGACGTCCAGGCCGATCAGCTGGTCGCAGCGGCGGCAGGCGCGGAGGTTCTCCGGCGAGCGGGGGAGGGACGAGACCGAGGGGGCGAGCGGCAGGACCATCGCCACCGGTTCCATCTCCTCGCCGGTCTCGCGGTCGACGTAGACCGAGCGCGGCTCGGCGGGGGCGATCGCCTCGCGACCCGAGGCCGCGGCGCGCATGCGGTAGAGCTGCTTCTCGTTCATCGCCGGGAAGACTATTAGCTTGGGCGGGGGATGAAGGTCCTCGTCTTTCACGGCTACATGCTGCGCGGCACCGGCAGCAACATCTACAACGCCAGCCTCGCGCGGGCGCTGGCGCGGCTCGGCCACGAGGTGCACCTGCTCTGCCAGGACCGCGAGGTCCGGATCGAGGGGGTGCAGATCCACAACCCCGATATCGGCGGCCTGCTCCCGGTCTACGTGCGGGATCCCTACGAGGGGTTCGAGGTCAAGACCTTCCCCGAGCTGAGCGAGGCGGAGCTCGACCGCTACGTGGAGGCGAACGTCGCCGCCGTGCGCGAGGTCGCCGCGGCGGCGGGGGGGATCGACGTCGCCCTTGCCAACCACCTGGTGATGGGACCGGCGATCCTCGCCCGCGCCGGCGTCGCCCCCTTCGCCGCCAAGATCCACGGCTCGGCGCTCGAGTACACGGTCAAACCCCACCCGCGCTTCCTCCCTTACGCGCGGGAAGGGATGGAGGCTGCCAGCGGCGTCCTGGTCGGCTCCTCCCACACTGCCACCTCGCTCTGGGCGGCCCTCGCCGACCTGCCGGAGCTGCCGGGGAAGACCCGCCTCGGCCCGCCCGGCGTCGACGTTGAGGAGTTCCATCCACGGGGAGAGCGCGAGGGGCTGGTCGCCTTCGTTGGCAAGCTGATCCTCGCCAAGGGCGCCGACCTCCTGCTCGCCGCCTGGCCGCTGGTCCGCAACACCCACCCCGGCCTCCGCCTCGAGATCGCCGGCTTCGGCGCCTACGAGGAGGGACTGAGGCGGTTGCTGGCGGCGCTCGAGCGGGGGGACCTGGCGGACGCGCGCGCGGTGGCGCGGCTGGGCTGGGCGCTCGAGGGCGGGGAGGAAAAGCCGCTGCCGATCCTCGCCGCCTTCCTT
>JBQCIG010000082.1:0-8176 GCA_051953975.1 Solirubrobacterales bacterium | reverse complement strand
CGTTAGCGCCTCCTCCTGGTCGTGGGTGACGTAGACGAAGGTGATGCCGACGTCGCGCTGGATCCGCTTCAGCTCGACCTGCAGTTCCTTGCGCAGCTTCAGGTCGAGGGCTCCGAGCGGCTCGTCGAGGAGCAGGACCTTCGGCAGGTTGACCAGCGCCCGCGCCAGCGCCACCCGCTGGCGCTGGCCGCCGGAGAGCTCGCCCGGGCGGCGGTCGGCGTAACCGGGCAGGCGCACCATCTCCAGCGCTTCGTCGCGGCGCTTGGCGCGCTCGGCTCTGTCGACCCGGGCCACCCTCATCCCGTATTCGACGTTCTGGCCGACGCTCATGTGGGAAAAGAGCGCGTAGTCCTGGAAGACCGTATTGACCGCGCGGTCGTAGGGCGGCACGCCGCTGACGTCCTCGCCGGCGAGCTCGATCGTGCCGCTAGTCGGGTCCTCGAAGCCGGCGATCATCCGCAGCGTCGTCGTCTTGCCGGAGCCCGAGGGCCCCAGCATCGTGAAGAACTCTCCAGCCGCGATCTCGAGGTCGATGCCCGCGACCGCCACGACCTCGCCGTAGCGCTTGCTGAGGCCGGAAAGTCGGATGTCGGGAACCGCGGTGGCTATGCCATGAAGTTATCCGGAGCGGTGCGGAAAGCAAGGACAAACTGGCCCGGGCGGCTTAGCCGGTTTGTACTACTGGGTGGTTGTGGGAGGGAGTCGGGTCCCCCCTCGGCGGACAACAGCGGGGAGGTTCCGGCGAGGGGGCACCCGACTCCCTCCCGCGCGCGGTGGCTCATCTCTCGCCACCCGGCTTGTTGCTGGGAGTGGTTGAGAGTTCCGTGGTTCCTTTGTCCTCTATATCCGGACAAAGGAACCACGCAATGCCTGGATTCTGTTGATGCCTAGTTGCGTGGTTCTTTAGTCCGCCCTGTCAGGACAAAGGAACCACGGAACTTGGGCGACTAATCCCTTGCAGCTAGCGCGCGGAAGGCGCCTTGCACGACGCCCGTCCCCTTTACCGACTACGGCGACTAATACCCGGCGGGGTGGCGGGCTAGGAAGCCTTCGTTGCTGAGGAGTTCTTCGTGCCAGCGGGGGCCGGTTTCGCCGGCTGGGTCGCCGGCCGTGTCCCAGCGGAAGCCGGCGATCACGGCGTAGGCGTGTTCGGCGTTGGCGTAGACGGTGATCCAGCGGCCTTCCCCCGGCAGGCCCCACTTCTCCATCGGGCCGGAGGGGAGGGGGCTTTCGAGGAATTTGCCGCCGTGGAGGGCGAAGCTGACCGAGCCGGAGCAGTCGTAGCCGCGGTCCCACCAGCGGGCGTGGCCGCCGCCCCAGATGTACGGTTTGCTGCGGATCTTGTTCGCCGCGGCGATCACTGCCTTGACACGCGCAGGCGCGCTTTTCGGCGGGATCAGCATGCCGTTGGCCAGCAGCTTCGCCTTCGCGGTCGGCGTGCAGACGTCGACTTCGGCGGGGGAGAGGCCACCGCTGTCGCAATGAGCGAGAGCGCTGCCCGGGGCGATCAAAGCGACTGCGAAAAGGGCCGCGAAAAACGCCAACCCAGCCTTCAGCCTGAAGTTGTGAAGCAAACCGATTCTCCTTCGTCGGCCTACCGGGTTAGCTGTCGGGCTGGCGCTAAAGGAGCTTGCGCCCCCACCTGCTAGGTGGGCTCGCCCCGAAAACGTGGTTCCCCGGCTCCCCATCCGCTCTTTGCTTCGGGGATTCGGCGCTTCGGTTATCGAACGGCGGCAGTGTAGACGATCTACCGGCGTCGTGCTCACAAAACGCAAATATTTGCCCGAAAATCCCGCTTTCACCAAGACTTCTGTTCGACGCGGGGGCTGGTAGCTTGCGCTTTGGGATGAACCTTTCGGGCCGAAACGCGCTCCTCACGGGGGCAACGGGCGGTCTCGGGAGGGCGATCGCGACGGCGCTGGCGCAGGGCGGGGCGAGGCTGACGCTGAGTGCGCGCAACCGCGAGGCGCTGGAGGCGCTGGCCGCCGAGCTGCCGGGGGACGGTCACCGCGCCCTGCCGGCCGACCTGGCCGAGTCCGGCGCCGCCGAGCAGCTCGCCGCCGCGGCCGCCGGCACCGAGATCCTCGTCGCCAACGCCGGCCTGCCCGCGGCCGGCTGGCTGCACGACTTCAGCCCCGAGCAGGTGCAGCGGGCCCTTCGTGTCAACCTCGAGGCGCCGATGGTGCTGGCCCGCGCCCTCTATCCGGCGATGGTGGAGGCCGGCAGCGGCCACCTCGTCTTCGTCGCCTCGCTGTCCGGCAAGGCGGCCAGCCCCCGCACCTCGATCTACAACGCGACCAAGTTCGGCCTCCGCGGCTTCGCCCTAGGTCTGCGCAGCGACCTCGCCCCCCGCGGCGTCGGCGTCTCCCTCGTCTCGCCGGGGTTCGTCCGCGAAGCCGGGATGTTCTCCGACTCCGGCGCCAAGCCGCCACCGGGGATGGGAACCGCGACTCCGGAGCAGGTAGGAGCCGCCACCGTCAAGGCGATCGAGCGCAACAAGGTGGAGGTCGCCGTCGCACCGATCCCGCAGCGCCTGGGAGCCCACCTCGCCCTCGCCAGCCCCGCCCTCGGCGTCCGCGCCCAGAGCGGCAGCCTCGGCCAGAAGTCAGCTCAGGCCATCGCCGACGGCCATCCTCCGGACAAGCGCTGATCAGGCGATTGCCTAGGATGGGAATCGTGAGCAGCGATTCCTTCGGCGCCCGTTCGACCCTCGAAGTTGGAGGGCGTGAGCTCGAGATTTTCCGCCTCGACGCGCTGCAGGAGCGCTTCGACGTCGCCCGCCTGCCCTACTCGATCAAGGTCCTGCTCGAGAACGTGCTGCGGCTCGAGGACGGCACCTCGGTCAGCGCCGCCGACGTCGAGGCGATCGCCTCCTGGGACGCCGCCGCCGAGCCCAGCGTCGAGATCCCGTTCCAGCCGGCGCGGGTGCTGATGCAGGACTTCACCGGCGTCCCCGCCGTCGTCGACCTGGCGGCGATGCGCGACGCGATGGACGAGATCGGCGGCAACCCCGCCGCGATCAACCCGTTGGTCGACGTCGACCTCGTGATCGACCACTCGGTCCAGGTCGACGCCTTCGGCAACGAGCGCGCCTTCGCCGTCAACGCCGAGCGCGACTTCGAGCGCAACCGCGAGCGCTACTCGTTCCTCAAGTGGGGGCAGCAGAGCTTCGACAACTTCCGCGTCGTCCCGCCGGCGACCGGCATCTGCCACCAGGTCAACCTCGAGTACCTCGCCCAGGTCGTCTACAGCCGCGAGAACGGCGGCGTCCTGCAGGCCTATCCCGACACCCTCGTCGGCACCGACTCGCACACGACGATGGTCAACGGGCTCGGCGTGCTCGGCTGGGGCGTGGGCGGGATCGAGGCCGAGGCGGCGATGCTGGGCCAGCCGATCTCGATGCTGCTGCCGCAGGTGGTCGGGTTCAAGCTCTCGGGCGAGCTCTCCAAGGGAGCGACCGCCACCGACCTCGTCCTCACCGTGACCGAGATGCTGCGCGAGCGCGGCGTCGTCTCCAAGTTCGTCGAGTTCTTCGGGCCGGGCCTGCCGACCCTTGGCCTCGCCGACCGCGCCACCCTCGGCAACATGTCGCCGGAGTTCGGCTCCACCTGCGCGATCTTCCCGGTCGACGCCGAGACCCTGCGCTACCTCGACCTCACCGGTCGCCCGACCGAGACGATCGAGCTGGTCGACGCCTACGCGCGCGAGCAGGGGATGTTCCACGACGGGAGCTCGGAGGACCCGGTCTTCTCCGACCTGCTGGAGCTCGACCTCGGCGAGGTCGAACCGAGCATCGCCGGGCCGAAGCGGCCGCAGGACCGGGTGCCGCTGGCGCAGGCCAAGCAGTCCTTCCTCGAGGCGATGGGGGAGTTCGATCCCGAGGCCGCCGAGCAGATGGGCAACGGCCGCGACCGGGCGATCGAAGAGTCCTTCCCCGCCTCCGACCCGCCGGCCGAGGACCACGACGACAAGCGCGGCAAACCGCGACCGGCGGTGACGGGCGGCGCGACCGCGACGGCGGCGAAGACCGGCGACGCGATCGCGGTGACGCTCGAGGACGGGACCGAGGTCGAGCTCGACCACGGCCGCGTCGTCATCGCCGCGATCACCAGCTGCACCAACACCTCCAACCCGAGCGTGATGATCGGCGCCGCCCTCCTCGCCCGCAACGCGGTCCAACGCGGCCTCCAGCGCAAGCCCTGGGTGAAGACCTCGCTCGCGCCCGGCTCGACCGTCGTCACCGAGTACCTCGAGCAGGCGGGACTGACCGAGTACCTCGACGCGCTCCAGTTCAACCTCGTCGGCTACGGCTGCACCACCTGCATCGGCAACTCGGGACCGCTGGCGCCGGAGATCTCGGCGGCCGTCGCCGAGAAGGACCTCGCCGTCTGCGCCGTCCTCTCCGGCAACCGCAACTTCGAGGGCCGGATCAACCAGGACGTGAAGGCGAACTACCTGGCGAGCCCGCCGCTGGTCGTCGCCTACGCCCTCGCCGGGCGCATGGACATCGACCTCCAGAACGAGCCGCTGGGCGAGGGCTCTGACGGCGAGCCGGTCTACCTGCGCGACGTCTGGCCCGGCGCCGAGGAGATCAAGCAGGTCGTCGGCAGCTCGGTGCAGGCGGAGATGTTCAAGCGCAACTACGCCGAGGTCTTCGCCGGCGACGAGACGTGGAACGCGGTCGATGTTCCCTCTGGCGACCGCTACACCTGGCCGGACTCCACCTACGTGCGCCGCCCCACCTTCTTCGCGGAGATGCCGGCCGAGCCGCCCGGGATCGAGCCGATCGCCGGCGCCCGCGCGCTCGCCCTGCTCGGCGACTCGATCACCACCGACCACATCTCTCCCGCCGGCGCGATCAAGAAAGACAGCCCCGCCGGCCGCTGGCTGACGGACCAGGGCGTCGACGTCAAAGACTTCAACTCCTACGGCTCGCGCCGCGGCAACCACGAGGTGATGATCCGCGGCACCTTCGCCAACATCCGGCTCCGCAACCAGCTCGTCGAGCGCGCCGGCGGTTACACCCGCCACTTCCCCGACGGCGGGGAGACGACGATCTACGAGGCGGCGATGCAGTATGCCGACGAAGGCGTTCCGCTCATCGTCCTCGCCGGCAAGGAGTACGGCTCCGGCTCCTCCCGCGACTGGGCGGCGAAGGGGACGCGGCTGCTCGGGGTGCGGGCGGTGATCGCCGAGAGCTTCGAGCGCATCCACCGCTCCAACCTGATCGGGATGGGGGTGCTGCCGCTGCAGTTCGCCGCCGGCGAGAGCGCCGCCTCGCTCGGCCTCACCGGTGCCGAGAGCTTCGACGTCGGCGACCTCGAAGATGGGGAAGCGAAGACCGTCACCGTCACCGCCCGCGCCGACGACGGCGCGGAGAAGCAGTTCGAGGCGACGGTCAGGCTCGACACCCCGAACGAGATCACTTACTTTAAAAACAGCGGTATCTTGCAGACGGTACTGCGCAAACTCAGAGAGTAGGCGCAGCGGGGCCGCGGGAGGCAGGGGGGTCCGCGCGACCCTCACTGCACCTGCGCGTCGGTAGCCAGGGAGGGATGCCGACGCGGCCGTTCCCCCTGGCGGGACTGCCCTGAGGAACAGTCAGGGTTTAGCTATAGCGGCTTCACCCTGCGCGGTCAAGCGGAATCGAGCGCTTTTTACGAACCTTTGGAGGCGCTTTCGGGTGGGAACACCTGGGAACTGCGTTGTTCGGCGACACCCCATCCCTTTCTCTCGATCAACTCGATCCCAATCACGCTGCCGACCGGGCCGACCGGAGTGAGGGTCGCGGCGAGCAGGGTGTAAGGGGCCTCCTTGCGCACGCACGCGACCCAGATCACCACGCAGAGCGCGACGAAGCCGAGCCCGTGCGCCCAGCCGAACAGCATCGTCTCGGTTTCGAATCCCGGCAGCAACCAGAAGGCGATCAGGCCGCTGAAGATCGCCAGCTCGATCCAGGAGAGGCGCTTGACCCAGACGAACAGCTCGCCCGGGACGGGCTTCTCGAACGGTCGCCGCGACACGGGCCTAGGTGCCCGGGGTGAGCGCGGTGAGGACGATGCGCTCCTGCTCGCGCGCGTGGGCGCCGGAGTATCCCTCGCCCGGGCTGGCCCGGCCCTGGCGGCCGATGTAGGTGAGGACGACGCCCTCGGGCATGACGTCGGGCATCCGTCGCGACATCACCTTCCAGGCGCCCATGTTGCGCGGCTCCTCCTGCACCCAGGCGATCTCCTTCAGGTTCGGGTAGGAGGCGATCAGCCGCTCCAGCTGTTCCTTCGCGAACGGGTAGAGGACCTCGACCCGGGCGATCGCGACGTTCTCGGCCGCGGCCCGGCGCTCGCTGGCGTCCATGTCGTAATAGACCTTGCCGGTGCAGAGGACGAGGCGCTCGACCTTCTCCCGGCGCTCGGCCGCGGTCGGGTCGTCGAGGATGAACTGCAGTTCGCCGTCGGTCAGCTCCTCGAGGTTTGCGGTGGCCCGGTCGAGGCGCAGCAGCCCCTTCGGGGTGAAGACGATCAGCGGCCGCGGCTTCTTGATCAGCGCCTGGCGCCGCAGCAGGTGGAAGTACTGGGCCGCGGTGGTGGGGTTGGCGATGCGGATGTTGCCCTCGGCGCCGAGCGCGAGGAAGCGCTCGATGCGGGCGCTGGAGTGCTCCGGGCCCGAGCCCTCGTAGCCGTGCGGCAGCAGCATCGTCAGCCGGCTGGTCTGCCCCCACTTCGACTCGCCGGCGACGATGAAGCTGTCGACGATCACCTGGCCGGCGTTGGCGAAGTCGCCGAACTGCGCCTCCCAGAGCACCAGCGCGTTCGGGCTGGCAGCCGAGTAGCCGTACTCGAAGCCGAGGCAGGCGGTCTCCGAGAGCGGGCTGTTGTAGAGCTCGAACGGCGCCGCGGCGTCCTCGAGGTGCTGCATCGGCGTGTATTTGAGGCCGGTGTTCTCGTCGTGGAGGACGAGGTGGCGGTGGGAGAAGGTGCCGCGCTCGGTGTCCTGGCCGGTGAGGCGGATGTGGACGCCGTCGCCGAGCAGCGAGGCGAAGGCGAGCGCCTCGGCCTGGCCGAAGTCGATCCCGCCCTGCTCGAGCGCGTCGACCCGCCGCGCCAGCGGACGTCGCAGCTTGCGGTGGACGTTGAAGCCCTCGGGCGTCTTCAGCAGCGCCTCGTTGAGCGAGCGCAGCTTCTCCGCCTCGACCGCGGTGTGGACCGGCGGGCTGGCGGTGCGGTCGAGCAGTTCGCCGGTGCTGGTGGTGGCGCCAGTGACGGTCGGGTCCTCGTACTCGCCGGCCTCCATCTTCTCGCGCAGCGCTTTCAGCGCCCCCGACATCTCCGCGTGGCGCTCGTCGGAGGCCTTGCCGACCTGCTCGGCGGAGACCGTCCCCTCCTCGATCAGCTTCTCGGCGTAGATCTCCGAGACCGGCGGGTGGGTCTTGATCTTCGCTGCCATCGTCGGCTGCGTGTAGGCGGGCTCGTCGGTCTCGTTGTGGCCGTAGCGGCGGTAGCCGATCACGTCGATGACGATGTCGCGGCACCAGCGGTCGCGGTAGGCCATCGCCAGCCGCACCGCGGCGATGCAGGCCTCGACGTCGTCGGCGTTGACGTGGATGATCGGCACGTTGAACCCCTTCGCCATGTCGGCGGCGAACGGGGTCGAGCGGGCCTCGCCGGGATCGGTGGTGAAGCCGACCTGGTTGTTCTGGATCAGGTGGATCGTGCCGCCGGTGGTGTAGCCGGGCAGCGACTGCAGGTTGAGCGTCTCGGCGACGACCCCCTGGGCCGGGAAGGCGGCGTCGCCGTGCAGCAGCACCGGCACCGCCCGCTTTGGGTCGTGGCCGAGGTTGGGGCCGTCGAAGTCGGACTGCAGGAAGCGGGTGCCGCCGGTGACCACCGGGTCGACGAACTCGAGGTGGCTCGGGTTCGGGTAGAGCCGGACCGAGATCTTCTCGCCGTCGACGGTCTCGTAGACGCCGCGGTACCGGTCGTGCTCCACGGCGACGCGGCCTTCCCGGGCCAGGGCGTGGTCGCGGAGACGTTCAACCTCCAGGGCCTCGACGGCTACACGGTCGGCGGCACGCTGCACCTGATCCAGAACAACCAGGTCGGCTTCACGACCGACCCCGACGACTCGCGCTCCACCCGGTGGGCGTCCGACCTCGCAAAGGGCTTCGACGTCCCGATCTTCC
>JBQCIG010000081.1:0-10466 GCA_051953975.1 Solirubrobacterales bacterium | reverse complement strand
CTGGATCGACAGCGGCCGCACCCACCTCGTCTACGTGCCCGGGCTGGCGGAGCCGCCCAACCTGGAAAACCGCGGCCCGGCCGAGGTGCCGCCTTCAAAGCGCGACAAGCTGGCCGCGACCTTCAACGGCGGCTTCCCGCTCGAAACCTCGAACGCCGGGCTGATCTACCGCGGTGAAGTGCTGGCGCCGATGGTGAACGGGATCGCGACCCTGATCGAGTACCGCAACGGGCGCGTCGACATCCGCCCCTGGGAGAACGGCGAAAAGGCGAACCCGAAGATCGTCTTCGCGAAGCAGAACCTGCCGCCGATCATCGACGAAGGCAAGCTCAACCCGAACCTCAGCGACGGCCCCGAATGGGGGGCGACCGTCAACAACGCGGTTCGCGTCTGGCGCTCCGGTCTCGGCGTCGACAAGCGCGGCAACCTGATCTACGCCGCCGCCAACTACCAGACGGTCGAATCGCTGGCGAAGATCCTCAAGCGCGCCGGGGCGGTGCGGGCGATGGAGCTCGACATCAACGAAGACTGGACCAGCTTCATCACCTACCGCCGGCCCGGCGCGGTGGAACCGTCGAACCTGCTGCCGGAAATGTTCCGGCCCGCCACCCGCTACCTCGAACCCGACGAACGCGACTTCTTCGCGGTCTACGTAAAGGGGAAGAAATGAGCGCGAAGCGGATCACCCCCGGCGCCCGCGCCCGCCGCGACCTGCTGGTCGACGCGATCGCCGCCGCCCTCCTCGCCGCCCTCGTGCTCAGCCTGGCCGCCGGTCTCGGCGTCGTCGCCTTCTTCGCCCTGCCCATCCTCCTGATCGGCCTGCTCTGGATCGGGATCGAACGCCTGATGAGCCGGCTCAGGCACTAAGGGCGCCGGTCATTTGCGCCGGATAGCGGTGCAAATGACCGGATCGGTCCGAAATTCGCAAGCGCAGGGACGATCTGACGGCCTGGGCGGCGATTCCTTCCCGGGGTCCGGTATTCTCGCCGCGCAATGCCACCTGTCTTCTGGATCGGCCTCGGAATCGCCGGCACCTTCTTCCTCGTCGGCGCCATCTCCGGCGCCCGCTCGCGCACGGCCAGCCTCGCCACCGGCGCGGCGATGGGCGCCTACCTCGGCATCATGGCCGCATTTCCGCTGCTGGCGATCGGCCTCGCCACCAGCTAGCCTGACCGGCGCATCTCGGCGTCCTCGGTCGCTCGCGTGCAGAGCACGCCACGCTCCCTGCGTCCTTGATCTGCTTGGTCAGGCGAGCTGGTGGGTAGCCGAGGGCGCATGGCGCATGCGACCGAGGTTCCCGCCGTCACCCTGCACGACGGCGTCGAGATCCCCCAGCTTGGGTTCGGCGTCTTCCAGATCCCGCCCGGGGACACGCAGGAAAAGGTCGAGGAGGCGCTGGCGGTCGGTTATCGCCACGTCGACACCGCCGCCGCCTACCGCAACGAGGCCGGGGTCGGGGCGGCGATCGCCGCCACCGGGGTGCGGCGCGAGGACGTGTTTGTCACCACCAAGCTCTGGAACTCCGAGCAGGGCTACGACTCGACCCTGCGCGCCTTCGAGCAGAGCCTGCAGCGGCTCGGCACCGGCTACGTCGACCTCTACCTGATCCACTGGCCGCTGCCCGGGCGCGGTCTCTATCTCGAGACCTGGCGCGCCTTCGAACGGATCAAAGAAGAAGGCGGCGCCCGCTCGATTGGCGTCTCCAACTTCCGGGTCGAGGACCTCGAGCGGCTCGAGCGCGAGGCGGAGGCGCTCCCGACCATGAACCAGATCGAGCTGCACCCGCGCCTGCAGCAGGCCGAGCTGCGCGCCTGGCACGCCGACCACGACATCGCCACCGAGGCCTGGAGCCCGCTGGCGAAGGGCGAGTTGCTGGCAGACGGAACGATCGAGACGGTCGCCGCCCACCACGGCAAGACCCCGGCGCAGACGGTCCTGCACTGGCACCTGCAGCTCGGCAACGTCGTCATCCCCAAGTCGGCCACTCCGGAGCGGATCCGCGAGAACTTCGAAGTCTTCGGTTTCGAGCTCTCCGAGGACGACATGGCGGCGATCGAGCGGCTGGACGACGGCGAGCGGACCGGACCGGATCCCTCCACGTTCGACGTGGGGTAGGCACCCGTCGGAGGAGCCGCTCTGGTTGAAAGGATTGGCTCCGTGGCCAAAGATCGACGGGCGGAGGCGCCGCGGACTGAGCGGGTGCTGCCAGGGATCTGGCGCCTGCGTCTTCCCTTGCCTTGGCCGGGAGTTCCTCACGGGAATGCCTGGGCCGTCGCCTGCGATGGCGGGGTCGTCATGTTCGACACCGGGATCGGCGGCAAGGGGCGGCTGCGGCAGCTGGACCTGGCGCTGGCCCAGGCGGGCTTTGGAGTCGAGGACGTCCGCCTCGTCGTCTGCACCCACTCCCACACCGACCACTACGGGCTCGGCGGCGCGATCGTCGAGCGGGCCGGCTGCGAGCTCTGGATGCACCCGAACTGGGAGCATGTGCGCCTGCTCGCCGACGACCCGGAGGCGGCGCTGGAGCAGCGGATCGAGGTGGCGCGTCAGAGCGGCGTGCCGCCGGCGGCGCTGGAGCGCTACCGCGCGGCGCGCAGCGACGGCGAAACCGGGATCGACGTGATCAAGGAGCCCGACCGCGACCTCCTGCCCGGGGTCGAGGTGGAGACCGACGTGGGTATCTGGCAGGTCTACGAGACCCCCGGCCACGCCCCCTCGCACGTCGTCCTCCACCAGCCCGAGAAACGGCTGCTGATCTCCGGCGACCACCTGCTCGGGCGCACCGTCCTCTTCTTCGACTATGGCCACAGCCCCGACCCGATCGGCGAGTTCCTCGCCAGCCTCGACCGGGTCGAGCCGCTCGACGTGGGTCTCGTCCTGCCCGGCCATGGGCGCACCTTCCGCGACCCCGAGGCGAAGATCGCCGAGTCGCGGCGCCAGGTTGACCAGCTGCTGGGCAAAGCCCGCGCGGCCCTCGGCGAAGGCGAGCAGACCGCCTTCGACATCGTCGCCAGGATCATCGGCCCCGAGAACCTCAACTCGCCGGCCAGCGCCTGGGCGCTGCAGATCGTCCTCTCCTGCCTCGACCACCTCGCGATCGCCGGCGAGGCACGGGCCATCGACGGCTCCGATCCGCAGCGCTGGGCGCTCGCGTAGCCTTTCTGGGCATGGCGAGCTTCCGATACGTGCGCCACGTGGCCGCACCGCCCGAGACCGTCTTCGAGGTGCTGACCGACCACCGGCGCTACCCCGAGATCACCTCCCTGCGTAAGGCCGAGCTGGAGCGCGAGGGCGATCCCGCGCCCAACGGCCTCGGCGCGATCCGCGTCCTCACCCTCGCCGGGCCGCCGATGCGCGAGGAAGTGATCGCCTACGAGCCGCCGCACCGCTTCTCCTACGCGCTGCTCTCGGGGTTGCCGTTCCGCGACCACGTCGGCACCGTCGAGCTGACCCCGCTCGACCAGGGGACGCAGGTGATCTACGCGGTCCGCACCACCCCGACCGTTCCGGTCGGCGGCTTCGCCGCGATGGCCTTCCTCAAGCAGGCGATCAAATCGCTGCTCGGCGGGGTCGAAAAAGAGTCCGAGCGCCGCGCCGCGAATGGCTGAGGGCGGGCGCACCGCCCGCGGCCGCTTGCGTGATGCCCTGCGGCTGCTCTTGCACCCGCGGCGGCTTTGGCGCGAGCACCGGCGCTGGGCGATCGCGCTGATCGCCGGCGCGGTCCTCGCCGTGGTCGGGATCGTCGTCGCCTACGAGCTGCTGAAGCGCCCGGCCGACGTCCACAACCAGGAAGCGATCCAGAGCTTCCAGCCGGAAAAGTCGCCGCAGCCGCCCCCGAAGCCGAAGACCGTCAACTGGCCGATCTACGGCCTCAACCCGGCCCGCACGCGTTACCTGCCGGCAAAGGGGATCAAGCCTCCGTTCAAGCTGCTCTGGCACTACTCGGAGAAGCCGCTGCTCGAGTTCCCGCCGGTCTACGCGCGGGGCAAGCTCTACGCGGTCAACAACAGCGGCTACGCCTTCGCCCTCGACGCCGAAACCGGCAAGGTCCTCTGGGAACGGCGGATCGGCCGCCTCAACGCCTCCTCGCCGGCCTACCACAAGGGCCGTCTGTACATCGTCAACCTCGTCCCCGGCCACATCGTCAAGCTGAACGCGCAGACCGGGAAGATCATCTGGAAACGGCCGCTGCCGGGACGGGCGGAGTCCTCGCCGCTGGTCCTCGGCCGCACCGTCTACTTCGGCTGCGAAAACGGCTACCTCTACGCGATGAGCACCGGTAAAGGCCAGATCCGCTGGGCGACGCCGCTGGGCGGGCCGGTCAAGTCGGCCCCGGCCTTCCGCGACGGCGTCCTCTACGTCGGCGACTACGGCGGTTACATGAACGCGGTCGACGCCGGCAGCGGCAAGCTGATCTGGCAGAGCGGCTCGCTCGGCCCGGGCTTCGGCGGCAACGGTGAGTTCTACTCGACCCCCGCCGTCGCCTTCGGCCGCGTCTATGCCGGCAACAACGACGGCCGCGTCTACAGCTACGACCAGAAGGACGGCGCCCTCGCCTGGACCCACTCGACCGGCGGCTACGTCTACTCCGGCCCGGCCGTGGCCAGCACCCCGCAGACCCCGCCGACCGTCTACATCGGCTCCTTCGACGGCAACATCTACGCGCTCAACGCCAAGGACGGGGAAACGCGCTGGTCGCGCTCGGCCGGCGGGCAGGTGGTGGGCTCGCTCTCGGCGGTCGGCAGCATCGTCTACGTCGCCGAGTTCTCGACCAAAGCGACCAACGGCTTCGACATGAAGACCGGCAAGCAGGTCTTCCACTACAAGACCGGCACCTACACGCCGGTCATCTCCGACGGCCGACGCATCTACCTGACCGGCTACTCGAGCATCAACGCGCTGGAACCGATCCACCCGCAGACGAAGGTGCTGCCGGCGCACGTGGCGAGGGCGCCGAAGCCGAAGAAGAAGCCCAAGGCTAAGGCGAAGCGACAAGCACCGAAGCACGGCTCCCACCACCGACGAGCGCACCCTGCTGCAACGTACCCAAAGGCACACGCACAGGGTGGGAAGCACGGTAACGGGTCAAAGTGAAGTCGTAGGAGACGGGTTTCGACTCGACCCGGTGGAAGGCGGGAGGGAGGAGCCGCGGTGCGGCCTTTTCGGCGGCCGACTTCGACCCGACCAGGTCGATCTCGCGCAGCGGCGACAGCTGCCGGGGAGCTGAAGTGGCGTCGAGGTAGTAGCGCAGCGGCCAGCTGGCCGCGTAGCGGTCGGTTACCACCACCTTGCCCTGGTGCAGCGCCCCGACTGCCGCAGCGGCGTTGCGCAGGTCCTCGCGCTGGAGCCGTGGCAGGCGGTCGATCTCGAG
The DNA here is from genome assembly GCA_051953975.1 of Solirubrobacterales bacterium. GTDB lineage: Bacteria > Actinomycetota > Thermoleophilia > Solirubrobacterales > 70-9 > VAYN01. The sequence continues at coordinate 5,095 of JBQCIG010000081.1, read as the reverse complement.
CGTGAAGGCCAGCGCGCAGAGGCAGAAGGCGGCGGCCAGAGCCAGGCCCGCGAATCCTGCGCGGCGCACTCCGAACCCTGCGCCGACCAGGATCAGCAGCGGCACGAAGACGGGCAGCAGGTTGCGCCCGTCGACGTAATCGGAGCCGAGCACGGCGAGCAGGAGCGGCAGCGCCAAGGCGATGCCTCCGACCAGCGCCGCGACGCCGGCCGCCTGCTTCTCCTCGCCGTCGCCCAGCACCAGCAGCAGGGCCAGCGCCGCCAGTGCCAGCAGCAGTGGCACCGCGAGCGGGATCGGGATCCCTTGGCGCTTGCCGTGCTCGTCGCCGTTGTCGCCGCCGACCAGCTTCGCCGCCGCCCGTTCCAGCCGCTCGCTGCGCGGCTGCGCGGCGATCCAGCCCGCATGGGCGTGTTCTCGCTGTTGCAGGGCGATCGGCAGCAGCAGCGCTCCCATCGCCAGAATCGGCAGCAGCGCCAGCGCCGCCCGGCGCCGGTACGGCCCCCACAGCAGCAGCGCCGCCTCGGCGGCGACGACGAAGCCGGCGAAGTAGTGGGTGGCGAGCGCCAGCGCTGAGAAGACCGCCCACCAGCCGAGGTCGCGGCGCGCGCCGGAGCGGCGGGCGCGGGCAAAGAAGAAGAAGGAGAGGGCGGTGAGGAGGACGACCAGTGCGTAGGCGCGCGCATCCTGCGAGAACCAGATCATCACCGGGCTGACCGCGACGGCCGCGGCCGCGATCAGGCCCGCCCGCCGCGGCAGCGGCAGCGCTACGGCGCCGAGGTAGACGACGACGATCGTGGCGGTGCCGGCCAGGGCCGAGAGCGAGCGCAGCCAGGCTTCGCCGGTGCCGAACGGCCGCGACCAGAGCCAGGCGACCAGGTAGTAGAGGGGTGGGGTCGACTCGCTGTGGGGGACTTCGGAGAAGGTGGTGAAGAGGCTCGGGTGGAGGACGCGGGCGACGGTGACCGCCTCGTCGTAGCGGTAGCTCTGGAGATCAATCGTGGCGAAGCGCAGCGCCGCACCGAGGACGACGACGCCGGCCAGGAGCAGCAGCTCAGCGGGCGCCGACCCCGCCCGGAGGCGGCGGAGGGAGGTGCGGTGGGTCGGGTGCGTAGGCGGGGAAGAGGCCGGTGTGGAGGCGGGCACGGAGGACATTCAGGCTGGCCGAGTAGTTCTGGATTCGGTAGTTGCTGGTGGCACCGAAGTCCTGGTAGTAGACCATCATCTTGGTGCGCGGGTGGCTGCGCACCCAGGCGAAGAGCTTGCTGACGAAGCTCGGGTCGTCGCCGCTTTCGACGCCCCACTCGGTCAGCGCGAAGGGCTTGCCGGAGAAGCGGCGGTAGAGGCCGGTCAGCGCCTTCCATTCCGGGTAGCCGGAATAGAAGTCGGTGCCGGCCCAGTCGACCCAGCGCGAGCCGGGGTAGAAGTGCTTGGGCCGGTTCTGGGGGACGGTGGGGGAGCCGGCGGGAAGCGGGCTCCAGACGATCGCCACCGGCGCCGCCGGCAGGGCGCGGACGTTGACGGTCAGCGGCGGCAGCCCGGCTTCGGCGAGGCGGCGGTTGATCGTGCGCCGCTTGCCGCCGCCGTGGACGATCACGTAGATGCGGCGGAAGGCGCGTTTGTAGTTGCGGGGGCTGTGTTCGGGTCCGCGTGAGGCGCCGGTGCAGTCGTAGGCGGCCCAGACGTTGAGGCAACGGTTCGGCTCGCCCAGCGGCCGCACGTAGGCGCGCATCCCCTTTTCGTAGAAGAGCTTGTTGAGGCGGACCAGGTAGCGGTCCCCCCGGCCGGCGGCGATCTGCGCCGGGGTGATCAGCTCGTGCCCGTCATTGTTGTCGGCGGTGGAGATGTGGATCATCGGCCGGGCGCGGGCGATCTCCCAGCGGCGGATCGAGTCGGGGAAGTCGCTGCCCCAGGTGCGGAAGGACTCGATGATCGCCGGGTGCTTGTGGACGGCGTCGGCGAAGTGGCCGAAGTCGGCCGGATCGCCGGTGTCGGAGACCCCGAACCAGACCTTCTTCCCGCGCGGGGTCAGCAGCGAGGCGCCGGCGGTGGACGCGATCGCCAGCGTCCCCAGCAACGCGACCAGGCAGGCGACCGCGACGGCGGTCCGGATCTTCGGCAACTCGATCATCCGTGCTCGTGCGCGGGCGGGCGTCCTCGAAGCCCGCGACCGGAGGGGCGTATGCTCGCAAAGTGGAGATGAGGGGTCTGCGCTCGGGATGGGTCGCTGCAACGGCGGTTGCGCTTGCCGCGCTGGTCGGCGCCGCACCGGCGGCCGGATCGGCCTCGGCGCCCTTCGGCCACGCCTGCATCCCCGAGAACGGGGTGCGCTTCTGCCCGACCCCGGACCTCGCCTCGCGCGTCCCCTCCTTCGACGGGGTGCCGCTCGACGTCGACGTCACCCTGCCGGAAAAGGGCAAGGGGCCGTTCCCGACGATCGTGATGCTGCACGGCTTTGGCGGCAGCAAGACCGATTTCGAGTCGACGACCCCAGGTGGCCCGGCGCCCGAAGAAGCCGGCAACGGCTCGACGATCTACCGATACAACAACGACTTCTACGCTCGTCGCGGCTACGCGGTCGTCAACTACAGCGCCCGCGGCTTCGGCAACTCCTGCGGCGGCGGGCCAGCCGGCGACCATGTCGGCGCCTGCGCCGCTGGCTACATCCGCCTCGCCGACAGCCGCTACGAGGCACGCGACACGCAGTACCTGCTGGGGCTGCTCGCCGACGAAGGCGTGGTGCGGCCGCGCGACATCGGCGTCACCGGCATCTCCTACGGCGGCGGCCAGAGCATGGAGCTCGCCTTCCTGCGCAACAAGATCCTCACCCCGAAAGGGAAGCTCGCGCCCTGGCGCAGCCCGAAGGGCAAGCAGATGGAAATCGCCGCCGCCTACCCGCGCTGGCCCTGGTCGGACCTGGTCTCGGCGCTGATCCCGAACGGGCGCTTCAAGGACTGGAAGGTGGCTGGGAAAGAACAAAGTTTGCACCCCTTCGGCGTGCCGATCGCCAGCTACCTCAACGGCCTCTACCTGACGGGCGTCCTGCACGGCTACTACTGCGGCGGCGCCCCCGCCTCGTCCCCCTGCACCGACCCGGAAGCGAACGTCACCCAGGACAAAGCTTGGATCGACGCCGGTCAGCCGGTCCCGGCTGAAGCGCGGAGCGCGCTGCAGGGGATCTACCGCTACCACGGCGGCTACCCGCTGCGCTTCCTCAAAGGCGCTTCGCAGCCCTCGCCGCTGCTGATCGAGAGCGGCTTCACCGACGAACTGTTCCCGATCGAGCAGGCGCTGCGGGTCTACGGCGCCCTGCGCTCGCAGAGCAAGAAGGCGCCGGTGGCGCTGCAGCTCGGCGACCTCGGCCACAGCCGCGGCTCCAATAAGCCGGGGCTGAACCACTACTTCAACAACCAGGCGGCGCGGTTCTTCGCGGCGCACCTGCTGGGAGCGAAGAAGAAGGCGCCGGCGCCGGGCCTGGTCACCGCCTTCACCACCACCTGCCCGCTCAGCGCCCCCGACGGCGGGCCGTTCAAGGCGACCGCCTGGAAAGCGCTGCACCGGGGCCAGTTCCGCTTCGGTGGCAAAAGCGGCCACCAATTCACCTCCGCCGGCGGCAGCGCCGAAGTCGCCCGCGCCTTCGACCCCGTCTTCGGCACCACCGAAGCCTGCAAGACGATCCCCTTTACGCCGGAGGAAAACACCGCCACCTACTTCCGCAAGGTCAAGCACGGCTTCACCCTGCTGGGCCGGACGACGATCGAGGCACGGGTCTCGACCACCGGCCAGTTCGGCCAGATCGACGCCCGCCTCTGGGACGTCTCGCCGGAAGGCACCCAGCTCCTGGTCGATCGCGGCGTCTATGCCCTCGAAAACGGCCAATCCGGCCTGATCGCCCTCCAGCTCCACGGCAACGGCTACCGCTTCGCCAAGGGCCACAAAGTCGAGCTCCAGCTTCTGGGCCGCGACGCCCCCTACTACCAGCCCGGCAACTTCCCCTTCACCGTCAACGTCTCGCACGTCCAGGTGACGATGCCGACGTTGCAGCGCCAGCCAGGTTGAGGAGAACAGAGTCCGGGATCCCCACAGGTGAGGAACTAGCTGATGGCGGGCGACGGAAAAGTGGGATCCCACCGCCGAAGGAAGGCAACGTCCACAATCAGAGCTTGGGCAATTCGCTCTTGGTAAAGGACGCTTTGCCAGAGGATGCCTACCAAGCCGATGATCAGTACCCCACTCCCCAGAAGTGCCGGAATGGCCCAGGGCAGAGGAAGACAAGTCACATAAATGACCAAGGCTAAGCCAGTGAGTAGCACCGTGGGCATCAGGCTAACGAATACTTGGCGGTTAGACCGTCGATACCGATACTCCTCTGCAAGCTCGGGTGGAGCCATAGCTCGACCAAGCGTTAGGAGGACGGCCTTGGCGTGCTGCTCTGGCGTGCCCGTAGTCACTTCGCTGTTCCTTCCAAAGCGCCTCAAGCGCCTCAAAAAGCTTTTCGTTCGTTTCCAGTAGAAGCACCAGAAGCCTGGACTTGGGGCGCTGTCCCTGAAGGCCATAGTCATCAAGCCAGGATTCGGGTCGGTAGGAACCGAACTACCGCGCAAGCGCTCCTCCACTTGCCGGAGATCCTTCCAGCGTTCATTTCTTACCTTGCTAATTAGGTATTCGGTTGGAATGAAGAACGTCAACTGGACAACCAGGATGCCTATGACATACGCAAACACCAGAAAGATTGAGAACGAAACCACCAAGCCTTTGGCGTCTAGAGCTTCGGCCTGCGTTACAAGACCCAGGGAACTACCGTGCTCGCGAAGAGCGACGGCCTCGGCGACAGCAAGACCCCCAATGATTTGAGCGAGACCCGCAAGCACAAACTCGGCTCGAAGTGGATTGAAGCGCATGGAGCGCGGGAGTATGCCTCAACTTGCATTGAGCGGCATTGCAGGGAGACGCCGTCTGATCGTGGATAAGCTCATCCAATCCAATCCTTGTGGGCCTAGGCCGCCTATTACGCGGCCGCTTCGCCGAGGGTCGAGTCGTGCTCGGCCACCAGCGCCAGCACTTCTGCTGCGTACTTCTCGACGAAGCTGGGGCCGAT
>JBQCIG010000080.1:0-4715 GCA_051953975.1 Solirubrobacterales bacterium | reverse complement strand
AGGGTGACCGCGCCGCCGGCGCCGGGGGTGGCGGCGGTGATCGTCGGCGCGGTGAGCTTTGCGACTGCGGCGGCGGCGCTGCCGGTTCCGCCGGCGGTGAAGTAGGCGATGGCACTTCCCGCCAGGGCAACCGCGACCGCCCCCAAGAGGCAGCCCGTGAAGCCGGTCAGGCGGACGCTCCTCATCCGCGCGCCTCACCGCTGAAGGAGAGGCGGAGGGTCGCTCCCTGGCAGGCGTGCTGGTCGAACGGCAGTTCGCGCAGCGCCAGCGTTGGCGCCGTCGCCGTCGCGGTCGGTAGATCCACCGACCCGTCGGCCGGGACCGTCAGCGCCGCCGCCGGGCTGAGGCTCGACGGCGTGACCGCGAAGTTCGGATCGGCGACGCAGCCCACCCGATCGGGGGAGACGACGACGGTGAGGCCGGTGACTTCGATCGGCGCGGGGTTCGGGTTCTCGATCCGGACCGGCAGCTGTTGGGGCGGCGCACCCGGCATCAGCTCCTGGAGCGATTCCAGGAGCGGCTCGATCGTGAAGTCCTTCGGTTCCAGCTGCGACCAGCGGTAGTGGGCGACGGGCCCGCTTCGGCCGCTCCGGTTGAGCGCCCGCACCGCGAAGGAGTGGTTTCCGGGGCTGAGGCTGCTCAGCGGATACGGGGAGGAGCAGTCGCCCCACCCGCCGCCGTCGAGCCTGCATTCGAAGCGACGCCATCTGACATCCGGCGAGACAGGCTGGGCTGGTCCCGCGGGCTCTCCCGGCTTCCGCCCTCGCGGTGCGATGTGGAACCGGAACTGGCCCCTTTCGCCGACCCCGAGCGCTGCCGGCACTTCGATGAAGCGCGGGCGCGGCGGGCGGCGTCCCGCCTGCTCGCGGCTGGGCTTGGCCCTCCCACGAGGGATGCCGGCGTAGGCGACGCCTCCCAAGCAGGCGACGGCGGCGACCAGGGCGATGAGCGCCCTGGTCGCGCCGTAGCGCCTCTTGTCGCGACGCCCAAGCATCCAGTCGCGACGAGTCGGCTAGTTGCTCGAGAGGGCCAGGGTGAGTTCGGCCCCCTGGCAGGCGTTCTGGCTGACCCCGGTGTCGTTCATCGTCAGCGTGCCTTTCGGCGTCACGGCTTGGCCGTTGCCGGGGGCGAAGGTCGCGTTGACCGCCACGGCCGGCATCGAGAAGTCCGGGTTGCCGCCGCTGATCACGGTGCTGCAGGTCGAGTGGGCGGCATCGACGGTGATGCCGGTGAGGGTGATGGTCCCGACCCTCTGCGCGCCGCTCGACGGGTTGTCGACGGTGAAGGAGACCTGCGAGGAGGCACCCGGGTAGAGGTTCCCAGAGACGGTCCCTTTGATCGTGACTGCGGAGCTGGTGCCTACTTTGGCGGTGGCCGTTCCCGAGCCGGTGCTCGTGAAATAGGCGTAGGCGACGGCGGCAATGGCGAGGGCAGAGACACAGACGAGTCCTGCGAGCGCCCGCTTGCGAGTGATGTGATGCATGGCGATCTCTTTCCATTCAAGGGCGAGCGCCTAAGCGCTCCGGATAGCTCCCTAATCGACACTCTGTCCAACCCGCTTAAGGTCTTGTCCCCCTCTTCGCATGGGGTGAACTACTTAGACAGGAGATCAAGGCTGACCAAGCGAGCGCCCGCACTCGAAGACCGCTGGCCTCGCTGCGCACCCCCTTTACTCGAAGCAGACCGGCATCTGATCGAAGCGACGGCGGCCCCGGGTTGGGCTGTCTTAAGGGCGAGCGATGGAGTTAGGCGGATTCGAACCGCCGACCTCCTGGGTGCGATGCAAGGAGGGCGGTGAGCGGGAGGTCGTCAGAAGACGCGCGTTTGCAGCGCTTTTCTGATGGCTTTGGAGAGACCGCAGAAAGTGAAATATGCAGGGATAGGAACGGATATGCAGCGAGTCAGGCACTTCTGGTGAAAAGTGCCTGAAATGAGAGAGGGCGGTTGGAATGCCGGCATTCTTTGATCTTGCCCCTGCATAGGCTGCTTTGTGCCCCTTGCGCCTCGACAGGTGCGGCAGATCTAGTCTTTTCGGGAGACCTTGGGCAGCGTGGCCAGATACCGCTTGGTGCGGCCTTCGACCCGCCGCACCCGCCGCCGCCTCACCTGATCCCGAGTCTCATCGCCTTTGGTTTTCCCGGAGGCGCCGGAGGGTTGGGCATCGAGGGCCGCGTCGATCCGGCGATCTCCGGCCCGGTCCTTCAAGTTTGCTCCAGGACCCGCGGGGCGACCCGAGACGGGAGCAGCAGCGCCGAGAAGCAGACCATCGCGAGCGCGCTGAACTGCAGGGCGATCCCGAGCGGGCTCGGGGAGAGCGGATCGCCGAAGACGAGGATGCCGCCGATGATCTGGGTGGCGTTGGCGATGATGCCCATCAGCCCGATCGTCTCGATCGCGCCGCCACTTTGAAGGGCGGCGACCGCCGTGTATTGGGCGAGGCCGCCGCAGGCGAGGGTGAGGGCGACCAGCGAGGCGACAAGAGGCCAGCTGCCGGCGCCGCCGGTGAGGGCCTTGATCGCGATCCCGGCCAGGGCGAAAAGAAGGCCGGCGAGGACGGCCAGGAGCACTCCGCGTTGCTGGGTGAGGCGCTCGGCGCGATGCCCGAGGGCAATCCCCGCCGCCAGCAGGACCAGCCCACCCTCGAAGCTCGCGATCCCCGCCAGGGTGAAACCGGCGTGGGCGCCGTTGAAGTGCGGCAGGGTGGCTGCCAGGAGGGCGAGGCCGGCGCCGCCGAGGGCCAGGGCCAGCCACTGCCGTCGCTCGACCCGCTCGCCGAAGAGGCGCTGCGAGAGCACCGCCAGGGTGACCGCTCCTCCCGCCAGCACCGCCTGGACGAGGGAGATCGGGGCCATCGAGAGGGCCGCGACGTGGACGAGCCAGGCTAGGGCAGCCAGGCTCCAGCCGGCGGCGAACCAAGGCGAAGTGGCGAGGCCGCGCAGGCTGCCCAGGGGGCGGCTGATGCGGACTGGCTGGGCGTGCTGGCAGCCGCGGTGCTTCAGCAGCGATGCCAGGTTGGTCATCAGCGCGGCTGCCGCGGCGAGGCCGATCCCGATCTCCACGAAGAACCCCCTCCTAGGCGCCGCTCTCAGGGGCGGCCGCGGGGGATCGCTCCAGCCTCTCCCGCACACTCGCGACCGCGCCGGTCGAGGTGCGACAGGCGAGCGCGATCGTCCGGTTCGGTGCCTCGGGCGCTCGGCCGATCTCGAACTCGATCAGCGCCGCGCGCCGCAGCCGGACCCGCTCCTCGCGCGAAGTCGCGGCCGGGGCCGACTCCATCGCCGCCTCTCCGGCCCGCGCCCTGCTGCACGACAGGCAGTGGGTCTCCCCGCCCGATCGGCTCCAGCTCTTCGGCAGCTCCGCCGTCTCGCCGTCGATCCGCCCGACGGAGACCCCGCAGCGGGCGCAGCTCCACCTGGCTGCCTCGGAGCTCATCGGCCCGAGGCCGCGGCTCTGCTCCGCCGCCGGCGATTGCGGCGGGGGCGCCGTTGGGGCTGGGTGGTCGTCGTCGCGGGGGCCGGCTTGCCGAGGCCGTGGTCGAGACCGAGGCTCGAGGCGATCTGACCCATCTCCCCTGCCTGGTCGGCGAGGACGAAGCTGATGCCGGTGCCGGTGCGCCCGGCCCGGCCCGTGCGGCCGACCCGGTGCACGTATGCCTCGCGGTCCTCCGGGGCGTCGTAGTTGATCACCCGGGCGACGTCGGGGACGTCGATCCCCCGGGCGGCGACGTCGGTCGCGACCAGGGTCACCACGGCGCCGCTCTCGAAGCGAGCCAGCGCCCGCTCACGCTGGCCCTGGCTCTTGTCGCCATGCATCGCGACGGCCTCCACTTGGCGACTTCGTAGGCGCTTGACCAACCGGTCGGCGCTGCGCTTAGTGCGGACGAAGACGAGGGAGCGCCCGCCCTCCTCGCTTACCAGGTGCTCGACCAGCCGCTCGAGCTTGGCGCCCTGGGAGTCGACCGGCACGAAACGGTGCTCGATCTTGGCCTCCGCCCGCTCGGGGTCGGAGTGAGTGTGGGAGAGGGCGTCGCGCGTGTAGGAGGCTGCGACCTGTCCCGCCGCCCCCTCCAGGGTCGCCGAGAAGAAGAGGGTCTGGCGCTCGGTGGGAGTCAGGGCGACGATCCGGTCGACGGCGGGACGGAACCCCATGTCGAGCATGCGATCGGCCTCATCGAGGATGAGCACGTGGACTCGCTCGAGCGAGACCGCGCCTCGCCCGATCAGGTCCTCGAGGCGGCCGGGGGTGGCGACGAGGACGTCGGCCCGCCGCGCGGCGGCGATCTGAGGGCCCATCCCGACGCCGCCGTAGACCGCGGCAATCCTGAGGCCGCGGGCCTTGGCCAGCATGGTCAGCTCGGCGACGATCTGGGTGGCCAGCTCGCGGGTGGGGGCAAGGACCAGGGCCTGCGGGCCCTTGTCCCGGGGGTGGATCAGGTCGACCAGGGGAACGCCGAAGGCGAGAGTCTTGCCCGATCCGGTGGGGGACTGGACGAGGAGGTCGCGACCCGCGAGCGCGTCGCGGATGACCATCTCTTGAACCGGGAACGGCTGGGTGATCGAACGCGCTCGCAGGGCGTCGACCACCGGCTTGGAAGTGCCGAGATCGGCAAAGGAAGTGATGTTGTGAACTCCTAGGTTGAACGGCTTGGGAGATCCTGCGGCCCCAAGGCGCTGACAAAGCACGAGGAGGAAACGGAACCTCTCGGGCGGCGAATC
>JBQCIG010000079.1:0-2814 GCA_051953975.1 Solirubrobacterales bacterium | reverse complement strand
TGCTGGAGCTGGGCGTCACCGGCCCGCTGCTGCGCGCAGCCGGCGAGCCCTGGGACCTCCGCAAGGTCTTCGACTACCTCGTCTATCCCCGGTTCGACTTCAGGATCCCGATCGGGACCGTGGGCGACAACTACGACCGCTACCGGGTGCGGCTGGCGGAGATGGTCGAGTCGGTGCGGATCATCGAGCAGGTGCTCGACGGGCTGCCGGCGGGGCCCTTCATCGCCGACGACCGCAAGTACGTGCTGCCGCCGCGCTCGGAGCTCTCGACCTCGATGGAGTCGCTGATCCACCACTTCAAGCTGGTCACCGAGGGCTACCGGGTGCCGCCCGGCGAGGTCTACTACTCGATCGAGCACCCGCGCGGCGAGCTCGGCTGCTTCGTCCTCGCCGACGGCTCGGCGAAGCCGGCCCGGGTCCACTTCCGCGATCCCTCTTTCGTCAACCTGCAGGCCTTCCGCGAGATGGCGGTCGGCGGCTACGTCGCCGACATGATCGCCTCGCTGGGGATGCTCGACCCGATCCTCGGGGGGGTGGACCGATGAGCCCGGTCGACGGTCGCGGCATCGACAACCCGAACCTCCCGGTCGACGCCGCGGTGACCGAGGGCCGCGTCCCCGGCCGCGCCGAGGAGGAGATCCCCGAGCTGCACGAGGTCGACTGCCCGCCGGAGCTGCGGGAGCGGATCGAGGGGCTGATGGGTCGCTACCCCGACCGCCGCTCGGCTTCGATCCCGGCGCTGTGGGCGGTGCAGGAGCGCTACGGCTGGTGCACGCCGGAGGGGATCCGCCAGGCCGCCGCGGTGATGCGGGTCACCCCCGCCTACCTGGAGTCGGTGGCGAGCTTCTACGACCTCCTGCACACCAGCCCGGTCGGCTCGCACCGGATCGAGGTCTGCACCAACATCAGCTGCTGGATGCGCGGCGGCGACCACCTGCTCGACGCTTTCGAGGCGGCCGCCGCGGGCGACGAGGACTTCTTCGTCACCGGCTTCGAGTGCCTCGGCGCCTGCGACATCGCCCCGATGGCCTCGATCGACCAGCGCTACTACGGGCCGCTGGAGGCGGCCGAGGCGGGGACGGCAATCGAGCAGCTGCGCGCCGGCGCCGAGGTCCTGCCGGAGAAAGCCCTAGCCAAGCGCCCCCTAGCCGGCGACACCCCCTCGCCGACGGGACGAAAAGCGGTCCATGTGACCGGTAATCGTCCCGTCGACACTGGGGAGGACGACGCGAATGGCTGATCCGCGCGAGACGCGCGTCTTGCTCGAGCACGCCTCCGAGCCGGCGCTGCGCACGCTCGACGGCTACCGGCGCCTGGCCGGCGGCTACTCGACGATGGAGCGCGCCTACCGCGAGATGGAGCAGGACGAAGTCCTCAAGGAGCTCGAAGACTCGGGCCTGCGCGGCCGCGGCGGCGCCGGCTTCGCGATGGGCAAAAAGGCCTCCTTCCTCCCCCGCGGCGACATGCAGAAGTACCTCTGCTGCAACGCCGACGAGTCCGAGCCCGGCGCCTTCAAGGACCGCGAGCTGATGCAGCGCAATCCGCACCAGCTGATCGAGGGGATCGCGATCGCGGCGCTCGCCGCCGACGCCGGCCACGCCTTCATCTTCATCCGCGGCGAGTACGCCGCCCAGGCCGACATCCTCGAAGCGGCGGTCGCCGAAGCCTACGAGGCGGGCTACCTCGGCAAGGACGTCCTCGGCTGCCGCCGCGACCTCGAGCTGGTCGTCCACCGCGGCGCCGGCGCCTACATCTGCGGCGAGGAGACCGCCCTGCTCGACGCACTCGAAGGCAAGCGCGGCAACCCGCGCCTGAAGCCGCCGTTCCCGGCGGTGCAGGGCCTCTACGGCGGGCCGACGTTGATCAACAACGTCGAGACGCTCTCCAACGTCCCCCACATCGTCCGCCACGGCGCCGAGTGGTTCCGCGGCTTCGGCACTGAGCAGTCGCCCGGGACCAAGGTCGTCTCGGTCTCCGGCGGGGTGCGCCGGCCCGGCAACTACGAGGTCGAGCTGGGGATCCCGACCCGCGAGCTGATCTGCGACCTCGCCGGCGGGCCCGAGCCCGGCCACGAGATCAAGGCCTTCTTCCCCGGTGGCTCCTCCTCGCCGGTGCTCACCGCCGAGGAGGGCCTCGACCTCCCCTACAGCTTCGAGGCGATGGCCGAGGCGGGCTCGATGCTCGGCTCCGGCTCGATCATCGTCTGCGACGACCGCGTCTCGATTCCGCACCTGGCGCTGCGCACGGCGCGCTTCTACCACCACGAGTCCTGCGGCAAGTGCGTCCCCTGCCGCGAGGGCACCAACTGGACCGTGAAGATGCTGGAGCGGATGGTCCGCGGCGAGGCGACGCCGATGGACCTCGACATCGTCAGCTCGGTCCAGCAGAACATCATCGGCCACTGCCTCTGCGTGCTCGGCGACTCGATGGCGATGCCGGTCGGGGCGATGGTCCGCAAGTTCCGAGAGGAGTTCGAAGCGGTGATGGAAAACCCGGAGCTGGTGCTCGACCCGCACGCCGTCGTCCAAGCGCCGCCGGAGACCCTGGGGGCGTCGATATGAGCCCCGCCGGTCGCGAGGTGACGATCACGATCGACGGCCGCGAGGTGGCGGCGATCGAGGGCGAGATGCTCCACGACGCCGCCCGCAAGGGTGACGTCGAGATCCCGTTCTTCTGTTACGAACCGAAACTCGGCGACCCGGTCGGCGCCTGCCGCATGTGCCTGGTCGAGATCGAGGGGATCCCGAAACTGCAGACCTCCTGCTCGACCCCGGTGCGCGAGGGGATGGTCGTCCACACCCGCACCGAGCAGGT
>JBQCIG010000078.1:0-2850 GCA_051953975.1 Solirubrobacterales bacterium | reverse complement strand
CTCTTCGGCCTCGTCGTCGAACAGGCTCATCTTCGGGGCGTTGCGGTCGCGGCGCAGCCGGTCCATGCACTCGCGCGCCTTCTCGTCGCTCTCCCGCTTGTCCTCGCCGCCGAACTCGACCAGGAGCCAGCCGTCGCCGTCGGGGAGCAGCGGGATCTCGCCGGTGTGCTGGCCTTTGCCCTCCATGTCCTGGACCAGGCAGCGGTCGAGCCCCTCCAGCCCGGTCGGGCCGTATTCGAGGATCTCGGAGACGTGGTCGGCGGCCTCGTAGACGCTCGGGTAGCCGAGCACCAGCAGCGAGCGGGCCGGGGGGGAGTGAACGAGCCGCACCGTCGCCTCCAGCACCGTTGCCAGCGTCCCCTCCGAGCCGACCAGCGCCCGGGCCACGTTGAAGCCCTTCTCCGGCAGCAGCTCGTCGAGGTTGTAGCCGGAGACGCGCCGCGGGATGTCGGGATAGCGCTCGCGGACGAGCTGCGCGTAGCGGTCGCGCAGGTCGCGCATCGCCGCATAGATCTCGCCGCGGCGGCCGCCCTCGCGGATGATCCGCTCCAGCTCCTCCTCCGAGGTCGGGCCGACCCGCATCCGCAGCCCGTCGTAGGTTACGATCTCCAGCTCTTCGACGTTGTCAGCGGTGCGCCCCGCCATCACCGAGTGGATGCCGCAGGAGTTGTTGCCGACCATGCCGCCGAAGGTCGCGTATTCGTGGGTCGAGGTGTCCGGCGCGAAGGTGAGGTTGTGGCGGGTCTCCGTCACTTCGGCGAGCTGGTCGCGGATCACTCCCGGTTGCACGCGGGCGATCCGCCGCTCGGCGTCGATCTCGACGATCTCCCGCATGTATTTGGAGGTGTCGATCACCACGGCGACGTTGGTCGTCTCGCCGGAGAGGCTGGTGGCGCAGCCGCGCGGCAGCACCGGCGCGCCGTGCTCGCGGCAGGCGGCGACGGCGGCGACCACGTCCTCGGCGTCGCGGGGGAGGACGACCCCGAGTGGCGGCTGGCGGTAGTTGGAGCTGTCGTGCGAGTAGATCGCCCGGGTACCGAGGTCGAAGCGCACCTCGCCCTTGACCGTGTCCTTCAGCGCCTGCTTCAGCGCCCGGCGGTCGATCCGCTCGATCCCCTCCGGCGCCAGCGTCCCGTGCCCCACCTCGTTCCCGCTCATGCCGCCCAGCGCTCCGCCTCGCCGTGCTTCAGCTCGAGGCCCAGGCCCGGCCGCGAGCGGTCCGGTCGCAGCGCCCCGCCCTTGGGGTCGAGGGTGCCGTCGAAGAGCAGCCGCTCGACCCGGACGTGGTCGTGGAAGTACTCGAGGTGCTCGAGCGTCTCCATCGCGCAGCAGACGTGGGCCGAGATCGCCGGCGCGCAGTGGGCGGAGAACGGTCGCTGCAGCGCCTTGCAGATGCCGTCGGCGCGGAGCATGTTGGTGATGCCGCCGACGCGGGTGACATCGGCCTGGACGACGTCGACGCAGCCGGCGAGGAGCAGGAGCCCCCCTAGGCCCCACTCGTACTCGCCGGCCGCGATCGCCATCCCGGCGGGGGCGCGCTCGCGCACGAAGCGCAGCCCCTCGCGGTCCTCGGAGCTGACCGGCTCCTCGAAGTAGGTGACGCCGTACTCGTCGTAGCACGCGGCCCAGTCGAGCGCCTGCTTCGGAGAGAAGGCGCCGTTGGCGTCGACCATCAGCTCCACCTCGTCGCCGATCACCTCGCGGCAGAGCGCCAGCCGGGCGGGGTCGCGCTCCGGTTCGCGGCCGACCTTGATCTTCACCCGCAGCAGCTCTGCCTTCATCCAGCCCTCGAGCTGCTCGCGCAGCTGCGCCTGGGAGTAAGAAGTGAAGCCGCCGCTGCCGTAGATCGGCGCCGTCGGGTGGAAGCGCGGCAGCGCGTCGGCGAGGCAGAGGCCGAGTAGGCGCGCCTTCAGGTCCCAGAGGGCGACGTCGACCGCGGAGACCGCCATCGCCCCGACCCCCGGGTGGCCGGCGTTGCGGATCGCCTGCTGCATCCGCGCCCAGACCGCGGGCGGCGCCATCGCGTCGCAGCCGTAGACGACCGAGCGCAGCTGCGAGTCGATGAAGGTGGCGACGCTGCGGTCGCCGTAGGTGTAGCCGAGCCCCTGCTCGCCGCCGGCCTCGACCTCGACGATGATGATCGTCGTCGCGTCCCATTCCAGAGTGCCGTCGGACTCCGGCGCGGCGGTGGGGACGGTGTAGGCGCGGACGCGCATTTCCGTCACCACGGCGTCGAGCCCCGGCGAGGTGTGGCGGACTGCGATCGCCATCAGCGCGTCGTCAGCTCCTTCAGCTTGCCTTTCAGCGACTGGACGGCGATGCGGCCGCCGTGCGGGTCGCCGTTCAGCAGCGCTTTCGCCAGCGAGGTCGCCTGTTCGAGTTTGATGTGGGGGGGCAGCGGCGGCACCTCGGGATCGGTCACCGCCTCGTAGAGGACGGGCCGGCCCGCGCCCAGCGCCTCGTCCCAGGCGCCGGCGACGGCGTCGGGGTCTTCGACTTTGATCCCGTGCAGGCCGAGCTGGCGCGCGTAGTCGGCGTAGGGGAAGTCGGGGATCCGCTGCGAGGCTTCGAGTTTGGCGTCGCCGGCCAGCACCCGCTGCTCCCAGGTGACCTGGTTGAGGTCGTCGTTGTGGAGGACGAGCACGACCAGCTGCTTGTTCGACCACTCTTCCCAGCGGGCGGCGATGTCGATCAGGGCGTTGATGCCGAGCATCTGCATCGCGCCGTCGCCGATCGCCGCGATCACCGGCCGGTCGGGGTGGGCCATCTTCGCGGCGAAGGCGTAGGGGACCGCCGGGCACATCGTCGCCAGCGTCCCCGAGAGCGCCGCCCGCATCCCCTTGCGCAGTT
>JBQCIG010000077.1:0-5728 GCA_051953975.1 Solirubrobacterales bacterium | reverse complement strand
GAGCCGGCGCGGCGGCTGGGGATCGCCGCCGCGTTGGCCGAGGAGGCGACGACGCTCGCCATGCACAAACGCCTCGGCCCGCTCGCCGAGGCCTACGAGAAGGGCAAAGCGGGCCGCTTCGGCAAGGCGGCCCGGGCCTTGACGCTGGCCGGCGCCGCCGCGCTCGCCGTCGGCGACCCCGCGGTGCCCCTGCCCCTCTCCAAGCGCCGCCGCAGCGCCCTCACCGCCGCCGGCGGAGCCCTCCTCCTGGCCGGCTCGGCCTGCAAGCGCTGGTCGATCTTCAAGGCCGGCTTCCAGTCCGCCGAAGACCCGACCCAGGTCGTCCAAACCCAGCGCCCCTGAGTTCCGTGGTTCCTTTGTCCTGTATATCCGGACTAAGGAACCACGGAAATTAGGTGTGGCCGACGAGGGCCGCGACATCCGCGTCGAGTTCTTCCTGGGAGTGGTAGGCGCCGATCTGCTGGCCTACAACCTCGCCCCTGCGGTCGATGAAGAGGGTGAACGGGGTGCCGGTCACGGGGCTGAGCGAGCGGAGGCCTTCGAGGCTCGTCGCGTAGCTCGGGTAGCCGAGGGGGACTTCGGCAAGCAGCTGCCGGGCGCCGGTGGCGTCGTCTTCCACGTCAGCGCCGAGAAAGACGACGCGGCGGCCGAAGCGGGCCGCGGCCGAGGCGAGGAGCGGCAGCTCTTCGCGACAGGGCGGGCACCAGGAGGCCCAGGCGTTGAGGACGACCGGGCGACCGCGCAGAGCCCGGAGGCGGGCTTCGAGATCCGCGTCGGTGAACAGGGGCGAGGCGGGCGCTCCGCTTTCCACCCCAGCCTTCGGTTTCCGTTCCGGGTGCAGGGAGATCCGGTTCGCCTCCCTCATCGCCTCGCCACCGGTCCGCGGGTGCATGGCCAGCGCGATCGCGACGACCGCCACCCCCGCTATTACGGCGACCCCGATCAGCCAGCGCTGCATGGCCCACCCCTACCCTGCGGGTGGGCTTGCGATTGCGCCTCGCGGGTAATCGAGGGGCGGTGATCGTCGCCGCTGCACTTCTGGTCGGCATCCTCTACGCGCGGCGCGCCCATGCCCTGGCACGGCGCGGCCGCGGGATGCCGCTCTGGCGGCAGCTCAGCTTCTACCTCGGGGTCGCGATCGTCGTCGCGGCGCTGATCTCGCCCCTCGACACGATCGGCGAGAGCGACCTCTTCTACGTGCACATGCTCCAGCATGTCGCGCTCGGGGAAGTGGCGCCGCTCTTCATCCTCGTCGGCCTCAGCGGCCCGATGCTGAGGCCGCTGCTCGCCTGGCTGCTGGTCCAGCGGCTGCGCTGGCTGATGCACCCGCTGGTTGCGCTGCCGCTCTGGGCGCTCAACCTCTACCTCTGGCACCTGCCCGCCTTCTACGAAGCGGCGCTGGAGAACCCGCCCCTGCACGCCTTCGAGCACGGCTGCTTCTTCCTCGCCGGGCTCTTGATGTGGGGGGCGCTGCTGGAGCCGCTGCCGGGGCCCAGCTGGTTCGGCTCGGCCGCCAAGGCCACCTACGTGCTGGTCGTCCGCGCGCTCGGCTGCGCGATCCTCGGCAACATCTTCATCTGGGCTGGGACGCCCTTCTACCCCTACTACGCGCCCGGGGAGCGGGAATGGGGCATCGCCCGCCTCACCGACCAGCAGGTCGGCGGCGCGATCATGTTCATCTGGGGGGCGCTGATCACCGTCAGCCTCTTCTCCTGGATGTTCCTGCGCTGGATCCGCGAGGCCGAGCTGCGCCAGGCCCTGCTCGAGGACGGCGCCGACCCCCGGCTCGCTACTCGGGCTGCGCGCTACGGACGGCGGCCTCCTGCTCGGCCTGCACCTCCTCCATCCCCTTGAGGGCGAGGCAGAAGCGCCAGGCGAGCAGGCCGACGACGACTGGCACGATCCAGACCGCGAAGCGGTAGAACCAGATTTGGCTGATGTAGCTGATGTCGAGGAAGACGAGCATCCGGTCCGAGGCGCCGGCGAGGAAGATCATCACCACCCAGGTGAGGAAGCCGGCGCCGATCCCGGTGCGGACCGGGGCGTCCCGCGGCCGCTGCAGCACGTTGTGGGCGCGGCGGTCGCCGGTCACCCGCCGCTCCAGCCACGGCCACAGCATCAGCGCCAGCATCACCACCAGCGGGAACAGCGCCCCGCCCCAGAACGGGTTCGGCACCAGGGTCCGGTTCCCGACGACGACGTCGAAGCCCGGCACCAGCCGCAGCGCCCCGATCAGCCAGCCGAGGTACCAGTCGGGCTGGGCGCCGTTGGTGCCGTCGTAGATGTGGTAGGGGCCCCAGAGCCAGATCGGGTTGATCTGCACCAGCCCGCCGAGTAGGACCAGCACCCCGGCGACCGCGATCATCAGCCCCAGCGAGCGCGGCAGCTGGCCGGGGAAGGTGGGGATGCCGACCACCTTGCGCTCGCTGGGGACCGATTTGCGCCGGAACTGGGTGTGATGGCGGGAGCTGACCAGGGCCAGGTGGACGGCGAGCAGCCCGCCGATCAGCAGCGGCAGGATCAGCACGTGCCCGATGTACATCCGCGACCAGAATTCGGGGTCGCCGGGGAAGGGGTGGCCCCAGATCAGCAGCGCCATGTTGGCGCCGATGAAGGGGATCGAGAGCGCCACCCCGTAGCCGATCGCCAGGCCCATCCCGGAGAGCAGGTCGTCGACCAGCGAGTAGCCGAGGTACCCCTCCAGCAGCGCCGCGAACAGCATCACGACGCCGATCAGGTAGGTCAGCTCGCGCGGTTTGCGGTAGGCGCCGGTGAAGAAGACCCGGATCAGGTGGAGGACGATCGCGGCGATGAAGACGTCGGCGGCCCAGTGGTGCGTCTGGCGGATCAGCAGGCCCGCCTTGACGTCGAAGGAGAGGTGGATCGCCGAGGCGTAAGCCCTGCTCATCTCCATCCCCCGCAGCGGCGCGTAGCTGCCGTGGTAGACGGTTTTCGCCGTGCTCGGCTCGAAGAAGAAGGTGAGGTAGACGCCGGTGGCGACGAGGACGATGAAGGAGTAGAGCGCGACCTCGCCGAGCAGGAAGGACCAGTGGTCCGGGAAGACGTAGCGCAGCGTTTTCTTCAGCAGCGGCGCGCTGCCGCTGCGCTGGTCGAGAAAGCGGATCGCGCGACGGATCACGCCGTCGGCCTCCGCGTCCGCACGCCCCAGAAGCTCGGTCCGACCGGGGCGGAGAAGTTGCCCGCCGCTCGCAGCTCCCCGGCCGAGTCGACCAGCAGCGGCAGCTGCGGCAGTTCGCGCCCGGCCGGTCCGAAGATCACCTTGCCGCCCTCGGCGGGGTCGAAGGTCGAGTAATGGCAGGGGCAGACGAGGGCCGGTCGCGGCTCGGCCTGCGGGAAGCGCGGCTTGCGGTAGAGGGCGACCGCGCAACCGGCGTGGGTGCAGATCTTCGAGTAGGCGACGATGCCTTCCGGCGCCCAGTTTTCCCGCCCTTCCGGCAACTCCACTTCCGAGGGGGCGACGCGGACGACGACCACCGGCGCCGCCAGCTCCTCGCGGTAGGCGTTCTCGGGGAAGGCCGTGTAGATGGTTTCGTACTCGATCTCGTCGGCTTTGTTGGGCTTGCCTTCCTCGTCGACCAGGCGCCGGTCCCGGCGCCAGGGCGAGTAGTAGAAGGACTCGGTGTCGAGGAACGGCCCGAAGGAGGCGGCGGGGACGACGAGCGCCGCCCCGAGCGCCGCCCCGGCGGCGCCCGCCGCCCCGAGCAGGAGCCGCTTGCGGGTGAAGCCGCCGACGCTCTCGCGCCCGATCTGGTCGATTTCCTCCTGCGCTTCGGGGTGCTCGATCGGCGGGTAGTCCTCTTCCAACTGCTCGGTCGGGACGAAGGTCTCGCCGGCGTAGATCAGGGCGGCGGCGATCAGCAGCAGGCAGGCGCCGAGGCAGAGGCCGAGCCACTGGGTCAGGTTCGGCCAGTCGAGCGCGTAGACGACGACGAACATCACCGCGCAGGCGGCGGCGCCGAACAGCAGCAGCGCCACCACCAGCTCCGCCCGCGAGTCGCCGCCTTCCTCCTCGACGATCCGCTTGCGCTTGCGCTTGTGGCCGGCGCCGCGCAGGAACCCCAGCGCCGCCAGCAGCGCGAACTTCAGCTTCGGTCTCGACTTCATGACGACAGCCTCCTTCCGATCACGGCGCAGAGCCCGGCGAGGACGAAGACGGCGACGAACCAGGCGACCATCCCCTCCGGCACCGGCCCGATGTGGCCGATCCCCCAGCCGCCGGCATCTTCGGGATGCTTGCTCCTGTTGATGTAGGCGATGATCTTGTTCAGGTCGTCGTCGCTGATCTGGCTCTGCGGGAATTTCGGCATCAGGAAGGGGCCGATCCGCACCGCCTCGGCGATCTCGGTCGAGCTGGCGTGATCGAGCACCGGCACCTTGGCCCCGGTCACGTAGCCCCCCTGGCCGACGATCTGGTGGCAGCCGGCGCAGTGCTCGGTGTACAGGGACATCCCTTCCGAGAGCGAGCCGTAGTCGGGTTCCGGTTCGGGGATCTTCGGGCCGCCGCCGAAGGAGGCGACGTAGGCGCTGATCGCTTCGATCTCGTGGGAGTTGAAGAACGGCCGCTGGCGTTCGGGCTCTTCGCCGGCGTGGTCGAGCGGCATCCGCCCGGTCCGCAGATAGAAGTCGGGGGCCATTTCGCCGACCCCGATCAGCGACGGGCCCTGGCCGCTAGTGCCGCCGACGGCGCTTTCGCTCGGGGCGAGCACGCCTTCCCCTTTGAAGCCGTGGCAGCTGGCGCAGTTGGCGGCGAAGAGCTCGGCGCCCAGCTGCAACTGCGTCTGTTTCGAGCCGCCGGGGGCGTGGGTGATCCCGCTCGGCGGCTGCGCCTCGGCCAGGGCGGCGACCGCGAGCGCGCCCACCAGGACGGTCGCGGCGATTGCTTTCCCTCCCCGCCTCATGACTGGTTGCAGACGCGGAAGGTGAGGACGCCGGCGCCAGTCATCAGGATCAGCGCCAGGAAGAGGGCGGAGACGGTCATCCCGACCGCGGCGAGGAAGGCGACCCGGCCGGCCGGCGGGGGATCGTGGCGGTCGCCGTGGCGCCGGTAGAGCCACACGGAGATGAGCCCCGCGGCGACGGCGACCGCCGCCGCCAAGGCGGTGACGACGATCGCCCAGGCGCCGAGCGAGATGCCCCACTCGCCGCCGGTCGGGCTGCAGGCCGCCTCGACCAGCCAGTAGCCGAGGCCGAGCTGGACGGCGTAGGCCCCCGGGGCGCCGAAGACCGCGAACCAGAGGACCGGCGAGACCGGCGACTCGGGCGGGATCCGCTCCAGTATCGGCCTCAGCACCCTCATAGCGACGGGTAGAGCTGGGTCAGCGTGATCGCGACCCCGGCGATCGCGACGAAGTACCAGTAGATCGCGGTGACGCGGAGGGCGATCAGCCGATAGTTGGTGATGCCCCGTGCCAGCTTCCACAGGAGCCAGCTGTCGAGGAGGAGCCCGACGAGGACATGGGCGTGATGGGTGCCGAGGAGGGTGAAGTAAATCGAGCCGTAGGCGTTGTCGCTTGGCGAGAACTTGCCGAGGTCGTCGGCGAAGAGCCAGATCTGCAATCCGAGATAGCTCGCCTGCATCGCGAACGCGAGGGCGAGCCACCACCAGGCGCGTCCCGGCGCACCACGCTTCGCCGCCTTGACGGCGAGGAAGACCGGCAGCGCGCTTGCGACCAGCAGTCCGGTGAAGGCGAGCGGCAGCGTGACCGAG
>JBQCIG010000076.1:0-16125 GCA_051953975.1 Solirubrobacterales bacterium | reverse complement strand
GACTTCGAAGATCGTGTTGACCTTCAGGTATTCGTGCGGGTAGACCGGCTGGCAGGTGTTCGGGTCGACCGGCAGCTTGGCCGGGTCGATCAGGCTCGAGGCGTTGCTGGTCAGGTGAAGGATGCTGTCGGGCAGCCCGCTCAGCCCCTGGCCGGCGTCGATCGAGGCCGAGTTGCGATCGGCGGTCTCGTCGAAGGCGACTTCGGTGCCCGGCGTCGCCCCGGCGCATTCGGTCGTCCCGGGCGGCAGCAGTTCGCGGTTGTAGGTGACGTCGTAGTAGATCCCGGTGGTTCCCGGGTTGCCCCCGGTCACCTGGCCGACCATCCCCGGGAAGGAGTCGGAGGGCACGGGCGTCTGGGCGTGGGTGAATTCCACCCCGTCGTGGCTCAGCGAGGCGAGCGCCGAGTGAGGGTGGGTCGAGTCGTACCAGCGCAGGTCGGACTGGTGCAGCCCGTCGACCGAGAGCAGCAGAACGTGCTGGGCGTGTCGGGAGTGGGCGGGGCCGGCGGCGCCCGCGGCCGAGGTGGCAAGGAGCGCGAGCGCGGCGGCGAGGGTGGCCGCGACGATCGCCCTCCGGGGTTTCGTCAGCTTCTTCTTCATGGATTCCTTCCTGGTTGGTGGATGGTGCGTCTACAGGAGGACGAGCGCGGCTGACGATTTCGGGTGGGGCTCGGCGAGTCGTTACCCGATCGTTAGATGGATGTGAAAAAGCGATCAGCCCGGCGACCGGCGAAGACGAAAAGGGCGATCACCGTTGCGGTTCCGGCGAGGATGCCTGCCCAGGCGACCCAGGTGTGCCACGGGGGTCCACGGCGCCCACCCGGCCTCGACGAGCAGGCCAAGTAAGGTGGCCGGGCCCTTCGCCGGCGTCAGTCAGTGCCTACCAGCCCAGGTAATAGTCAGAGGGCAACCAGGGCGGCCGGGAGAGCCCGAAGTGCTTCTGCAGCACCAGCTCGGCGACGGTGAGCGCTCCCTCCACCCATCCCTGGACGCCCGAGTAGGACTCCCCGACCACGTAGGCGTTGAGCTGGTCGCCGAAGGGCTGCTTGATTGCGGTCATCGCTTCGCGCACGTCGACCTGTGGCCGCCAGAAATTCCAGCCGCCGCCGAAGGGGTCAAAGCCCCAATTGGCAAAGGCGCCGGCTGTCGGCTCGGGAATCTCCTCGACCCGGATTTCGTGCAGGCGGGCGAGCTGTTCCAGCGCGTGGGCGATCATCCCTTCCGACGCCCCGTGCAGATGCGGCGGTAGTTCCGACACGTCGTTCTCGGCGCCGCCGGCGCTGCTCACCAGCTCGACCAGCGCCGAGCGCAGTTTCCGCCGGCCCTCCTCCCACTCGTCGGCCGGCGGCACCAGCCCCTGCCAGAAGTCGACCGCCCGGGCGTCGTCGTAGGAGGCCATCAGCACGCCCCAGGGCGGGCACGGCTTGTTTTCGTAGTAGGCGTCGGGCGCCATGTAATAGGTCTGGCGGATCGGCATGTCGCTGACCGAGCGGCCGCGGTCGATGCCTAGCTCCTCCCACCAGCGTTCCTCGAAGAAGAGGAAGAGCTTGAAGGCCGGCATCGGGACGACGCTCTGGAGCAGGCGCTTCAGCGCCGGGTTGCCCTGCAGGTCGAAGTCGGGGCTGGGCGCCAGCAGTTCGAGCGAGCGGCGCGGAAGCCCCAGCACCAGCGAGCCGGCCAGCACCTGGTAGGGCCCCGAGGGGGTGGCGAAGCTCGCTACCGTGCTTCCCCCGCCCGCCGCCTCGAAGGAGACGAGCCGGTTTTCGGTCCGAATCTCACCGCCGAGTGTTGTCACTTCCCGCGCCAGCGCGTCGGGCAGCGCCCCATAGCCCTCCCGTAGGGTGTGGTATTCGGGCTTTTCCGGTTCGTGGCTGAAGTCGAGGGCGACCGACTGCATCGCCTCCGCCGCGTTCCAGTTGGAGGCGATGCTGTAGTAGCCGAAGGCATCGCAGAAGTACTGGTAGGTCTCGGGGTTTCGGACGCCACTGAGCAGGTTCCAGAAGCCGACCTCCCAAAGCGGCTTCTTGTGCCATGTGAGCAGCGGCTTCACCTGATCCCATTGCTCGCGGGTCGCGGGGAGCTTTCCGCCGAGGACCTTCTTCAGGACTTCGGCGTTTTCCTCCGTCGTCAGCACTTCTTCGATCACTTCGTAGAGGGCGTCGCCGGCCCCCTTGCCCTCCACCTTCGGGTCGACCCGGTACCGCGCGGTCGGGTTCGAGGTGCCCATGATCGCGCCTTCGCCGCGCAGCATCAGCCGCAGTTTGTTCCCTTCGACCCAGAACTTGACGAAGCTCGAGCCGAAGCCGAGCTGATCCAGCAGGTTCCAGACGAGCTGCTGCTCTTCGAGGAAGCGCATGCCGCCGAGCTCCGCGCGCAGGCCGTCGCCCGGCTTGCCCGGGAGCCAGGTCAGGAGCCGCCCCCCGACCCGTTCGCTCAGCTCGAAGACGGTGACCTTGGGTACCGGCCCGCCCTTTTCCCTGGCCTCGTGGAGCAGCCGCCAGGCGGTGTAGAGGCCGGAGACGCCGCCGCCGACGACGGCGACGTCAAGCTGGTCCGAGATATCGCTCTGGGGGTGGGGCATTGGTTCCTTCCTTTCTCGAGAGCAGGACATCCAGACGCGGTGCCTCCCGGCCCGCGGGCAGTTCGGGAGCGACGACCGCGTCGAGAACGAAGGGCCGCCCCGCGGCGACCGCCTCAAGGCCTTTCCTCAGGGCCCCGGGGAGCGCCTCGAGCGTCGACACCTGCTCGCCTTCCACCTCGAACGGCTGCGCCAGGGCGGCGAAGTCCATCGCCGGCTCACCGAGGCGCAGGTACCAGGGGTCGCCACTCGGCTTCCACGGCGCGTAGATCTTTTCGACCGCTTCAAGGCCCTTCAGCAGGGTGCGGTACTCGCGGTTGTTGACGACCACGTAGAGGATCGCGAGGTCGAGCTTGCGCGCCGTCCACCAGGTGTGCGGGTAGAAGAGCGCGGAGCCGTCGCCGACCGCGTTGACGACGGTCCGCCCGGCGCCGGCCGCCAGCTTCATCCCCAGCGCCGCCGGCATCGACCAGCCGAGCGAGCCCCCCTGGCCGAGGAAGTAGTCGCTGGGCTGCGCGAAGCTCGGGTAGCGCTGGAAGGCGGCGGCGTCGGAGACGGCCTCGTTGGAGAGCATCAGCGGCGCCGGCATCTCCGCCTGCAGATCCGCCAGCGCCCGGGCGACGTCTTCGCCGGAGATCGGCTCGGTCTCCTCGCGGGCGTCCAACGCGTCCAGGTGCGCCGAGAGCTCGGCGCGGCGACGCTCGTCGAGGTCGCCGATTTCCTGGCGCCGCGCCGCCGCCGCGTCCTCGTCGAAGTCGGGGTGGGACGGGACCGCGGTCACCACCTCCCCCAGCGTCGCCTTGATGTCGCCGAGGACCGCCGCCTCGCCATAGGCGTTCTTGCCGATCTCCCAGGCGTCGTCGTGCAGATAGACCTGCGCCACGCCGGCCGGGATCATCGGTCCCAGTTCGTATTTGAAGACGAGGACCTGCGCCTGAGCGTTGTAGCCGCAGAGGAAAACGACGTCACAATCGGCGAAGACGGTCTGCATCGACGTTTGGGTCTGCGGCAGCTCTCCTTGCCAGTGCGGGGAGCGGTTGGGGAAGTTCATGAAGCTGCTGAGGGTCTCGCTGTAGACCGGCGCGCCGATCGTGACGGCGAGCTGTTCCAGCTCCTCCCACGCACCCGCCGCGCCGACGCCGTCGCCGGCGACGACGATCGGTTTTGTCGCCGTGGCCAGCTTCTCGACGGCGGCCGCGACGGCTTGCGTTTCGCCGCTGAAGGCCGAGCCGATCCGGGTCACGGAGGCGGGGGCGTAGGGCACCTCGGCGAGGGTGAACTCCCACGGGATCGAGAGGAAGACGGGGCGCTGAGGGGGAGTCAGCGCCTCCTTGAAGGCGCGCTGGAGAACCACCCCGAGTTCCTGCGGCGAGCGCACTTCCCAGGCCCACTTCGCGTACTGCCCGGCGGTTCGCACCAGGTCGGAGGCAAGCAGCGGCTCCTGCAGGACGAGTTCGTTGTGCTGCTGGGCGCACAACACCACCAGGGGGACGTGTGACTTGTAGGCGTTGAAGAGATTGCCGATCCCGTGGGCGGCTCCCGGCGTGACGTGTAGCTCCACCACTCCCGGCTTGCCCGAGGCGCGGGCGTACCCCATCGCCGCCCCGACGGCGATGTTCTCGTGTAGGCACGGCACGTAGGTGACCCTGTTCGCGGCGACACTGGTGCCGTCGATCAGCGGGACCTCGTTGGTCCCGGGTACGCCGAAGAGGTACTCGATGTCGAGTTCGCGCAGGTATTTGAAGAGGATGTCCCGCCCGATCACCATCAGCAGCGAGTGACCTTACACATTTCTGAATACTTCGGTGTAGCTCTATTTCTTAGTTACACATAAGGTAAAGAAATTAATCTATTTCCTACCGCAGCTCGCAGAGTGGTAGTAGTAGACGAGAAGCAGCCGAGTTCGCCCCAGGGGTTTTCGTACGCGTTCCAGGACGCGGGTTCGCGGCCCTGGTGGCGGCTTCAAAGGGAGTTGCGGCGGCGGCCCGTTTCCGCCTACGTGGGTTTAGCGGCGAAACGCTCGATGAGGCAGATAACCAACTGAGCTGCGGCGAATCAGTAGGCGCTATCACGGCGGCCGCCTAGCTCATCATCAAAAACCCCGCACGGTCCGGTTCGCCGTGCCCCACAACCGAGCCAAGCGCTCTAGTCATGCACCGGGAACTTAGCGCTGAAAGTCATCGAGGGCTCGGGCCTTTTTCTCCAGAGCTCGGGGGTGCTCGTTCTTGAGCTTGTGGCCGGCGGCCGTCACCGTCTTCAGCTCGCGCGAGACGGTGTCGGCGAAACGCCGGCCCTCGTGGTCGTGCCAGTCCGCGGCGCGGAGCGCCCCTTGGACCTGGCGCTGAACTTGCTCGAGCTGGTCCCCCGCACTCCTCAGCTTCTTCGCAAGCTCGCGCAGCTTTGCCGGGTCGGCTCTCACGCTTCTACTCATTCGACGACCTCCGTGGTTTTGTCCGTTGCAGTCAGCAGGTCCCGCGACCAGTCCAGGGGGGGCACGTCGATCACCGTGCAGCGCAACGAGACGCCGCGGTCCTCGTTCACCGCGAATAGCTGCTGCTCGCGCAGCGAACCGGCTGCGTCGCTTCCCAGGAGAGACGAAGAGTCATCGACACTCATCCTTCCTGCGAGCCGCCAGCTGGCCTCCTGCAGCGCGCGCGACGGCAGCCGCCGATCGATGCTCTTCACCGTGTCGAACGAGAGAAACGCGTGCACCCCCACTTCCGGCCCGTCGCGCATGATCTCGCTCAGCAGGCCGGGCAGGTCCATCTCGGCGTCGTAGTCGACGGAGTCCTGATCGAAGTCCCGGGCCCGATGCATCCCGTAGAGGACCAGCAGAATCGGAGGAGCCGACAAGTCGTCCTCTGCGAGGCGCCGCTGCACCTCCTGGTGAACGCGTGCCAGCAGCTCCGGCACCTGGCGTCGGCGGCTGAGACTGATCGCATCGACTTCCAACAGGGGAGCCACGATCTCCTCCAGCCCTTCGTCGATCGGCAGGAAATCGACCACCTCGACCGAGGCGTGACGGGCGATCGCGCTGAGGATCACGTTCGCCGCCACCGCCTGCGGCAGCGAGAACCCGTTTGGCCCTTGCGAATCGGGGGAAGCGTCGCGGGCGACGAGGATCGCGTTGGCGCCGGACTCGCGACGGAGGTCGACGTCGGCGGTCCCGCTGACCACCATCGGCGCGCCGAAACGCAGCCGCAGGGTCGCAAAGGGGGCGGCGCCGATTTCGCCGGCCACCTGCGCCGCAGGCACGAGGTCAGCTGGGATCGGAGCGTTGCCCTCAAACACGATCGGCCGACGCTGAAAGCCGGCGGCATCCGCCTTGGCCCTCATCGCTTCCACCCGCGCCGCGCGAGCCGACTCCTCGATCAGGGCGCCCGTGAAGCGCTCGTTCGCCTCGACCGCCCCGCCGGACATGTTGAGAATCCCTTCCCCGGCGTTAGTCAACGCGACACCCTCGCCATTGCCCTCTCCGAGGACCTTGAACGCGTCCCCTTCGGCGGCCGGCAGGAGGATGCGAACGGGCAGCAACTGTGGCACGTGGCTCCCCAGCGCATCCAGCCCCGCCAGGCTCTGGGAGCCGAGCAGGACGTGGATGCCGAAGCCGCGCCCTTGCCGAATCAGGGTCTCGAGGGTCTCGGCGGCAAGCGCGCCCAGCTCGTCATTGCGCGCGAACAGAACCTGGAACTCATCGAAGACGAGGACGATCCGCGGCAGGCGCTCGCCGGTCGCCTCACGCAAGCTCTGCAGAGAGGAATGTGCCTCGGCGGAGCCTCGCAGGAGCGAGCCCCGCCGCGACAGCTCAGCCTCAAGGGTTTTTAGAACGCTGACGCCGAACTCGCGGTCGCTCTCCACCGCGACGGTGCGGGCGTGGGGCAAGGCATGGGAGGCGTAGACCTTGAACTCGACCCCCTCCTTGAAATCGATCAAGTGCAGCTCGAGCTCCTCGGGCCCGTACAGCGTCGTGATGCCGGCGATGAAGGTGTGGAGGAGCGTGGACTTCCCCGAGCCGGGGCGTCCGACAAGCAGCGCGCCTGAATGATTTGAGGAGTCGAAGGTCAGAACGGCAACGTCGCGAGCCCCTCGCTGGCCGATCGGTGCGGCGACGGACTCGAGCGTCGTCTGCGTCCACCAGCTCGACGAATCGGCGGCGTCGACTTGGCGCGAGAGCAGGGGCAAGCCTCGCTTGCGGCCCTCCGTCGCGGCTTTCCCGAAGAGCCGAAACGACGCCTCGAAGGTGACGGCGCTCCGCGTCGTGTCCCGCGCCGCTTTCCCCACCTGCGCCACGATCGAGGCGACCGTCTCCGGGGGTGCCTGCGTCTCGGTTTCCGGGCTCAGCGCAAGCGGGATCGGGAACCGGCGCTCGCCAATCTGCTCCAGCGGACGCCCAATGCGTAGCGTCCGCAGGTCCGATGGCAGGGCGGGCAGCGCGAGCCCGTCCGCCGGCTCGAGATCCTCGTCCGTGACAAGCAGGGTCGCGACACCGCAGCGGGCGCCGTTTTCGAGGACCCGCCTCAACTCCATCGCCGAGCGCTGTTCGAAGCCGGCAGGCGAATCAAGGATTACCAGCAGGCGGTAGGGCTCCGCGATCTCCCCCGCCGCCGCGTTGAACTCGTCGAGCGTTGCGTATTCAGAGCGAAGGTATTTCTGGATCACCTGCTCAATGTGTGCGGTGTGCTCGACCAGCAGGCGCTGGAGATCCTCACTCGAGGACCAGACCTTGCCGCCGATCAGGTCCCTGTCGTACTCACCAAGGTCGAGGAGGGATGAAACCGATTGCCCGAGCCCGGTGGGGTCGAATATCGACAGCCTCAGCTTGCCCGGCGGAGTGCAGGCAAGGGCCCTCAGGAGCAGCGAGCGGGTGAGCGAGTGCGCCAGCTCGCGATCCGCTCGCCGGTGAACGAGCTGGAGAGGCTCGCGGATCGAGACGAAGGTCGGAATGCGTACGTCCCAGGCGAAATCGCGGTTCCTTCCCGGAATCCGATCCGCCTGCGGATGGAGCATCCCGGCGAGCACTTCGGAGTGGGTGAGCGCCGGCGACCACGCAGGCCAAGCAGGGCTGTTCCAGGGGGTCATGGCCGGCGGCAGCCGGCGCGTGGTCTCGGCAAGGCGGGAGACCGCCTCGCGCAGGCGCGCATCGGCCGTGGCGCGCAGGCCCTCGGCATCCTCATCGCGGCGCGCGAGGATCTCATCCTTCGTCGCGCTGAGGCGTTCCACCTCGGTCTCGAGCGCACGGAGGACGATGAGGATCGATGCCGTCAGGCCCTGGGCCTCGTCTCGATGGCGAGCGGAGAAGAGCCGCTCCGAAGCTTCTCGCGCCGCAGACCGGGCGCGGCGAAGGTCGTTCCCCAGTGCCTCGGTCACGTCGGCGGCCACCATCCAGCCTCCTTGCGGATTGTGGGTGATCAGGTCCGCGCGGACAGGCGGCACCGCCGCCTTGCCGTCGGGTCGGCAATCGGGGTGTGCCGCCAAGAGCTCCTCGAGTTTCGCCCCGTACTCTTCGAGCACCGCCGATGCGGCAGCCGCCTTCGCCTCGACGAGCTCCGCTTCGGCGCTGGCCGTCGTCCAAGACGAGGCCATTGCGGCGCCCTCGGAAGCGATCAGAGCCTCGAGCTCGATCGACGCGCTCGTCGCCTCCTGCAGAGCTGCGGCTATGCGCTCCTCGAACCCCATCTGGTGCGTCAGTCCTCGGGGTTCCTCAGCGAGTGGGCTTCGCCACTCCGAGCTGGGTTTCAGCTTTTCGGATGACCTTCTTGGTCTGGTGACCGGTGAGGACGACGGTTCCAGCCGCCCTCGTGGTGGCGCCCTTGCGGGCGTCGCTAACCGTTCCACGCACATCCCAGAGGGCTTTGGTCATCGACCACTTCGTCAGCTGTCCGGGCATCGCCTCGTCGAGGCTGTCACGCAACCTGCCCGTGAGGATACGAGCCACCGGAGGGTCCCCCGCCATCGCTTTGAGAGCGGCTGGATGGTCATCGGCGATGCCCCAGAGCACGAGCATGTGCGCACTGAGGTGCTCATCGGTCAGCTCCAGTCCGTGCAAAGCGGCCACATCGCAGACGGTCGCGGTTTCGCAGTAGAGATCGGCGAGCTGGTTGACGGCGCCGACGAGCGGACCGGTTCCGACTGCCAGGAGAGCGAGTCGGCGGCGGCGCTTGCGAGCGGTCACGTATACGTCCCGGGCGTCGCGATCGTCTTCGGGACGGTCTTCCCGGACCGCTCGCACCAGCGTCAGCAGGAAACGCTCGGCGCTGAGTGACTCTTCGTCTGCGTTGCTGAACATCGCGCGCAGGCCGCGAAATCCCTCGCCGGCGAGTTGCCCGGGCGCCCCCGCGGCCGCCCTGCGCGCGCTATCGCCGACCCGAACGGCGTTCGCTTCCAAGCGGTCTCGAATCCCCATCCCTCGCCTCCTAGCTGCCCGGCCATCCGGCAACCGGGTAGCCGCGCTCGACAGCCCGGCCGAAGGCCGCTCGCGCCTCTTCATCTTCGCCGCGTTGCTGCAACAGGACGCCGAGGTTGTTCGCCGCCGCTGCATGGCCGCGCTCGTCGGCGCGGCGGAACGCTGCCTCCCCGTCAGCGAGCTCATCGCGCTTCAAGAGGCTCACGCCGAGGTTGAAGGCTCCGACGTCGCTGCCGCGATCGTCGGCGCGGCCATAGGCAGCCTCGGCGCCGTCGTGGTCGCCCCTCTGTTCGAGCAGGACGCCGAGGTTGTAAGCGCCCATCATCGAGCCGTTGGCGTCGCCGCGCCGCAGCGCCTCCTCGGCCCCGGCCAGATCGCCGCGGTCTTCAAGGACATCTCCAATGGCCGCGACCGCATCTATGTTTCCGAAGCTCTCCGAGCGCTCGAAAGCAGCCAGAGCCCCATCGAGATCCCCCCGCTGCTGGAGCAGGAGGCCAAGATTCAACGGTCCCCCGGCATGCCCACGCTGGTCGGCACGACGATAGGCGGCCTCGGCCTCTTCGATCGCTCCCCGACCCATCAGCAGGACGCCGAGCCGCCACGCTGCCGCACCACTGCCGCCTTCGTCGGCACGCCGGTAGGCGTCCTCGGCGCCTCCGAGATCCCCGCTCTGCTCGAGCGCGAGGCCGCGCTGGTACGTGGCCTCGGTGTCGCCGCTCGAATCGGCGTCGGCCAGAGCCTGCTCTCTGCGATGGCGCGAGAGCTCGGCCAAAGCCCCGGCAGCCTGCTCGTGTCCACGTTCCTGAGCTCGCTGGAACGCAAGCTCGGCGTTCGCGAGGTCCCCGGACTGGAACAAAACGAGCCCGAGACCATAGGAGCCTTGCACCAGGCCAGCCTGGTCGGCCCGCTCGAAAGCCGTGGCGGCTCCGCTCAGGTCTCCGCTTCGATGCAGGAGGCTGCCGAGGTTATGGGCGCCGAACGGGTCCCCGAGCCTCTCCGCTTCACGGTAGGCGTCTTCGGCCCCGGCGGCGTCGCCGCGATCCTCCAACAGAGTGCCCAGCCGCAGCGCGCCCGTCGCGTAGCCCCGTTCCGCCGAGCGCCGGAACGCGGCCTCGGCTCCGACCAGGTCCCAGCGGTCCTCGAGCGCCATCCCGAGGTTGCAGGCCCCCGCGTCGTCGCCTCGTTCGTCGGCCCGCCGGTAGGCCGCCTCGGCCCCCTCGGCGTCGCCCTGGGCTTCGAGCAGCAGGCCGATGTTGCAGGCCGCCTCTGCCATCCCGGCCTCATCCGCCTGGCGGTACGCCTCCAGGGCGCCTGCGGAATCTCCCCGCTCGGCGAGGAGGACCCCGAGGTTGTAGGCGGCGAGGGTGTCGCCGTTCTCGGCGGCTAGGCGAAAAGCTGCCTCTGTGGCTGGATCGTGGGTGGCCTGGTCAGCCATGGGCGTCGCGGGCACCCCGAACCCAGTCGGCCCAACATCCATCCAGGAACTCTTCGATCGCCGCGTCGACTGCTGCCGCTCCCCCCTCCCGCTCGACCACTCTCGCGTAGAGCGGGTCGAAGCTATCCAGAGGGGTCCCCGCGGGCACGCCCCCCTCGGGGAAGTACTGATTGAGGTCATCGATGCCGTGGCGCGCGCCCAGCCGCAGAAACACCATCAACTTCATCGATCCCGCCGCCATCAGGGCGTGCTCTTCGACCAGTGCTGGCGTCGCTGGCACGCCGGCTGCCAGCAGGAGCGCGTGTCCCCACGCGAGGAGGAAGTCTCGCTTCGAGCCGTACTCCGAGATCGACGGACCGGATGGCGCTGGGGCGGAACGGGGCGCCCGCGCAGCACTCAACATGATTTCGTAGACGCGATCCCGCTCTCGAGCAGCGTCGGCGATCCCCACCGGGCCTCCGCCATACCAGACAAACTCAGTCAGGCTACGGCCGCCCTCGCCGATCAGCTTTATCCAGCTCTCCCTGCCATGCGGTTGCCGTTGTTCACGCACCAGTTCGGTAACTGAGTCGAATGGAACGAGGTCACCGACTTCGACTCGCTTGTTGAAGATTCCCCGCTGATCGCCTCGAATAACTCCCGTACGGCAGACGACCACCAAGCCCCGGGCCTCCGAGACTCCGAGAACGTCCGAGGGCTCCATTTCACAGTCCTCCAACACTGCCTCCACGACCGTTAAGTACTTGTCGTAGTCGAAGGAAAGAATGTTTGATTCGGCAAACGCCCTGCGAATTTCCCCGTCGTGGTTCGACTTCACCGCCCCGCCTTTCTCGTAGATCCCACGGGTCCCGCCCCGTGAGTCGATCGACCGAAGAACCGGTCGGACCGAAAGAGGAACAAGCCTATTCCCAAGCGGATGCAAACTCAACTCCGGCCTCGGGCAGCCGCTGGCACGCTTGTCGTCATCCCCACGGCGGGGGAGATCCCGGTCGTCCAGAGGCGCGTTCAGCCGAGCTCGGCCGCCTCGGTCCGCTCGGCCGCCAGCTCCAACTCCTCCGCCCCGACCTCGCCGGCGCCGACCGCGTCGCCGTCGTAGGCGGCGAGCTGGGGGAAGGCGGCGGCGATCAGGCCGACCGAGGCGAGGCAGGCGAGGCCGCCGGAGACGACCGAGAAGGTGGGGGAGGTGAGGGCGGCGATGGTGCCGGACTCGATGTCACCGAGGCGGGGGCCGCCGGCGACGACGAGGCTGAAGACCGAGGTCATGCGGCCGCGCATCCGGTCCGGGGTCAGCGTCTGGGAGATCGTGCTGCGGCAGACGGCGCTGACGCTGTCGGCGGCGCCGGCGAGGGCGAAGAGGGCGGCCGCCGGCCAGATCGAGTTGACGAGGCCAGCGGCGGCGATGAAGGCGCCCCAGAGGGCGACGGCGGCGAGGACGATGCGGCCGAGGTAGCGGGCGCCGACGAGCCAGCCGGTGGTGAGGGCGGCGACGGTCGAACCGAAGGCGACGGCGGCGTAGAGGAGGCCGGTGCCGGCGGCGCCGGCACCGTAGACGGTGAGCGAGAGGACGGCGAAGAGGGCGCGCGGCATGCCGAAGGTCATCGCCGAGAGGTCGATCACGAAGCTGCCCATCAGCGCCTTCAGGCCGCGGACGAAGCGCAGGCCGCTGCGGATCGACTGGCCGACCGGCTCGTGCTCTTCGACCGCGTGCGGCGGCTGCGGCGACATCGCCGCCGCGGCGACGGCCATGCCGAGGCAGCTGACCGCGTCGACCCCGTAGGGAACGGCGATCCCGAAGCCGGCGATCAGCAGGCCGCCGACGCCCGGCCCCACCACCTGGGTCAGCTGGTAGAGGCCGTAGGTGAGCGAGAGGGCGCCGCGGAGGCGCTCGGGCCGGACCGCGTTCGGGACGATCGCCGCCCGCACCACCCGCTCGACCGCGGAGGCGCCGGCGGTCGCGGCGGCGAGCGCGAAGACGATCCAGACCGGCGGCTCGCCGAGGGCGGCGGCGAGGCAGAGGAGGGCGGCGACGGCGACCAGGGCGAGCTGGCAGGCGAGCAGCATCCGGCGCCGGTCGAAGCGGTCGGCGAGGGCGCCGCCGTAGAGCGAGCCGGCCGCGAGCGGGACGATCTCGGCGGCGCCGAGCAGCCCGGTGAGGAAGGCCGAGCCGGTGAGGACGAAGACCTGGTAGGGCAGCGCGACCAGCGTCGCCTGGGTGCCGAGCCCGGTGATCAGCGAGCCGGCGGTGAGGAGGCGGAAGTCGCGCGACTCGCGCAGGGGCCGGACGTCGACAGCTATCTGGGCGAGGCGCGGCAAGCGGCCGAAGTTAGAGCACCGGCCTCATCGTCTCGCCACGCGTCGCCCGAGGCCCGATCGCCTGGACCATCGCCACCGTCGCGTCGACCGTCGCGCCGAGTAGCGCCAAGTCGCGGAGCAGGGTCAGTTCCGCGGATTTGAAGGTGGCGGTCGAGAGCACGGTCGCCCCCACCACGATCAACGCCGGTCGCCGCAGGCGGGCGGATCCGGCGCTGAGCACGACCGCCGCCAGGCCCAGCAACCAGACCATGTACTGGGAGCTGAGCACGGGGCTGGTGACGACGACGAGCAGGACGACGGTAAAGACGAAGTCGCGGCTGACCGCGGCCGCGGCCAGCTGCTCGCAGCCGGCCCGGATCGCCCGCGCACGTAGCCACCACCAGGCCGCGGCGGCGGCCAGGGCGGCGAAGGTCAGCCACCTGAGCAGGCTCGCGACGGTGTCCGCCGCGGGGGTGGCGACCTCCCAGGCGCCGAAGCGGATCGCGCGCGGGTAGGGGTCGCCACTGACGATCTGTTCGAGCTGCCAGGGGATCGTCGCGACCGCTTCCTCCTGCAGGCCGCGTTCGCCGCCGTGCGAGAGGAACCCGGTGGGGTTGCCGAAGGCGATCGCGGAGACCGCGAACACCAGCACGACCGCCGCCGCGGCGGCGAGGACGGCCCTGAGCAGCCGCTCTCGGTTCCACTCGCCGAACAGCAGCAGCACCGGCCAGAGCTTGATCGCCGCCCCCAGCCCCGCCAGCGCCCCGAACCACTGCGGGCGGCGGTGGATGACGAGCAGGCCGGCGATCGCGATCACGGTCGGGACGAGGTCGAAGCGCAGCACCGCGAAGGTCCCGAGCAGCGGCATCCCCAGCAGCCAGACCCAGACGCCGGTGTCGTTGCCCGAGCGCCGGGCGAGCCGCGCCAGCAGCAGCAGGCCGGCGAGGTCGACCAGGAGCATCAGCCCCACGAACGCTTCCCCGTAGCCGACCGAGACCAGCCGCGGAAGGAGCATCAGGAGGCCGGCGCCCGGCGGGTACTGCCAGGCCGCGCCGCTCGGAAAGGCATGGTGGCCGCTCAGGAAATGCGACCAGGTCGCGTAGTTGTTGACGTCCTCGAACCGCGGGTGCGAGGTCGCCCAAAAGCCCACCTCAGCGAGGATCAGGGCGCGGCTGCAGACCCAGACGGCGAGCCAGATCCAGGTCCGTCGGTCGCCGAGGATTGAGCGCACCGCTGACATTCCATCGTGTCGCGTCGAGTTGAACACGCGAGAAATTGTCATCTTTGAATGTGCAGGAGTTTTCGAATGAGTCAGCGTTTTCAGAGTTATTTTTGGTGCTCTCGCAAGCCTCTTCCTTGAAATCCAGGAAGCGCGATCGAATTATTGGCTCGCAGGCGGCGGGATGCCGTTCAGGCAAAGGGAGGCAAGATGCGGCATTCGAAGGCTATCTGCGCAGTCACCGTCTCGATCGGCCTGATCGCGGTCGGTTGCGGCAGCTCGGGAGAATCCTCCAGCACCGTTGCCGCGACCGTCAGGACGACGAGCGCTCCGGTGGTGCGCGGCGTCAAACCGACGGTCGTCGTGCCCCCTGGACCGCCGCCCAACCATCTGGTGGTCAAGGACCTCCGCAAGGGCGAAGGGCCGCCGGCGCGGATCGGGCACAAGCTCACCGTTCAATTCGTCGCCCTTCGCTGGAACGGCGAGCCCTTCCAGTCCTCATGGTACGGAGGCAAGGTGGCTCCGTTCACCTTCAGGCTCCGTAACGACCCCCGGGAGGTCATCCCCGGATGGGAACGCGGCATTCCCGGCCTGCGGGAAGGTGGCCGACGGGAGCTGATAGTGCCGCCCCAGCTCATCTACTGGCCGAACCAGCACAAGCCCAAAGTGCTCGGCCCCGCCCAGACTCTTGTCTACGTGGTCGAAGCGATCAAAGTCCACTGATATGGGCACGCGAAAGCTGACGCTGCCGATCGCCCTTCTGGCGGCGCTGCTCGCAGCCTGTCTGGGGGCGGGCTGCGGCAGCGGCAAGAGTGTTTCGTTTTCCAGGGGCTCCCCGAAGGCTGAGCGGGCTCAGCTGGCGCGCTACCGCTCCTACTTGAAGGAAGAGGGAGGCCTCATGGTCGAATGGACCGCCAAGCTCGAGCGGCAGATCGCCGCCGGCCGCCTGAATTGGGCGCAGCCGTTCTATGGGATAGCGCGGGTGCACTACAGCGAGGTCGAGGCTCTCGCCCGGGCGGTGGCCCCGGCCCTCATCCGGCAAATCGACGCCGAGCCCGGCGAAGCCCCCGGGAAACCGCTGGTCGGCTTCCATAGGCTGGAGAGGGGGCTTTTTCAGGAAGAATCCACGCGCGGTCTCGAGCCTTACGCGAAGCGCCTCTTGGCGGCGACGCGGAACCTCAATCGCCAACTCGAAGGGACTCGGCTAGTGCCGGCGCAGTTGCTTGACGACAGCTCGCAGCTGATGCAGCTGGTCGCTACCGCAAAGCTGACGGGCCGAGCCGAGCCCTACTCGCAACTCGATCTCGTCGACGTCTCAGCAGACGTGGAAGGAGCCGAGGCTGCGGCCAAAGCAGCGCAGGCCTGCGTGGGACCAGAACAGTGGAAGACGGTGAAGCAGCATTTTGCAGCCGTCTACGCCGAAGTCGACGAACTTGGCTTCGCGGCCCGCGAGTCGACTCCTCACGATCCCGAAGCAGGCGCTGGCATGCACGCCTTCTCGGAACTGTCGTCTGAAGAACGGCAGGCTCTGAGCAGGAACATCGAACTTCTTGCACATGCTCTGGCCGCTTCCTCCTGCTAGGGGGCGCTTGGCAGCGATTGCTCGAGCGCTTCCAGGGAACTCAGCAGTTCGCCTATCGGCGCACCGATTTTCTTCCGCTCTTCAGGGTCGACCTCGTTGTATGCGACGAATCGAGCGCCCGCGGCTGCGGGCCGAGCTTGTGGTTCACGCGCGGCGAAGCCGTAGGGTTTGAGAGCCCGATAGACCTTGTCGAAGGTCGCCTTCAGCTCCTGGGCTTCGCCTGCGTCTTGGAAAAGAGGCTCAACTGCTTCCACCGCGGCTTGGGCCCCTTCGACGCTCGCGGCCATGTCGACGAGGTCGAGATGGGAAGAGGGCTCTTCTTTTCCCTGCAGGCCAATCGTGTCGATCCTGCGGATGGTTGCGACGGCACCGGCCAGGAGCTGATGAGGTCGCAAGGAGCTCCCCGCAAGCCGCTTCTGCAGGGCTTCCGCTTCAGCCTGAAGTTCTGCCGCCACTGATTTGAGCCCCTCCGTCGTCCCCTGTCCAAAGATTTTCTCTTCCACCGCGTGGAAGCCACCTAGCGAGTTGGAAGCGACGATTGGCCTGATCTGCCCGAGCTGGACCCGGGCGGTTGCGTAGCGGGATTGCGCCCGCGGCAGGTCTCCAACCACGATCT
>JBQCIG010000075.1:0-13472 GCA_051953975.1 Solirubrobacterales bacterium | reverse complement strand
CGTAGGCGGCGATCTGGGTGCCGCAGCCGGGGCAACGCGAGCGCGGCCCGACGATCGATTCGCCCTGGGGCACGCGGTGGGCGACGACGGTGACGAAGCTCCCCATCGTCAGCCCTCCGAGAAAGGCCAGCACCGCTCCCTCCGCCAGCATCTCAGCCGCCTTCGAGCGGGGTGGTGGTGTCGACCTCGATCCGCGAGCGGTAGCGCGGATGGTCGTAGAGGATCGAGACCGCGTCCCCCTGGGTGCTGGCTCGTTCAAGGCTGAGGGCGAGCCCCAGGCGTTCGTTTTTTTCGATTTTGACCGGCCCGTTGAAGGTCAGGGTCAGGGTCACCTCTTCCCATCCCCCATGCGGCCAGTAGTTGTTGGTGGTCGAGGGAAGCCAGGTCCAGTAGGAAGCGCCGCCTTCCTTGTTGGCGAGCAGGGTGTCGGATTCCGATGCCGAGCGTTTGAAGAGGTAGATGCAGAGCTTGCCGGTGTAGAGGGAGTCGCTGAGGGCGCGGGTGAAAAAGTCGATCGTCACCTGGCCGGTCCCTTCGCCGGTGGTCATCTTGAATTCCTTCGGCATCGGGTCGGTCACCCAGCGGTGCTCTTCCCACGCCGGCGCGCTTTTTCCTTCTTTGAAGGTGCATCCGGCGGCTTCCTCGCGCCGAAGCTGGATCCCCTTCGCCGTTTCCGGGGTGGGAGCCGGGCTCTGTTCGTAATCGCTGGAGTAGTCGTAGGTGAGCGGAGTGCTTTCGTCTCCGGGGGTCGGATCCGGGGGCGGTCCGGTCAACAGTGCGTCGGGGGCGCCCTTGGTGGAACCGGTCTGCAGGCCGTTGGCGCAGGTGCCGAGGGTGTTGTGGAGGGCGTGGTCGCCGGTGATTTCCTGCCGGCTCGTCGATCCCGTGGAAGAGCAGGGCGTATCCGAAAGGAAGAACTGCTGCGCGGTCACCACGCCTTCGGCGCCTGGGATCGGGTTGTCGGCGGCGGAATGTTCGGGGTCGACGAAGTTGGACTGGACTTCCACGTAACCGCCGGGATTGCCGCCGTTGCCCTTCGGGTTCAGCTTGACGGCGACGATGATCTGTTTGTAGTCCTGTTCCCCGGGGCAGGTTTCCGACGAGCAGCTGGCGTCGTTGCGCCAGACGATGTAGCGGTAGACCTTGCCGCTGACGTCGCCGTTGGTGAAGCTGGTGGGCCCCGGGCTGACGACGCCATGTTCCAGGGTTTCGTCGGGATAGCGCACGCCGCCGTTGACGACCATTTCCTTGTATTCGCTCACCGGGCTGCGCTTGATCGCGTACTTGCCGTTGCTGACGCGGTAGCTGGGATTGCCTTCTTCGCTCGAGTGCGTGGGCGCCGCCGTCAGCGCCAGTTCTTCGTCGGAGAGGCTGCGCAGCACCTCCATTTCCTGTTCGGCCCTGTCGAGCGCGATCTGGGTCGCCTTCGCCCGCTGGTTGTTGACCGAGGCCGAGGCCAGAACCCCGAAGGTCGCGATCGCGCCCGCCACCAGGATCAGCGCCGCGATCAGCACCTCGATGATCGTGAACCCGTCCTCTTTGCCTACCGTGCGTCGCATCAGTCGCTGAGGGTCGCG
Source organism: Solirubrobacterales bacterium (assembly GCA_051953975.1). Taxonomy (GTDB): domain Bacteria; phylum Actinomycetota; class Thermoleophilia; order Solirubrobacterales; family 70-9; genus VAYN01. Next base: position 11,895 of record JBQCIG010000075.1, on the reverse strand, counting down.
TTGCGAAGGCTGGCCCCGTCGGAGGCGGTCAGGGCCCCGGACCCTTCCGGGTCGGGAATTTTCAAGGTGATGCCGATGTAGGTCGGCGAGGTGCTCGGCGACCAGGTGAAGACGCTGGAGGCGTTGCTCAGGCCGGTGAAGATCGTGGTTGCGGTCCCGGTATAGACGCCGGGCGCCGCCTCAGTGCGGGTGCAGGACGAACCCGAGCATTTGTAGGTGATCTCGCATTTGATCGGCGCCGCAGTGCTGGCCAGGTTCGTCGTCCCGCCGCAGGTGGCATGGCGAACGTAGGCTTCGAAAGAGATCGACGATGCCGTCGGGTTGTCGACCTTAATACCGTTGCGGATTTCCCGCGTCATCCGTTCGAGCACGTAGCGCGCGGTCTGGATGTTCGTCCCCTGCTTGTCGAGCCGGGGCTGACTGCGCATCGCCCCGATCAGCAGGATCAGCACCCCGCCCATCACCACGAGGCCGAGCGTCATCGCCACCAGCATCTCGACCAGCGTGAAACCGGCCTCGCCGCCCAGCGCCGCTGGACGTCCTCCCCGGTTCACTTCCCCACCACTTTGAATCGACGGCTTATCGGCCGGCTCCACTGCCCGGCAACGCTTTTCCCCTTCACCGCGAATACGTGCTTGCCGAGCTTGAGGCTCTTCGGTCGGTAAGGCGAACTGCACCCCTTCCAGGCCTTGTGGTCGATCCGGCAGAAGAACTGGGTGTTGGGCTGTTCGGTCGCGTCGATGAAGCGGAAAACGGGCCGCCTGGAGCGCGTCGTCGCTGCCGGCCCGAAGGTGATCCGGACGAGCGGCGTCACGTAGACCACGTTGCCGACCTTGACCCCTTCGCCCGAGCCGCCGCTCGAACCGCCGCCACCGGAGCCCGAGCCGCCGCCTCCGGAACCGCCACCGCCGCCGCCACCGCCTCCTCCGCTCGGCTCTTCTTCCGGCGGCGGGGGCGTGCTCTGCTGGGTGTAGGTGACAGAAGTGTTGGAGCAACCCGAGGTGTCACCGCTGGCGTTGGTCGCGGTCGCGTGGAAGGTCGTGGTCGAGCCGGTTTTGACGACGACCTCGATTCCCGCGCCCTTCAGTTCGGCGGCGGTGCCGGTGCCGGCTGGCACACCCGAGCAGTCGGCCGTCGGGTAGACCTTGATCGCGGTCCCGGGTTCGGCTTCGCCGATGACCCTCGGTTCGGTCGAGGCATTTGGCGAGGTGGGGCTGACAGCCGTCAGCCCCGGGGCCTGCGGTCCGAGTTGCAGTTCCCCGGAGTTCCCCACCGAGACGAGGCGCGTCCCCGTTTCGGAATGACTGTAGACGTCGGTTTCGCCCGCGAAGTTGTCATCGACGGTGAGACGTTCTTTGGTGGTGAAGAAGGCGAGGGCCCCGTCGTCTGACACCGCCGAGAGATGCGCCGTTTGCGAGCCGTTCCCGCCTTCGGGGCCGGCGGAAACGAGAACGGGAGAACCGACGCCGGGTTTCTCATAGATATCGGAGTTCGTATCGAGGTCCGAAGGAGACACCTTCTGCGCGGTCCCGTAGTAGACGTCAGAGGTATCGCTGGAGGCGCCTAGGAAGGTGGCGTCGAATTCGGGGCTCCCGGGGGTGACGAGGGTGGTGGTCGCGCCGCTCTGCTTGTAGACGTCGAGCTTTTCGCCACTGTCGCCGCCGCCAAGCGCCTCCCTGGTGCTGAAGAGGACGGTGGCGCCGTCCGGAGAGGCCTTGTCGAAGCTCGCATTGAGATCGGCGGTCCCGGGCGTGACGAGATTGGTGGAACCGCTCGCCCGTTCGTAGACGTCGCCGGCTTCGTCGGTGTCTTTCGCGCTGAGCGATTCGCTGGTTTCGAAGAAGACCTTTTCCCCTTCGGCGGCGGAACCGGCGTAGATCGCGTTGAATCCGCCTCCCCCTTTTTCGCCCTGTTCGCTGGTGGAGATCAAGGTCGGCGTTCCGCTCGAGGAGGACCATTCGTAGACGTCCTGGAAGGAGTCGTGGTCGGCGCCGACGAGCTGCGCCCTGGTCTCGAAGAAGACACGGGAACCGTCCGCCGTCATGGCGCGGTAGATCGGCGCGCATTCCTGGGCGATGAGGGGAGCCGGACAGGTACCCGCCGGGGACACCAGTTCCGTCGTTTCCGCATTGAGGTCGCGCTCGTAGATGTCGGCTTCGCTGTCGCTGTCGCCGGCGGCGAGCTTGTCGGCGGTTTCGAAGACGACTTTCGTCCCGTCGCTGGACGCCCCCCGGAAGGTGACCGGAGCGGAGCCGCCCGGCGTGGCCAGGACCGGCTCGGCGGCGCTGGGGTCGCGCACGTATACGTCGCTTGCTTCGTCTGCGTCTTCTTCGGTCAGCTGCTCGTCGGTGGAGATGAACACCCGCGAGCCGCTCGGCGTCGCCCCGACGAAGGTCGCGGGGATTTCGCGGTTGCCGCAGGGGGCGCAGGACGGGGAGCCGCCCGAGACGAGGATGGTTTCGCCGGTAACGGTGTTGCGCTCGTAGACGTCGCTGACCTTGTCCCTGTCTTCGGGGACGAGCGACTCGGCGGTGCTGAAGAAGACCTTGGTTCCGTCGGAGGAGACCGCGTCGAAGGTGACGTCGTGAGAGTCGTTGCCGCCGGTCGGTCCGGTCGAGATCTCGCGGGTGACGTACGTTTCGATTCCCGGCGCTTCGTCGTAGAAGCGCTCGTAGACGTCGACGAAGCCGTTGTCGGTGTCGCCCGGGACGAGCTTGGCAGCGGTGGTGAAGAAGACCTTGCTGCCGTCGGACGAGGAGCCCGCGTATTCGGCCGGCGCCCCCCAGGCAGCAGAGGCGGAGAGCGCCAGGCCGCAGAGGGCAACGGTGAATGAGGTGAGCGCGGCTTTTAGCATCGAGGATCTATCGGCCGGAGGGGACGCCGGGCTTAGCCCTGAGAGCAGGTCGAGCCAAAACGCCGAGGGGCGGGCTCCAAGCCCGCCCCTCGTCAACTTCCTGGCTGAGCCGATCTGGCTTGATCAGCCGTTGGCCCAGTTGCCGCCGGCCGGGCAGCCACCCGTTTCAGCCACGACACATTCGAATTTCTCTTTGCCGCTGCTTTCGCGTTCCACCCAGAAGATCTGCGTCGGCTTGGCGCCTACGATTGCGATTTTGTAAGCGCCTTCTTCGGCTTTGATTTCTTTGAAGGTGGCGCTTGAAAGGGTCGGCTCGATTTTTTCGAGCTTTGCCTGAGTGGCGCCCGCATAGCTCCCACCGTTTTCGGTCGAGTAGGTCTCCATCGCGGTCTGCGCAGAGTGGACGTACTCCTTGGCCTTGGCGTCGCCGGCCTTTTCCTTCTGGTTGAAGAAGGCGGGCAGCGCGATCGCGGCCAGGATTCCGAGGATGAGCATCACGACGAGGAGCTCGATCAGGGTGAAGCCCGCCTCGCTGTCGCCGTTGAGCCGGGCACCGACTTTGGCCCGGAGATTCTGGATAAACATTAGTGACCTCCTATGGTCCTAATCGTTCGAGCCAGAGCCCCGTCGCGTGAAGCCACGTGGTGTCTGTCGACCCCGGTGGTAGCCCGGCCGACTCCAAAGGAGTCCCGACGGCTTTGCGCCCCCGCCTCGCAGCGGGTTTGCCTTTGGCACCGAAGCGCTGGCAGATTCATCACACCGCGTTCATCGACCGCCGCCGCAGATACTTGATCCCTGAAATTGGGGTTACGTCCAGCGAAAAATCGGTTCGGCTGGACGCCCGTCCAGGCGCGGTGACGAAAAGCGACTACCGGTTCAGCGAATATGTTCGTAGATGCTGAACATCGGCAGGTACATCGAGATCACGATGAACCCGACCATGCCACCGACAAAGACGATCATCAGCGGCTCCAGCAGCGCGGTCAGCGCTTTCACCTTGGCGTCGACCTCGGCCTCGTAGAAGTCGGCGATCTTGCCCAGCATCGTCTCCAGTTGCCCGGTCTCCTCGCCAACCGCGACCATGTGGCCGACCATCGGCGGGAAGATGTCGTTCCCCTCGATCGGCCCCGCGAGCGAGCCGCCGCGCTTGACCGACTCGTAGACCTCCTCCATCGACCGCTCGATGACGATGTTGCCGGCCGTCTGACCGGTCAGTTTGATCGCCTGCAGCATCGGCACGCCCGCCGAGACCGAGCCGGCGAAGGTGCGCGACCAGCGGGCCAGCGCCACCTTCTGGATCACGTCGCCGATTTTGAACGGGATCCGGAGGATGAGCCGCTCCCAGGTGTCCCGTCCGCGTTCGGTCCGCTTCCAACGGGTGAAGAGGAAGATGGAGATGGCGATCACCGGGATGATCACGAACCAGTAGCCCGTTATGGCTTCGGAGACGGCGACGCAGAGCTGGGTCGGGGCCGGCAGTTCGGCGGCTTCTTCCGGGTGTTCTTCGGCGAGTTCTTTGAAGATGCCGACGAAGACCGGGATCACAAAGACGACGATCGCGATCAGGACGACGACCGCGAAGGTGAAGACGACCGCCGGGTACATCATGGCCGATTTGACCTGACGCCTGAGGGCGTCCTGTTTCTCCACCTGGTAGGCGATCCGGTCGAGCGCCTCGTCGAGCCGACCGGACTGCTCGCCCGAGCGCACCATCGCCCGGAAGAGGCGGTCGAAGACCTTGGGGTGCCGCTCCATCGCCTGCTCGAGCGAGGAGCCGGCCTCGACGTCGGCGCGCAGGCCCGCCGTGGCCTCCTGGATCATTTCGTCCTTGCTCTGTTCCTCCAAGGTCCTCAGCGTCCGCAGCATCGGCATACCGGAGGCGACGAGGGTGGCGAACTGGCGCGAGAAGACCGCCAGCTCCCGCATGTCGACCTTCTGCCAGCGCTTGAAGAAGTCCTCGACGTTGACCGGCGAGGCCTTCTCGGTGACGTCGAGGACGATCAGGCCGCGCTGGCGCAGCGCCTCGGCGACCTGCGACTTCGACTCGGCCTCGATCTCGCCGGTGGAAGCGGCCCCGGCGGGATCCATCGCCCGGAAGGCAAAGGTGGTCGCGGTGGCCATCGTCTACCCCCCCGCCGTATAGCTCGGCGGCGCCGCTTGTGGCTGCTGCTGGGTGTAGCCGCCGTTGCCGTCCATGCCCATCGCCGCCGGCGCTTCCACCGGTGCGGCGCCGAGCAGTCGTTTGAGCTCCTCGGGCACGGCGGAGCGCTGCTGGGCAAGCGAGCGGGTGATCTTGCCGCCACGCACGAGCCGCGCCAGGTCGGCGTCCATCGTCTGCATCCCCACCGCACCAGAGGTCTGCACGGCCGAGTAGATCTGGTGCGTTTTCCCCTCGCGGACAAGGTTGCGGATCGCCGGCGTCGGCACCAGCACCTCGGTGGCGACGACGCGGCCGGCGCCGTCGGCGGTCGGCAGCAGTTGCTGGGTGACGATGCCCTGCAGCGCGATCGAGAGCTGGGTCCGCACCTGGCCCTGCTGCTGGGGCGGGAAGACGTCGATGATGCGGTCGACCGTCTGCGCGGTCGACTGGGTGTGGAGGGTGGCGAAGACGAGGTGTCCGGTCTCCGCCGCGGTCAGCGCGGTGGCGATCGTCTCCAGGTCCCTCATCTCGCCGACCAGGATCACGTCGGGGTCCTCTCGCAGCGCCGCCTTGAGGCCGAGCGCGAAGTCCTCGGCGTCGGCCCCGATCTCACGCTGGTTGACGATCGACTTTTTGTGCCGGTGCAGGAACTCGATCGGGTCCTCGATCGTGAGGATGTGGTCCTGGCGCTCGCTGTTGATCACGTCGATCATCGCCGCCAGGGTCGTGCTCTTGCCCGAGCCGGTGGGGCCGGTGACGAGGACGAAGCCGCGCGGTTTCTGGGTCATCTCGCGCAGGACCTGCGGGACGCCGAGCGAGTCGAGCGCGGGGATCTCCTGCGGGACGAAGCGGAAGGCGGCGCTGACGGCGCCGCGCTGGAAGAAGCAGTTGACGCGGAAGCGGGCGACGCCGGGGATCGCGTAGGCGAAATCGAGCTGTTTTTGCACCTCGAACCGTTTCCGCTGGTCGTCGTTGAGGATGCCGTAGACGACCTCGCGGGTGTCCTGGGGACCGAGGACGGGAAAGCCGTCCATCGGCGTGATCTGGCCCTTGTCCCGGATCGCGGGCGGAAAGCCGGCGGTGAGGTGAACGTCCGAGGCCCGCGCCTCGACCATGCGGCGCAGGACCTCCGAGAAATCGAAGCTCATAGCCCCTACATCGGCCGCCGCGCCGGTTTTCTCGATACCCGAAAGAAATTAGCCGCGAAATCAGGTGGTGACACGGAGCACCTCCTCGAGGCTGGTCAGGCCGGCCCGCACCTTCGCCAGCCCGTCCTCGCGCAGGGTCAGCATGCCCTCCTCGCAAGCGGCAGTGGAGATTTCGGCCTCGGCAGCGCCGGAGACGGCCAGCTCTTTGATCCGCTCGCTCATCGACATCACCGAATAGAGCCCAACCCGGCCGCGGTAGCCGCTGTTGTTGCAGCGCGCGCAGCCAACCGGCTCGTAGGCCTCGACCTCGGCACCGACCCGCAGGCCCGCGTCGGCGAGAGCCTGTACGGGGATGACCGCGCGCTTCTTGCAATGGCTGCAGAGCTTGCGGGCCAACCGCTGGGCGACCACGCAGTCGACCGAGGAGGCGATCAGGAAGGCCTCGATCCCCATCTTCGTCAGCCGGGTAATCGCACCCGGAGCGTCGTTGGTGTGGAGGGTCGAGAGCATCATGTGCCCGGTCAGCGCCGCCTCGATCGCGATCCGCGCCGTCTCGCCGTCGCGGATCTCGCCCACCATCACGATGTCCGGGTCGGCCCGGAGGATCGAACGCAGCCCGGTGGCGAAGTCGAGGCCCGCCTTGCGGTTTACGTTGATCTGGTTGATCCCCTCGATCTGGTACTCGACCGGGTCCTCGATCGTGATGATCTTCTTGTCGACCCGGTTGAGGGCCTGCAGTGCCGCGTAGAGGGTCGTGCTCTTTCCCGAGCCGGTCGGCCCGGTGACCAGCACCGCCCCGTAGGCCTGGCCGAAGGAGAGCTCGAAGCGCTCGCGGGCGGATCCGTCCATCCCCAGCTCGTCGAGGCTGCGCTGGGCGTTGTCTTTGTCGAGGATGCGGATCGTCGCCCCCTCCCCCTTCTGGGTCGGCAGGGTGGTGACGCGGAGGTCGACGCGGCGGTCCTCGACGGTGATGCTGACGCGCCCGTCCTGGGGAACCCGTTTCTCGGCGATGTTGAGCTCGCTCATGATCTTCACCCGCGAGATCACCGCGCTGACCATCCGCTTGGGGACGTTGGCGGCCTCACGGAGGACGCCGTCGATGCGGAAGCGCACCCGCATGTCCTGTTCCTCGGGCTCGAAGTGGATGTCGGAGGCCCCCTCCCCGACCGCCTGGCCGAGGATGCTGTAGACGAGTTTGATTACCGGGGCGTCCTCCGCCCCAACCTCCATCTGGGCGACCTCGGCGAGCTCGTCTTCCTCCTCTTCGCCTGCGATCACCGCCTCGCTGACCGAGCTCTGCAGCGTGTTGAGGCGGGTGATCAGCGCTTCGATGTCGTCCTCCGCGGCGACCGCGACCCGGCAGTCGAGCCCGGTCGCGAGCCCGATGTCGTCGACCGCCAGCACGTTGGTCGGGTCCCCCATCGCGACCAGCAGGGTCTGCTTATCGACAAAGCCGACCGGCAGCGCCCGGTAGCGGCGGGCGGTGGTGACCGCGATCAGGTTGGCCGCGGCCATGTCGACCGGGTAGTTGGAGAGGTCGATGTGGTCGAGGCCGTAGCGCTCGGCGATCGCCCGTGAGAGCTGGTCGCCGTTGATCGCACCCTGCTGCAGCAAGAGCGCCTCCGGCGGCAGCCCAGCAGTGCGAGCCTCTTCGATCGCCTGGCGCGCCCGCTCGGCGGGCACGAAGCCGAGATCGACGATGACGTCGGTGATGAAGCCGCTGGAGCGTCCCCGCTGCAGGGGGGGCGTCAGCCCCGGCGTCCCCTGCTCCTCCGGCGTCAGCGCCGGCGCGGTCGAGCCGCCGGAGTCGGGAACCGGACGCAGGTGCCCCGGATATTCCCCGTAGTCCATGGCTTACGGGTGATAGGTGAGCGTGCGGCCCTTGTAGCGGGCGTCGGCCACCGCCTGGACGGCGCTTTCGGCGCCCTGGTAGCCGTAGCTGACCGAGGCGGTGGGAATGCCGTGGCTGAGGGCCTTGGGCCGGAGCACGACGAGCGCCGGCACGCGGTTCACGCCGGCTCCCTCGGTGATCGCCGCGTAGCGGGCGATCTGCTTCGCCGGGACGACGAAGAGGGCGACGTCGGGGATCGCTTCGAGCGCCCCCGAGTCCTCGCGAACCAGGCGGTCGTCGATGCCGCCGTCATGGACGACCAGCAGCACCACGGTCTTGCCCGCGTCGAACGCCGCGGTGACGGCCTTGGGCGGCGGTGGCGTCGCGGGAGGAGTGGAAGGACCGCCGGTCGAAGGCGTTTCACCGGCGGGCGTTATCGCTGGGGCGCTGGTGGTGGTGCCTGAGGATTCGGCTGCGGGTTCGGATTCCGATTCGCCGCCACCGCCCATCGACGTCAGCATCACGATGCCGAGCACGAGCAGGACGCCGATCAGAGCGACCTGGGCAAGCGGGTTTTCGTTCAGCTTCTCTCGCATCGAACGTCCGCTTACTAGCTCGACATTTGAGGCGGCGACCTTGAGCCCCGGTCGCGATCGGGCGGGCGCTCAGCAGTTGGCGTTGGGCGGCGAGCCGGTCGCACCGGTGCACTCGACGTAGGATTGGCGCGAGAAGAGGGTGGAGCCACCGATCTTCGGCGGTTCGAAGCCTTCGTCCTCTTCGACCTTGGCGTGGTTGCTGAAGTAAACGGTCTTGCCGGCGATCGCGCCTTTGTAGGTGGAATTGTTTTCGAAGTAGAGGTTGGAGTTCGGCGCGTAGAGGACGAACTGGTTGGAGCCGCTGTTGTTGGAGAAGACGATCTTGCTGGGGATCGAGGTGGAGCCGGTCACGTAGAGGCCCGGGACCGAGAATTTCCCCGCCGTCGGCTGGTAGCCGCTGGAGGTGATGTCGGCGTTGTTTTCGACCTTGATCGGTTCCCACGTCGATCCGGCTTTCGCGCCGCAGTCCTCGGGCGTGTCGAAGAAGATCCGCACCGTCGCGTTGGCGCCCATGATCAGGTGGGCGTTGTTGCCAAGCACCAGCTTGCAGATGAAGTAGTCGCCGCCGGTGAGGGTCAAGCTCGAATTCTGCGCCGGTTCGATCGTCCGCGTGGTCGCGTTCCAGGGAGTATTCGTTTCCCAGCTTTTGGTGTAGGAGTCGGACTGGCAACCAGAGGGGACATTGGTGCTCGTGCACTTGACCAGCCGGTAGTTGCTGTTGCTGGTGGCGATGTTGGTCGGCATGAAGCTGCTCACCGGCGGCAGCGCTTCGTTGCCTTCGGTTTTTCCGTAGCCGCTGCATTGTGAGGAGCTGTTTTTGAACGTGAGTTCTTTGCCGACGCCGTGCCGGATGTCGCCGCAGATGCTCGCGCTTTGGCTCAGATGAACGCTTCCGTTGGTGCCGACGCCGACGCGGATGTTGGCGTTTTCCCCGAGCGTGATGTCTTCGTTGCCGAGCACGCCGGCATGCGAGAAGGCGCTGCCGACGGTGCTGGTTCCCAGCGTCACCTCGACCCGGCGGCTGACCCCGTTCGAGGTCCCCACCGCGACCACACAGGAGGTCGAGACGCTGCAGGCGGTCGTGCTGGGCCCTACTCGGTAGGAGTAGGTCGCGTTGCCGACCGTCCCGGTCAGCTGCGGGCACCAGCCGTCCGCTTCGGCTTTGGCGACGACCAGGGTGTTGACGCTGATCCCGACGCACGGGCTGGCGGTGCTGACCGCCTTCGCGAACTGGTTCATCCGCATCAGCGCCACGTTGGCGCCAGCGTCGGCGGCGGCGATCGCTTCCTTGGCGGCGTGGTCGCGGACCGTGCCGTGCTGGGTGTTGACCGAGTAGACGACGGCGGCGCTGGCGAAGGTGAAGGCGACCGTCATCGCAACCAGCGCGGTCGCCACCGCGAAGCCGCGCTCATTACGGCGCAGATCGCGTACGAGCAGGATGAAGCGATCGATCGCAATCATCACGCGACTGGATCGGCTGCCTGACCGTCGAGCTTGAATCGTGCAGTGCCTGAGGCGGAGCCCCTGGACGCCCGTACTACTCGGCAGACTGAGTCGCCATCTGCTCGATCCCGCTCGCGCGCTGGCCGCCGGCGGCGAGCATCAGTTTGAAGTCGTGCGGGCTCGAGGCGTACTCCAGCGCCACGTGCTCGGTCACCTTGCCCTCCATCACGTAGTGGAGCAGGGACTGGTCGAAGGTGCGCATCCCGTAGTACTCGCCCTCGGCGATCACTTCGGTGATCTTGCCGGTCTCCTCCGGGTTCATGATCAGGTCCTGGACGCGGCCGGTGACGACGAGGATCTCGGAGGCGGGAACGCGGCCGTCGCCGGTGATGTCGGGGACGAGACGCTGGGCGATCGCCCCCTTGAGGGTCGCCGCCAGCATCACCCGGGCTTGGTGCTGCAGGTGGGGCGGGAAGAAGTCGACGATGCGGTTGATCGTCTCGGTCGCGTCGAGGGTGTGCACGGTGGAGAGGACGAGGTGGCCGGTCTCCGCAGCCGACAGCGCGGTGCGGACCGTCTCCTCGTCGCGCATCTCGCCGATCAGGATCACGTCGGGGTCCTGGCGCAGGACGCGGCGCATCGCGCGGGCGAAGCTTTCCGTGTCGGAGCCGACTTCGCGCTGGTTGACGATCGAGTTTTTGTCTTCGTGCAGGTACTCGATCGGGTCCTCGAGGGTGATGATGTGGTCGGTCCGGGTGCGGTTGATGTGGTCGATCATCGCCGCCAGCGTCGTGCTCTTGCCCGAGCCGGTGGTGCCGGTGACGAGGATGATCCCGCGCTGCTCCTCGGCCAGCTTGGTCACCACCGGCGGCAGCCCGAGGTCCTCGACCGAGCGGATTTCGAAGGGGATCGCGCGGCAGACGATCGAGATCGAGTCGCGCTGCTTGAAGGTGTTGACGCGGAAGCGGGAGAGGCCGGGGATCGAGTAGGAGAAGTCGGCCTCGCCGCATTCCTCGAATTCGGTCAGCGAGCGCACCTCGGCCATGTCCTGGAAGGCCTTTTCGGTGTCGTCCGGCCGCAGCGGCTGGTACCCCTCCAGCGGTGCCAGCTCTCCGTGCAGGCGCGCCGTCGGCGGCACCCCCACCTTGACGTGCAGATCGGACCCACCCCGCTCGATCAGGGTGCGCAAGGCTGAATCGATGTCGAACATCCCGACCTCTATCGGCCAGCCAGCCAAATCACTTAACGCTGCAAGGCGTGGCGACGAAGGGAGTCGGTCACTCCTCGGACGAATTTGTCGCGCCCCTATGTCGGGGCAGCTCCACCAGATGCTGCCCGCCTATGGCGGGCATGACATCAGATTGCATATCGCGCGCTTCGCGGACACTCCCCCGAGGAGCGACCGACTCCCTTCACAACACGCATCAGCGGGACAGAAGGGCAAAGCCTCAGATCCCGTGGTTCCTTTGTCCGGCTATAGACGACAAAGGAACCACGGAACGACCGTTTCTCCGGGGCTGTCCATTGCGTGGTTCCTTTGTCCGCTTATACAGGACAAAGGAACCACGGAACTGGAGCGTCTAGCTGACGTCTGACTGAGCTCGCTTGCTGGAGGGGTGGGTGCCCCTCTCACAAAGGCTCAGGGAACCACGTTCCGCGCCTCCGGAGCTCGATCAGCTGCGCGACGGCTTTGGGAGAGGGGTACCCACCCCTCCCCACCTGCTGCCTTAAGCGACCTCGCGGAGTTTCTGGGCCTCGCCGAGGGACTGGAGCTTTTTCAGGCTCTGGTTCTCGATCTGGCGGATCCGCTCGCGGGTGACGTTGAAGGTGCGGCCGACCTCGTCCAGGGTCCGCGGGTGCTCGCCGCCGAGCCCGTAGCGGAG
>JBQCIG010000074.1:0-4277 GCA_051953975.1 Solirubrobacterales bacterium | reverse complement strand
GGTCGGCGAGGCCCTCGAGCTGGACGAGGTCGAGCAGCTCGTGCACGCGGGCGGCGATCTTGCGCTTGTCCCACTTGCGGATCTTCAGCCCGAAGCCGACGTTCCCGAACACGGTCATGTGCTTGAAGGCGGCGTAGTGCTGGAAGACGAAGCCGACTTCGCGCTTCTGCGCCGGCGTCTTCGAGACGTCGGCGCCCTCGATCAGCACCCGGCCGGAGTCGAGCGTCTCCAGCCCGGCGATCGCCCGCAGCAGCGTCGACTTGCCGGAGCCGCTGGGTCCGAGCAGGGCGGTGAGGGACCCGTCGGGCACCTCGATCGATACGTCTTTCAGCGCCTGAAAGTCACCGAAGCTCGTGTTGGCTCCCTCGACTGAGATTCCCATCAGGCGGCCTCCTTTCGTTTCAGCAGGTTCATTGCGAGCAGCGTCGCCAGCGCGATCAGCGCCAGCAGCACGGAGGCGCCGAAGGCGCCGGGGAGGTTGAAGTTCTCGTACTGCTTCTGGACGAAGAGCGGCAGCGTCTGGGTGGTGCCGGAGATCGAGCCGGAGACGACCGAGACGGCGCCGAACTCGCCCAGCACGCGGGCGGTGGTGAGGACGACGCCGTAGGCGACGCCCCAGCGGATCGCCGGCAGGGTGACCCGCCAGAAGGTCTGCCAGGCGTTGGCGCCGAGGGTCTCGGCGGCCTGCTCCTGTTCGGTGCCGATCTCCTGCAGCACCGGCACCGTCTCCCGGACCACGAATGGCAGCGAGACGAAGATGCTGGCCAGCACCATCCCCGGCACCGAGAAGAGGACCTTGATCCCCGCTTCTTCGAGCCCGGGGCCGAGCCAGCCGCTCTTGCCGTAGAGGATGAAGAGCGAGAGGCCGATCACCACCGGGGAGATCGCGAACGGGAGGTTGATCGCCGCGTCAACCAGGGCGCTGCCGCGGACGCGGTGGCGGACCAGCAGCAGCGCGCAGGCGACGCCGAAGATCGTGTTCAGCGGCACCGCGATCGCCACCATCAGCAGGGTCAGCTTCAGCGCGTGCAGGCCGTCCCCGGAGGTGATCGCTTCGAGCGGCGGCGCCAGGCCGTGTTCGAAGGTTTTGTAGAGGATGAAGCCGAGCGGCAGGAGCAGGAGCAGGAGGACGTAGCCGAGGCCGAGCACTCGCAGGCTCCAGCGACTGGCGAGCGAGCCGGCCATCAGGCGCCGCCTCCGTCGCCGGCGAACGGCACGATCTCGGGACGGAACCGTTCGTGCCGGCCGCTCCAGCGCTGGATCAGGCTGACGACGACGAGGCAGGCGAGCGAGGCCGCCAGCAGCACCGCCGAGACCGCGGCGGCGCCGGTTTCGTTGCCGGACTCGATCTGCTGGCGGATGTAGACCGAGGAGACCATCGTGCTCGGCAGGCCGCCGGCGAAGAGCAGGACCGAGCCGAACTCGCCGAGCGCGCGGGCGAAGGCGAGGGCGATGCCGGCGCCGAGCCCGGGCAGCAGGTTGGGGAAGATGATGCGGCGGAAGACGGTGAAGCCGCCGGCGCCGAGCGAGGCCGCCGCCTCCTCCATCTCGCGGTCCATCTCCATCAGCAGCGGCTGCACGGCGCGGACGACGAAGGGGAGGGTGACGAAGAGCAGCGCCACGACCACCGCCGTCCGCGACAGCGCGATGTCGACGCCGAAGGGGCCTTTCGGCCCCCAGAGCTCGATCAGGATCAGGCTGGCGACGATCGTCGGCAGCGCGAAGGGGAGGTCGATGACGGCATTGACGACCGCCTTGCCGGGGAACTCGTCCCGGACCAGCAGCCAGGCGAGGATCGTGCCGAAGACGGCGTTGATGAGGACGACGACGGTCGAGGCGCCGAGGGTCAGCTCGAGCGAGCGCAGCGCCTGCGGCGAGGTCACCTGTTCCCAGAAGTAGTCGAGGCCCTGGCTCAGCGATTTGTCGGCCATCGCCGCGATCGGCAGCAGCACGATCGCGCTCAGGTAGAGCACGACCATGCCGCGGCCGAGGCCGGCGCCGACCCCGGGCAGGCGCACACGCGCCCCCCGGGGGGGCGCCCCGGGAGCGCGTGAGCTGGTGAGGGTCCCGGCCTCCATCGATCAGCCCGAGGTCGAGACTCCGAGTTCGTTCTCGATCTTCGCGACCGAGCCGGATTCTTCGTCGAAGAACTCGTCGTTGACCTTGCCCCAGCCGCCGAATTTGCTGATCTGGAACAGCTGCTTCGGGGTCGGGAACTGCTTCGGGTCGACCAGCTTCGGGTTGACCGGGCGGTAGCCGTTTTCAGCCCACAGTTCCTGGCCTTCGTTCGACCAGAGGAACTTGAGGAAGTCTTCGGCCGCCGGCTCCGGCGCTTCGGTGGTGACCGCGATCGGCGTTTCGATCTCGATCGTCGCCGGCGGGATCACGTATTCGACTTCTTCGCCTTCCTTTTCGGCCTTGATCGCTTCGTTCTCGTAGGTGAGGAGGACGTCGCCCTCGCCCTGTGAGAAGGCCGAGAAGGCGTCGCGGCCGCTGCCCGGCTGGGCGACGGTCTGTTCCAGCACCTGCTTGACCGCTTCCAGGGCCTGGGCGGGCGAGTCGCCTTCTTCCAGCGCCGCGCCGTAGACGGCCATGATGTTCCAGCGGGCCGAGCCGGAGCTGAACGGGTTCGGGGTGACGACGGCGACGCCCTTGTCGACGATGTCCTTGAAGGACTTGATCCCGTCCGGGTTGCCCTTGCGGACCAAGATCACCACGACCGAGTCGGTCGCGATCCCGTGGTAGGGCTGGCTTTCCCATTTCTTCGAGACGAGTTCGCCTTCTTCGACCAGGCGTTCCATGTCGCCGGCCTGGGAGAAGTGGACGACCGATGCGGGCTGGCCCGCGGCGACGGCGCGGCTCTGGTCGCCGGAGGCGCCGAACGAGTTGCTGAAGCTGACGCCCTTGCCTTGCGCGGTCTTCGCGAAGGCGGGCTCGAGGGTTTCCGCGTAGACGGATTCCGGGGTGGAGTAGCCGACGACGTCGAGCTTGGCTCCGCCCGAGCCGGTGTCGGCGGCGTTCGAGCTGCTGCTTCCTCCGCAACCGGCGACGACGAGAGCGATCAGCAGGGCGATCAGGGCGGCCGGGAGACCGACCATCGCGCTGCGCCGCCGGATAGTGCGAGCGTTCCGCATCTAGGTTTTCCTTCCTTCTCGACTAACTTAGATTCTTGAGCAACTTACTGCTCAATGAGGCGGGCACCGTAGCACAAAGTCGATCAGGAAAGTAGAGAATCCTTATCCGGATTCGGAGATTTGGCTGGGGAGCCAAGCCGACATAGACTGCGCGCGATGCCAATCGACGCGGTGCGCACGCCGGAGGAGCTGCTGGAAGGGCTGCCTGATTACCCGTTCGAGTCGCGCTACCGCGAGGTCGACGGGCTGCGGCTCGCGCACCTCGACGAGGGGGAGGGGCAGCCGGTCGTCTTCTTCCACGGCGAGCCGACCTGGTCGTTCCTCTGGCGCAAGGTGATCCCGCCGGTGCGCGACGCCGGCTACCGCTGCATCGCCCCCGACTACGCCGGCTTCGGCCGCTCCGACAAGCCCACCGACATTGGCTGGTACACCTACGACCGCCACGTCGAGCTGGTGGCGGCGCTCCTGGAGGAACTTGACCTGCGCGGGGCGACGGCGGTCGTCCACGACTGGGGCGGGCCGATCGGGCTGCGGCTGGCGGTCGAGCACGCCGACCGCTTCGACCGCATCGTGATCATGGAGACCGGTCCTTTCACCGGCCACCAGAAGATGAGCGACGCCTGGTTTGCCTTCCGCGACTTCGTCCGCGACAACGAGGACGTGCCGGTCGGCTTCCTGATCAAAGGCGGCTGCAAGAACGACCCCGGTGACGAGGTGATCGCTGCCTACGACGCCCCCTATCCCGAACCGATGTCGAAGGCGGGGGTGCGGGCCTTCCCGCTGATCCTGCCGACGAGCCCGGAGATGGCGGGGGCGGCCGAGGGGAAACGCGTTGCCGACGCCCTCCGCGACGACGACCGTCCCGCTCTCGTCCTCTGGGCCGATTCGGATCCGGTTCTCCCCTTCTCAGTCGGCGAGCGGGTCTCGAAGGAGCTCAACTTCCCGCCGCCACGCCCGATCGAGAACGCCTCCCACTTTCTGCAAGAGGACGCCGGGCCGGAAATCGGAGCCACTATCGCGGATTGGCTGGGCAGTCGGGGGGTACACCCCCGACCCACCCCCCAATTTTACCCCCAGTTTACCCCCACAACCCACACCCCCCCCCCCCCTCAAAAACAAAAACAACAAGAGGGTGAGGCCAAG
>JBQCIG010000073.1:0-13889 GCA_051953975.1 Solirubrobacterales bacterium | reverse complement strand
CACGTCGAGCATCACCTCGTCGGTGCCGGCGCCGATGCGGTTGAGGCGGACGTCGCGGTAGGCGCGCTCGATCTCGTACTCCTTCATGTAGCCGTAGCCGCCGAGGATCTGGACGCACTCGTCGGCGACCTCGCAGGCGATGCGGGAGGCGAAGAGCTTGGCCATGGTGATCTCGCGCACCGGGTACTCGCCGTTGCCGAAGCGCCAGGCGGTCGCGTAGGTGAACTGCTTCGCCGCCTCGACCTTGGTCGCCATCTCGGCGAACTTGTGGCGGATCGCCTGGAACTTGCCGATCGGGCGGCCGAAGGCTTCGCGCTCCTTCGCGTACTCGAGCGTCTTCTCGATCATCCGCTCGGCTCCGGCGTGGCACCCGGCGGCGGCGACCAGGCGCTCCCCCTGGAGCTCCCAGGCGATGTGGTAGAAGCCCTTGCCGACCTCGCCCAGCACGGCGGCGGCCGGCACCCGCACGTCTTCGAAGGCAAGTTCGCCGGTGTCGGAGGCGTGCATCCCCATCTTCTCCAGCTCCTTGGAGACGGTGAAGCCGGGCACCTTCTCGCCGCTGGAGTCGCGCAGGTCGACGACGAAGAGGGTGATACCGGCGTGGCGCTCGCCCGGGTCAGTCTTCGCGACGAGGACGATGAAGTCGGCGCGCGTGCCGTTGGTGATGAAGGTCTTGGAGCCGTTGATCACGTATTCGTCGCCGTCGCGGATCGCCGTGGTGCGGATCCCGGCGACGTCGGAGCCAGCGCCCGGCTCGGTGATCCCGAGGCAGGCGACCTTCTCGCCCTTCAGACCCGGTTCGAGGTACTTGCGCTTCTGCTCCTCGGTGCCGAGCAGGTGGATCGGGGGGAGGGCCATGTCGGTCTGCACCGCGAAGCCCATGTTGGTGCCGCCGGAGCCGGAGTAGCTCATGCACTCGGCCCGGACCAGCGAGTAGAAGTAGTCGCCGCCCTGGCCGCCGTACTCCTCGGGGAAGCAGAGGCCGAGGAAGCCGAGGTCGCCGGCCCGCTTCATCGCCTCGGTCGGCCAGTAGGTCTCCTCCCACTCGTTGCGGTGGGGCCAGAGCTCCTTTTCGACCCAGGAGCGCATCGACTCGCGCAGGTCTTCGTGCTCCTGGCTGAAGATGAAGTGCTTGCGCCCGGACTCGAAGTCGGGCTTGATGACGCTGGAGCCGTCGCTGGTCGCGGTCGCCACTGTGATCTCCTCCTCGTAGTTAGAGAAGTGGACAGTAGCACTTACTACTTTCAGCGATGCTATGGTCCTGCGGGATGACCCAGGGAGATTTCGAGAAGGTCGCCTACGAGGTGGCCGACAGTGTCGCCACGGTGACGCTGAACGACCCGGAGAAACGCAACATGCTCTCCGGCCAGATGCT
Source organism: Solirubrobacterales bacterium (assembly GCA_051953975.1). GTDB lineage: Bacteria > Actinomycetota > Thermoleophilia > Solirubrobacterales > 70-9 > VAYN01. The sequence goes on along the minus strand of JBQCIG010000073.1, from coordinate 12,514 downwards.
CTCCGAGCTGGTCGAGGCGATGAAGCTCGCCAAAGCCTCCGAGGAGGTGCGCGCCGTCGTCCTCACCGGCTCCGGAGAAAAAGTCTTCTGCGCGGGGGCGGATCTCGGCGGTTTCGCGGCAGACGTCCCGCTCGTGGCGAAACACTTTGCAAGCGATCTTTTCCTCGAGTTTTTCCGGCTGATGCCGCGGCTCGGCAAGCCCTCGCTCTGCGCCGTCAACGGCCATGTGCTGGCGGGCGGGATGGGCGTCGCCCTCTCCTGCGACCTGGTGATCGCCAAAGAAGGCGCCACCTTCGGCACGCCCGAGATCAACGTCGGCGCCTTCCCCTACATGATCATGTCGATCATCTACCGCAACGTCCCGCGCAAGAAGGTCAACGAGATGATGCTGCTGGGCGAGCGGCTCTCGGCCGAGCAGGCGGTCGAGTACGGGCTCGCCAACAAGGTGGTGCCGCCGGACGAGTTCGACGTCGCGGTCGCCGATTGGGCAACCAAGCTCGCCTCCAAGAGCCCGGTCCTGATGCGGCTCGGCCACGACGCGATGTACCGGCAGCAGGACATGGCCCTCGACGATGCACTCGAGTTCCTGCGCTCGCAGCTCTCGCTGACCTTCACCACCGAGGACATCGTCGAGGGGGTTACCGCCTTCTTCGAGAAACGCGACCCGCAATGGAAGGGACGGTAGTGGCGACCGAGGAGAAATCCGGGAACTTACTTCCGGGCACGGCTCCGCTGAGCGAGTTGACCGAGCAGCTGCACGAGCGCCGCGAGAAGGCGAAGCTGGGCGGCGGCGAGGAGAAGATCGCCAAACAGCACGAACGCGGCAAGCTGACCGCGCGCGAGCGGGTCGCCCTGCTGGTCGACGAGGGCACCTTCGTCGAGATGGGCATCCACGGCCGCCCCCACTTCGCCCAGCGGGCAATGGACGGGGTCGAGGCGCCTGCCGACGGCGTCGTCACCGGCTGGGGCGACGTCGACGGCCGCCCCTGCTGCATCGCCGCCTACGACTTCACGGTGATGGCCGGCTCGATGGGGATGACCGGCGAGCTCAAGGTCACCCGCCTGCGCGAGATGGCGCTGCAGAAGCGGATGCCTTTCGTCTGGCTGCTCGACTCGGCCGGCGCCCGCATCCAGGAGGCGGCGGGCTCGCTCTTCGCCGGCTCCGGCCACCTCTTCCGCGAGGAGGTGGAAATGTCGGGGGTGGTCCCGATGGTGGCGGCGATGATGGGCCCTTGCGCCGCCGGCACGGCTTACATCCCGGCGCTCTCGGACTTCGTGCCGATGGTCTCCGGCCAGGGGGCGATGGCGCTTGCCGGCCCGCACCTGACCAAAGCGGTGACCGGCGAGGAGATCTCGATGGAGGACCTCGGCGGCGCCAAGGTCCACTGCCGCAAATCGGGCGTCGGCGACCTCGAGGTCAAAGACGACGAGGAGTGCATCGCCGCTGTCAAGAAGTACCTCTCCTACTTCCCGGCCAACTGCGAGGAGCGCCCGCCGCTTGTCGAGGCCGTCGACCCGATCGAGCGGATGTCGGAGAAGTTGATGGAGATCGTGCCGGAGTCCTCGCGGCAGCCGTACGACATGTACGACGTGATCCGCGAGATCGTCGACGACGGCGACTGGTTCGACTTGAAGCCGAAGTTCGCCCGCAACGTGATCACCTGCTTCGCCCGCTTCGGCGGCCAGCCGGCGGGGATCGTCGCCAACCAGCCCAAGCACCTCGCCGGCGTCCTCGACAACGACTCGGCCGACAAGGCGGCCCGCTTCATCAACCTCTGCGACGCCTTCAACATCCCGCTGGTCTTCCTCCAGGACGTGCCCGGCTTCATGGTCGGCTCGAAAGTCGAGCACGCCGGGATCATCCGCCACGGGGCGAAGATGCTCTACGCGGTCAGCCGCGCCACCGTGCCGAAGGTGACCGTCGTCGTTCGCAAGGCCTACGGCGCCGGCTACTACGTGATGTGCGGCAAGGCCTACGAGCCGGACCTGATCGTCGCCTGGCCGGGGGCGGAGATCTCGGTGATGGGCGCCGAGGGCGCGGTCGAAATCATCGGCCGCTCGATGATCGAGGCCTCCGAGGACCCGGAGGCGACCCGCGAGACGATGCTGAACGCGGTCCGCCAGCAAATCGATCCCTACATCGCCGCCGGCAACGCGGTGATCGACGACATCATCGACCCGCGCGAGACCCGGCCGACGATCGCGAAGGCGCTGCGGATGGCGCGCAGCAAGCACGTCGAGAAGCCGAAGAAACGACATGGGGTGATGCCGGTATGAGCAGCTTCGACGACCCGGTGATCATCAGCTGCTCGATCAGCGGCGTGATCGCCAACCGCGACCAGTGCCCGGCGATCCCCTACACGCCGGAGGAGTACGCGGCGGAGGCGCGGCGGGCGGTCGACGAGGGGGCCTCGCAGATCCACATCCACGCCCGCAAGCCCGACGGCACGCCGTCCTACGAGGTCGAGGACTTCCGCGCGATCACCGAGGCGATCCTGGCCGAGGTCGGCGACGTGATCGTCAACTACTCGACCGGCGCGATCGGGATCCCGATCGAGAAGCGGCTCGAGTACCTGCGCGAGCTGAAGCCCGACGTGGCGGCGCTGAACATGAGCTCGATGAACTACGCGAAGTACTCCAAGCGCCGCCGAGACTTCGTCTTCAAGGCCGTCTTCGAGAACAGCTTCGACACGATCATTCAATTCATTACGGCGATGAAAGAGCTGGGGATCAAGCCCGAGCACGAGTGCTTCGACGCCGGCCACGTCGCCAACCTCGACCCGCTGATCGACATGGGGCTGCTGGAGCCGCCGCTGCAGATCTCGCTGGTGATGGGGGTGACCGGCGGCATCCGGCCGACGCCGCGCAACGTCAACCTGATGTCCGACCAGATCCCCGGCGGCCCGGAAGGGGAGAACCAGTGGCAGGTGATTGGGATCTCCCGCGACCAGTGGAAGCTGCTCGCCGCCTCGCTGGTGCTCGGCGGCAACTTCCGCGCCGGCGTCGAGGACAACCTCTACCTGCCGAACGGCGAGATGGCGAAGTCCAACGGCGAGCTGATCGCGAAGGCGCGGCAGATGGCCGAAGACGTCGGCCGACGGGCGGCCAGCGTCGAGGAGGCGCGGAAGCTGCTGGGGGTCCCGAAGCGTGAGCGCTCCACCGCTTAGCGACGTCCGCGTCCTCGACCTCACCCGGCTCTTGCCCGGGGGCTTCTGCTCGCTGCTGCTCGCCGACCTCGGCGCCGAGGTGCTGAAGGTCGAGGACACCGGCATGGGCGACTACATCCGCTGGGCGCCCCCCTATTACGGCACGGACGAGCAGCAGGGGCTCGGCACCCGCTCCTCGCTCTACCTCTCGCTCAACCGCGGCAAGCGCTCGGTCCGGCTCGATCTGAAAAGCGAGCGGGGGAGGGAGGCGCTGCTGCGACTGGTCGCCGACTACGACGTCGTCCTCGACGGCTTCCGCCCCGGAGTGCTCGACCGCCTCGGGGTCGGCTACGAGCGGATGCGCGAGGCGAACCCGCGGATCGTTTTCTGCGCGATCACCGGCTACGGCCAGGATGGCCCCTACGCGCAGCGGGCCGGACACGACATGAACTACCTCGGCCTCGTCGGCCTGCTCGGCCTGACCGGCGCCAAGGACGGCCCACCGGTGCAGTCGGCGGGGCAGATCGCCGACATTGGCGGTGGCGCCTTGATGGCGGCCTTCGGGGTGATGGCGGCGCTGCACGAGCGCGAGCGCTCGGGCGAGGGACAGGTGGTCGACGTTTCGATGGCCGACGGCGCCCTCTCCTGGCTGGCGATGGTCGCCGGCCGCTACTTCTGCGACGGGGAGGTGCCGCGGCGCGGTGAGCAGCAGCTCGCCGGCGCCCTCGTCTGTTACCTCCCCTATGAAGCTTCTGACGGCTGGGTCACCTGCGGTGCCCTGGAGCCGAAGTTCTGGGCCGCCTTCTGCAACGGCGTCGGCCGTCCCGACCTGGTCGAGAAGCAATTCGAGGCCCCCGGCTCGGAGGCCTGGGCCGAAGTCGCCGCCGTCTTCCGCTCGCGCAGCCGCGACGAGTGGCTCGCCTTCAACGACGAGCACGACTGCTGCATCGAGCCGGTCCTCGACCTCGACGAGGCGCTCGATTCGGAGCTGGTGCGGGCACGGGCGATGGTCGTCGAGCTGGAGCAACCCGAGCTCGGGACGGTGCGCCAGCTCGGCCACCCGGTGAAGCTGAGCCGCACCCCCGCCGACCCGAGCCGGCCCGCTCCCGCCTTCGGCGAGCACACCGACGAGGTGCTGGCCGAAGTCGGCTACTCGGAAGAGGAAATCGCGGCGATGAAGGAGTCCGGAGCCGCCGCCGGCCCCGCCGCCGCGCCGCAAGGAGAGTTCCGCGCATGAGCACCAACGGCACCAACCGCCGACGGGACGAAAACCGGTCTATACAACCGGAAATCGTCCCGTCGGCAGAGAACGGGCTGCTGCGGATGCGCGAGCTGGCCGCGGCCTCCGGCGTGCCGGCGGCGACGATCAAGCACTACCTGCGCGAGGGACTCCTGCCGGAGCCGGTCAAGACCAGCCGCAACATGGCCTATTACCCGCCCGAGTTCGTCGACCGAATCAAGCTGATCAAGCGCCTGCAGGAGGAGCGCTTCCTGCCGCTGAAGGCGATCAAGAACGTGCTCGACGAGAACCCCGACCGGGCCGAAGCGATGCTCGAGCTCGGCGACCTGATTCTCGCCCGGGCGCTGGGGGGCGAGCGCTCGCGCACCAGCGCCGCCGAGGTCAGCACGCGCTACGGCGTCCCCAAGGAGGTGCTCGACCGCCTCGCCGACCTCGGCGTCCTCACCCCCAACAGCCGCGGCTACTCGCCCTCCGACGTGACGATCATCGAGGCGATCAGCCGCTTCCGCGCCGGTGGCTACGACGAGCAGATCGGCTTCACCGTCTACGACACCCTCCGCTACAAGACCGCGCTCGAAGAGCTGGTCCGCCAGGAGGTCGACGTGGTGATGGAACGGCTCGCCGGCGAGGTGCCGCCGGAGCGCGTGGTGGAGATGCTGGAAGCCGGCGCGCAGCCGCTCAAGGACCTGATTGCGGCCCTGCACACGAAGCTGATGGTCGCCGAGCTCGAGCGCCGCGGCTAGTAGGCGGTGCGGCCGGCGCCGCTCTCGAGCTGCTCCCGCTCGGCCTTGATGTCCTCCAGCAGCGTCGTCGAGCCGGTCTCGCGCGCGACGCGCTCGGCCTCGTCGAAGGCCTCGTCCGCTCCCTCGACGCCGGTGGCCAGCCGCGCGCGGGCGAGCGTCAGCATCGCCACCGGATAGGTCCAGAGCATCTTCCGCTCGCCGGCGACGCGGGCGGCCTTCTCCGCGACCTCGAGCGCCTCGTCCGCCCGACCGACCTGGATCAGGGCGCGGGCGCGCAGTTGACCGCGCCAACCCTCCATCTCGCCGCCGTTGTCCATCGCCTCGCGGTAAAGGCGCTCGGACTCTTCGATCGATTCCAGCGCCCCCTCGTTTTCCTCGGCGATCAGCTGCGTCCAGGCGAGGTTGGAGAGGGCGAGGCTGCGGGAGAAGACGTCGCCGAGGCGGTCGGTCAGCTCGACGTTGCGGCGGGCGATCGCCAGCGCCGCCTCCGGGTCCCTGCGGATCACCAGGCTGGCCTGGTTGCTGCGGACCCAGCTCGCGGTCTCCGGATCGTCTTCCTCCAGGGCGCTGCGCAGAGCGCGCTCGAAGAGCTCTTCGGCCTCCTCGAATTCGAGCCTCTCGCGGCGCACCATGCCCTTGCCCATCAGACCCCAGGCGATCGGGCTGCCGAGGATGACGCCGGCGCCGACCGAGCCGTCGTCGCCGACGATCTCCAGCATCTCGTCGAGGATCCGCTCGAATCCCTCGAAGTCGGCGTTGCAGAGGTAGGCGTAGGCGCCCGCTCCCCGTACCGCGGCGCGCAGGTGCCGGTCACCGGACTGGTCGGCGAGGTCGACCGTCTCGCGCACCGCTTCGAGCCAGGTCGGGCCGTGGTGGGGGAGGCCGGGCCGCACCGCCGTCGCCACCTTCAGCAGTGCCAGCGAGTGGAGGTCGTTGCGGCGCATCGCGATCTCCTCGGCCTCGCCCGAGAGGCGCTCTTCTTCGGTCCGGCTCATCCCCACCCGCCAGGCGTACTGCAGCTGCAGCAGCCGCGAGTGGATCGCGAGGTTCGCGACCTCTTCGTCCTCCTCCAGCCCGTCGGCCAGCTCCATCACCTGGTGCCAGAGGCGCAGCGCGTCGTGGGGGCGGCTGTGGCCGGCCCAGTAGGCGCCGCGGGCCGACCAGCGCGCCGCTTCCAGCGGCTCGCCGCCCTGGCACAGGTGGTCGGCGATCAGCGCCGCCAGCTCGTCGTGGCGGTCGGGCGGGTTGAGCTCGATCAGCGCCCGCGCCGCCGCGGCGTGGGTCGCCGCCCGCTGCTCGGCCAACTGCGTCCCGTAAGCGACCTCGCGGGTGAGCGGGTGGCGGAAGGCGAGCAGCCGCGGGTAGAGCTCGGCGTCATAGAGGAAGCCGCCCTCGCTCAGCTCGCGCAGGGGCGGCTCGAGACCCTCGGCATCCAGCCCTGCGGCCAGGCCGAGCGCCTCGACGCTGACCTCCTTGCCGAGGACCGAGGCGACCTGCAGCAGGTGCTTCGCGTCGTGGCCAAGGCGGTCGATCCGGGCCGCCAGAACCGCCTGCACCGTGACCGGGACGCCCGCGTCCTCGATCGGCTTGGCGAGGCGGTAGCCGCCGCGCTCGCCGGCCAGGTAGCCGGACTCGGCGAGCTCGCGGACGATCTCCTCGATGAAGAAGGGGTTGCCGCTGGTGCGCTCGTGGATCGGCTCGTCGAGACCGTCGAGAGAAGGGTCATCGCCGGCGAGGTCGCGCAGCAGCTCGCTCGTGTCCTCCCGGCGCAGCGGCGCCAGCTCGATCTGCCGCCAGCAGGAGCTCCCGCTCCACGGCGGCGCGTACTCGGGGCGGTAGTTGACGAGCACCAGGGTCTTCGTCCCCGCGAAGCCCTCGATCAGGCCGCTCAGCATCGTCTGGCTGCCCTCGTCCACCCAGTGCAGGTCCTCGACCACCAGCACCAGCGTCTTGCGCCGGGCGGGGTTGCTGACAAGGCGGCAGAGGACGTCGGCGAGGGCACGCTGCCGCGCCTCCGGGCTCATCTGCGGCACCGGCCGGTCAGGATCGGGGACGCCGAGGAAGTCGAACAGCAGCGGCAGGTCCTCGGCGAAGGAGGCGTCGAGCAGCAGTGCCCGCCCGGCGATCTTCTCGCGTGCCGTCTGCTCGGGGTCGCTGTCCTCAATCCCGAAGAAGGAGCGCATCATCTGCAGGATCGGCATGAACGGGATCGACTTGCCGTGGGCCTGACCCTGGGCCTCGAAGACCTCGACGCCCTCGCCGCGGCAGCGCCCGACGAACTCGTGGTAGAGGCGGCTCTTGCCGATCCCCGCTTCGGCGACGACGCCGACCGCGCCCGCCTCGCCGCCGCCCGCCCGCCGCAGCCCCTCGCGCAGCGCCTCGAGCTCGCGCTCGCGGCCGACGAAGCGGGAGAAGCCGCGCTCCCGCGCCAGGTCGAGGCGCGAGCGCGCCTCGCCGACGCCGGCCAGCTCGAAGACCCGCACCGGGCGGCTCGCGCCCTTGATCTCGAACTCGCCGAGGTCGTGGAGGTCGAGGAAGCCGCGGGCGAGCGCGGCCGTGCTCTCGGTCAGGTAGGCCTTGCCCGGCTCGGCCAGCGCCTCCATCCGCTGCGCAAGCCCGACCGTGTGGCCGATCGCGGTATAGGAGCCGCCGCCCTCGCCGATCGCGCCGGCGACCACCTCACCCGAGTTGATCCCGATCCGGGTCGAGAAGTTGAGCCCCTTGGCGCGGCGCAGCTCCGCCGCGTACTCGGCGACGTCGTCGAGCATCTGCAGGGCGGCGTAACAGGCGCGACGGGCGTGGTCCTCGTGGGCGACCGGAGCGCCGAAGATCGCCATGATCCCGTCGCCGGTGAACTTATCGACCGTGCCCTCGAAGCGCGTCACGGTCTCGGCCAGCAGCGAGAAGAAGCGCTGCATGATCTTGCGCCACTCCTCGGGGTCCTCCTGCTCGGCCAGGTCCATCGAGCCGCTGACGTCGGCAAACAGCACCGTGACCTGCTTGCGCTCGGCGTCGTCGTGACTGGGCTCGTACGCCACGACACAAGGTTACGCCGATGCCCCTGTAGCCTCGCTTCGGTGCGATCCGTTCTCGTCACCGGAGCCTCGACCGGCATCGGCCGCGCCACCTCTCTGCGGCTCGACGGATCGGGCTGGCGCGTCTTCGCCGGCGTCCGCGATCCCGCCGACGGCGAGAGCCTGCGGGCGGAGGGCTCGGAGCGGATCATGCCGGTCCAGCTCGACGTCACCGAGCCGGACCAAATCGCAGCCGCCGCGGCGCGGGTGGAGGAGGAGAGCGACGCCGGCCTGCACGGCCTCGTCAACAACGCCGGGGTCGCGATCCCGGGCCCGCTGGAGACGCTGCCGCTGGAGGACTTCCGCCGCCAGATCGAGGTCAACCTGGTCGCCTACGTCGCGGTCACGCAAGCGCTGCTGCGGCAGATCCGGCGGGCCGAAGGGCGGGTCGTCTTCGTCAGCTCGATCGGCGGGCGCATCGCCTTTCCCTTCACCGGCGCCTACCACGCGTCCAAGTTCGGGACCGAGGCGATCGGCGACGTCTTCCGCCAGGAGCTGCGGCCGTGGGGGCTGCGGGTCGCGATCGTCGAGCCCGGCTCGATCAACACCCCGATCTGGGAGCGGGGGCAGCGCCAGGCGACCGAGATCGAAGCCAAGGCTCCGAGCACGGATCTTCTCTACGGCGCCGCGATCGAGAAGTTCCGCAAGGTGGTCCAGGACACGGCCGCGCGCGGACTCCCGCCGGAGAAGGTGGCGAAGGCGATCGCCCACGCGCTCGAATCGGACCGGCCGAAGAGCCGCTACCTGGTCGGGCTCGACGCCAAGGTGCAGGCGCGCCTGAAGCCGCTGCTCCCGACCCCCCTCTTCGACCGGATAGTCGCCCGGGCGATGGGTCTCTAGATAATCCCGGCGAACGTAAGCGATCAACCAGGAGGATCGACTGATGGAGAAGACCCAGCTGAACCCGTGGTCGTGGCAGGATCGCGCCGGCTTCTCGCAGGGCTGGAAGGTCGAGGACTCGCAGACGCTGGTCTTCGTCTCCGGCCAGGCGCCGGTTTCCGCGGAGGGGGAACTGGTCGGCGAGGGGGACTTCGAGGCGCAGGCGGAGCAGGTATTCCGGAACCTGCAGGCGGTGCTGGAGGAAAGTGGCGCTTCCTTTGCCGACGTCGTCAAGCTGACGGTGTTCCTGACGGACATCGGCCGGCTCCGCGACTACATCCAGGTCAAGGGGCGTTTCATCGAGGGCCCGCAGCCCGCCTCGACCGCTCTGGAGGTCACCGCGCTGGCGCGTCCCGAGATGATGATCGAGGTCGAGGCGGTCGCCGCGCTCTGACTGGGGACGGGACACCGCGAAGACGGCTAAGCGCTCCCGTCGCTCATATACTTCCTCTCCCGATTGACTAGTCAATCAACCGGAGGGACTAGGTGCGCGTAGCGACGGTACAGCTGAACTCGAACGGGGACAAGGCCCAGAACGTCGCCGCGGCCGAGCGCCTCGTGCGGGAGGCCGCTGCCGACGGCGCCGAGCTCGTCGCCCTGCCGGAGAAGTGGAACCTCCTCGCCGGCGGTGAGGAGCTGGCGGCGGGCGCCGAGCCGCTCGACGGGCCGAGCCTGACCGCCGCCCGGGGCTGGGCACGCGAGCTCGGCATCCACCTGCTCGCCGGCAGCATCTCCGAGCGAGGGGGCGAGGGAGAGAAGGCTTCCAACACCTCGGTCCTGATCGGTCCCGACGGCGAGGACATCGCCGTCTACCGCAAGATCCACATGTTCGACGTCGATGCCGGCGGCGTCTCCTACCGCGAGTCCGAGCACGAGCGTGCTGGCAGCGAACCGATCGCCGCGCCAGTCGGGGACCTGACCGCTGGCCTCACCGTCTGTTACGACCTCCGCTTCCCCGAGCTCTTCCGCATCCTCGCCCTGCGCGGCGCCCGCCTGATCCTCGTCCCCTCGGCCTTCACCCTGGCGACCGGGCGCGACCACTGGGAAGTGCTGCTGCGGGCGCGGGCGATCGAGAACCAGCTCTTCGTCGTCGCACCCAACCAGGTCGGCGAGGCGCCGCCGCACTACAGCTCCTTCGGCCGCTCGATGATCGTCGATCCCTGGGGCGTGGTCCTCGCCACCGCCCCCGACGAGGAGTGCTTCGTCGCCGCCGACCTCGACTTCGCCGCACAGGACCGCATCCGCGAGTCGCTGCCCTCTCTCGCCAACCGCCAGCCGGGCGCCTACGCCTGGCCGCAGCCGACGGAGCACTCGGTCTGATGGCGCAGGCGCCCCCCGCTGACAAGCGGCGGCAGATCCTCGACGCGGCGGTCCGCGTCTTCGCCCGCCAGGGCTTCCACGCGACCCGCGTCTCCGACATCGCCGACGAGGCGGGGGTCGCCTACGGCCTCGTCTACCACTACTTCAACTCCAAGGACGAGGTCTTGAACGAACTCTTCCGCGAGCGCTGGTCGCTGCTGCTGGCGGCCATCGAGGAGGCCGACCGCACCGGCGCCGACCCGCGCGAGAAGCTCGGCGCCGTCGCCACCTTCATCTTCGAGTCCTACCGGCACGACCCGGAGCTGATGAAGGTGATCATCGTCGAGGTGACGCGGGCGGCGAACTCGTTCGGCAAGACCCACCTGGAGGAGATTCGCCGCGCCTACGAGTCGATCGCGAAGATCGTCGCCGAGGGGCAGGAGAGCGGCGCCTTCCGCCAGGACGTGGCGCCGATGTTCGCCTCGATGTCCTTCTACGGTGCGATCGAGCAGCTCCTCTCCGGCTGGATCTTCGAAACGATCCCCGCCTCCGAGGCCGACTTCGAGCAGGCGCGCGATCTGCTGGTGACGACGATCTGCGACGGTCTGGAGCCGCGGTGAGCGATTTGGGTGCGAGCGCCCACCGCCGGCGGCGTGAGATGGTTTACTGCCGACTGCCCATGGGGAAAGGTTTGGTCTAAGTGGACAACGAGCTGGTCAAGCGCCTCGTCTGGAGCGGCCTCCTGGCCGCCACCGGCGCGCTGGCGAGCATCGTCGCTTCGCGGGTCGCGGCGATCGCCTACCGCCGCCTCTACAACGAAGACCCGCCGGAGTAGGAGTCCCGATGCCAGACCCCGTCCAGACCCCGCCGCCGATCCCGCCCCCGGAGCCGCCGCCCGAGGACCGCACCCTCGCCGACCTCGTCGTCGAGGTCTCCGAGAACGCCTCGACCCTGGTCCGCGAGGAGATCGAGCTGGCCAAAGCCGAGATCTCGGAGAAAGTCGGCAAGATCCTCCGCGGCACCGTTGTCGGCGCGGCGGCCGGCGCCTTCGCCTTCCTGGCGCTGATCATGATCCTGCACGGGATCGCCTGGCTGCTGGGCGAAGAACTGTTCAGCGGCAACATCTGGGCCGGCTACTTCGTTACCGCCGGCATCTTCCTGCTGCTCGCCGCCCTCGCCGGCTTCATCGCCTTCCGCGCCGTTCGCGCCGGGGCGCCGCCAGTTCCTGAGCAGGCAATCGAAGAGGCGAAGCTGACCAAGGAGATGCTCGAAAAGGAGGCCTCGTGACCACTGGCGCCCCAGGCCGCTCGCCGGCCGAGATCCGCCGCGACATCGATCTCAAGCGGCACGAGCTCGGCTCCTCGGTCGAAGCACTGCGCCACCGCGTCAACGAGCTGACCGACTGGCGCCGCCAGGCGGAGGAGCACAAACAGCAGCTGATCGCCGCCGCCGCCGCCGTCGGTTTCTTCATCGGAGTCCGCGCCATGATGCGGCGCCGCAAGCGCGGTTAACGGAGACTCAGGCAACCAGCTCGGTTCGGACGCTGCCGACTCCGAGCAGACCAGGACCGACGTGGGCGCCGAGGACGGGGCCGACCTCGGAGATGAAGACGGGGTCGCAGCCGAAGATCTCGTAGCAGTCTTCGGTCAACGAATCGGCGGTCTCTTTGTCCTGGATGTACTGGACGACCCAGCCATCGGCGCCGGATTCGTGGCGCTGGCGGGCATAGCCGCGCAGTCGCTCCAGCGAGCGGGCACGGGTGCGGACGCGCTCGACCGGGGTGATCTCCTCCTCGAGGGTGAGGATCGGCTTGATCTTCAGGGCGCTGCCGATCCAGGCGCGGGCGCCGCCGATGCGACCGCCGCGGCGCAGGTACTCGAGCGTGTCGATCGCAAACCACATCTTCAGCGAGTTGCGCGTCTCCTCGGCTTGCTGCAGCGCCCCCGCGGCGTCGGCGCCGTTAGCGGCGGCAGTGGCGGCTCCAAGGGTGCAGAGGCCCATGCCGCCGGCGGCCGAGCGCGAGTCCAGCAGATGGACTCGCTCGCCTCCTTTGCCTTCCTCGATCAGGCGCTCGCGCGCCTGGCCGGCGGCCTCGAAGGTCCCCGAGATGCCGGCCGAGATGTGGATCGAGAC
>JBQCIG010000072.1:0-8654 GCA_051953975.1 Solirubrobacterales bacterium | reverse complement strand
TTGACGATCAGCCGGTCCCCGAGGGGCTTCAGCTTCATCCGTGAACCTCCGTTATCGGTCAGTGTGTGAATGGAAAGTCGAGAAACGCCGCTACAGAGCCAAATCTGCGGCCTTACGGCGCTTGGCACTCTCAGGGTCGGAGTGCCAATAGCTGAAAGATAGCGATAAGTCGCCGCCGGTCAAGGTGGCGACGGCGCAACTGGCTCTAATCCATCGCCAGGAGGCGACAGCCGAGCAGGCGCGAAATCCCCTCGCCGCCGCGCCGCATCACCCAGTCGTGATTCCACTCGAAGGCCGGGCGCAGCAGCGGCGCCATCATGTTCATCCACGGCTTCGTCGTCCGCACGTTCCACTCGTAGAGGACGGCGGTCACCCCGTCCTGCTCGTAGAGCCGCCAGCGCCCGATCCCCTCCAGCTCGCCCACCGCCCGGCCCTCCAGCAGGGTCGGGCACTCGATCCGCGTCGTCGTCACCTCGAAGGAGACGCGGTAGGGCAGGAGGCTCTTCCAGACCATTTGCGAGACGCTGCCGAGCCCGTTGTCCTCGCCGGAGCGCAGCTCGGTCGCCTCCTCCACCCCGCGCCACCAGCGCGGCCAGGCGCCCTGGTCGTGGATCGCCTCCCAGACCGGCTCGCGCGGCGAATCCAGCAGCCAGGTCGTGAGGAAGGCGTACTCGGCCATCGCCTACCTATACGGACTGCTGGCGCATCGGTTCAGTCTGCGCGCCCATCGCCTCAGTTGTGGCGGGGCGTCTCCCCGTTGCCGAGGTGCGCCCGCGGCGGCTCGACGATCTGCGAGAAGCGGATCACCGTCACCAGGTCGTCCTCGGAGACCGGGCGGCTGTAGATCTGCTCGAGGAAGCGGGACGTCTCCTCGAGGCGGCGGAACTCGGGATTGTCGTGCTCGATGTCGCGCCGGCTGAGTTCGCCGAGGCGCTTGACCTCGACGTCGTCGATCACGGCGGTGAAAATCTTCTCGCGCGGACTGTGGCGGAAGCCGACCGTGATCCAGACGACCTGGCCGCGCTCGTACTTGTTGCTCTTGTCGCCGAGGCGGATCGTCGCGGTCTTGCGCCCACGCTTCAGCTGGTCGATGAAGACCGCGGAGTAGAAGTTCAAGACGTAGATGCCGCCCCTCATCGCGCTGCGAGCGTATAGGAGAGCGGCTGGGGACGAGGGTGGACACCTGTCCTAAGCGGAATGGACGAATTTGTGGTTTAGCGCTGCCAGGCATGGAGATTTGCTGCGAAGCAGCCGATGGGGGCAGGGATGCGACCCCGACCCAGTCCCTCCCGCCTGCTCTTCGCGGTCCTCGCCGCGACCCTCGCAGTTTTGCTCGTACCGCTTGCCGGCTCCGCCGCGGCGATGAAGTGCGACGGCAAGAAGGTGACGATCATGGGCACTCCCGGCAACGACCACATCGTCGGCAAGAAGGGCAACGACGTGATCTACGGCGGTGGTGGCAACGACGTCATCACCGGCGGCCCCAACGGCAACGACACGATCTGCGGCGGCCCCGGCAACGACGTGATCCACGGTGGCCGTGGCTTCGACACCCTGCTCGGCGAAGGCGGCAACGATACCCTCGACGGCGAAAGCGGCTCCGATCAGCTCGACGGCGGCGAAGGCAACGACAACCTCGAAGGCGAAAAGGGCGCCGACGGCCTCCACGGCGGCGGCGGAGACGACCATCTGCTCGGCTCCAAGGGCCCCGACACGCTCGACGGCGGCGCCGGCAACGACTACATCGATGGCCAGCAGGGCAGCGACAAGATCGACGGCGAAGCCGGCGACGACAAGCTGCTCGGCGACAAGGGCAACGACAAGATCGACGGCGGCCTCGGCAACGACCTGATCGAAGGCGGCCCTGGCGACGACAGCGACCTCGAAGGCGGGCCGGGCAGCGACGAAGTCTTCGGCGGCGCCGGCAGCGACAACGTCAACGGCGGGGCCGGCGACGGCGACATCGTCCGCGGCGACGCCGGCACCGACACCCTCTCCGGCGGCGAAGGCGCCAACGACATCGTCTCCTACGCCAGCGCCACCCGCGGCGGCATCCAGGTCAACCTCGCCGCCGGCACCGCCAAGGGCGACGGCCACGACACCCTCAGCGGCTTCGAGGACGTGGTCGGCTCGCCGCAAGCCGACACGATCGTCGGCAACGGCCAGAACAACCGGATCGACGGCGGCGTCGGCAACGACACCCTTATCGGTGGCGGCGGTGGCGGTCAGGCCCTGGGCGGCCCCGGCAGCGATACCTGCGAAGGCTTCGGCAGCGAGACCTCCTGCGGCCCGGAAACCCCGCCACCCCCGAGCCTCGCCTACGGCACCCTCAATCAGGGTCTCGACGGCTCCAGCCTGATCATCCAGGGCAGCCCCCAGAACGACGAAATCCGCATCTCCCGCAGCCCCAACGCCTGGGTGATCACCAGCGCGATCCCGATCTTCGCCGGCGACGGCTGCGAAACCCCACCCTCGAACGGCAGCGCGATGATCTGCCCCGACTCCGGGCCGCCGCCCCTGATCGTCGTCACCGGCGGCGCCGGCGACGACAAGATCGTCGTCGACCCCAGCGTCCCCGCCGGCGCCCACGTGCGGATCAACGGCGGCCCGGGCAGCGACGAACTGGTCGGTGGCGCCGGCGACGACGTGCTCGAAGCGGGCGAGAACTACAACAACCCCGACCACGGCCACGACACCCTGATCGGCAACGGCGGCAGCGACGTCCTCTACGCCGACCCGGGCGGCGACACCCTGCTGGGCGGCCCCGGCAACGACCTGCTGGTCAACGGGGTGCCCACCTGCCAGGGCAATACCTTCGACGGCGGCCCCGGCGAGGACACGGTCTCCTACGCCCGCTCGAAGG
This sequence comes from Solirubrobacterales bacterium, assembly GCA_051953975.1. Classification (GTDB taxonomy): domain Bacteria; phylum Actinomycetota; class Thermoleophilia; order Solirubrobacterales; family 70-9; genus VAYN01. The sequence continues at coordinate 5,791 of JBQCIG010000072.1, read as the reverse complement.
ACAACCTGCGGATCGAACTCGGCGGCACCGGCGGCCCTCCCGGCTGCAACACCCCCGACAAGATCCTCGGCGACAACGAGAGCCTCGAGGGATCGGACGGCCCCGACGTCCTCATCGGCGACAACGGCGACAACAGCCTGATGGGGCACCTCGGCGCCGACACCTTCATCGGCAAGGGCGGCGACGACTTCATCGAAGCCCAGGACGGCCAGCGCGACAAGTCGATCGACTGCGGCCCGGGCAACGACGAAGCCGTGCGGGACCCGAAGGACCCGCCCGGCAACAGCTGCTAGCCGTCAGCCAGGGCTGAATCCCTCCTCGCCGATCAGCGGTACGAAGCGGCAGGGGCCGATCGCCTCTTCGGCGATCCGCTCCCCCTCGCGACGCAGCACGGTGAGGACGTCGAGCTCGGGACCGGAGATCGGCACCACCAGGCAGCCGCCGTCGGCGAGCTGGCCGAGCAGCGCCGGCGGCGCCTGCGGGGCGGTGGCGTGGACGGCGATCGCGTCGAAGGGGGCGCGGTCGGGCACCCCGAGGCTGCCGTCGCCGACGACGATCTCGACGTTGCCGATTCCTAGCTCCTCCAGTGCCCGCGCCGCCGCCTGGGAGAGCGACTCGTGCCGCTCGATGCTGACTACGTGGGCGGCGAGCTGCGAGAGCACCGCAGCCGAATAGCCCGACCCGGTTCCCACCTCGAGCACCAGCTCCGCGCCGGCCAGCGCCAGCGCCTGGCAGATCGCGGCGACGATCCAGGGCTGGGAGATCGTCTGCCCCGCGGCGATCGGCAGCGCCTCGTCGGCATAGGCCCGTCCTCGCGACGGCTCCGGCACGAACGCCTCCCGCGGAACCTCCCCCATCGCCGCCAGCACCCGCTCGTCGTCGATGCCGCGCCGGCGCAGCTGGCGCTCGACCATGCGGGCGCGGCGCTCGGCGAAGCGATTCACGGTTCCAGCGGATGCTGTGAGAAGCCGGCCTTGAAGGCCCAATCCCAGCGTTCTTCGGTCAGGCGCTCGAGATGGCTGTCCCAGTCCTGCGCGGCGAGCGGCTGCGGTCCGAACCACTCGACCCGCTGATCCCGCTTGGAGAGACCCCAGCCGAATCCGAGGATGGCGCGGGCTTCTTTGCGAAATTCGTGAAGCAGGCCTCCCTTGCCACAGAAGAAGGTATGAGCGAGGAAGTCCCAGTCCCGTTCGTCCGTATGGGGCCCATCGAAGAAGCCGGACAAGGGACCGAAAGCAAGGAAGGGGAGCGAGCTGGCAAAGGCCGGATGCTCGTCGACCCGGAAACCCGGCTCGAAGCTCTGGTCCACCATCTGTATCCAGCCATAGACGTGGTCGTATCCGACTCCCTCCGACTCCACGGTTGCCAGGAAATAGGGAAAGCCCTGCGCGACCTCATGGCAACCGAGCGTCACGGGATCGGTGTTGACGGCGATCCGTACCGCAACCGTCCCCTCGACGTCGGCCCAGCTATAGGGGAGCTCGATCGTCCTCGGGGCTTCGGGCGAGGTGATCAAGCGCCCGAGTCCTCAGTAGATGTAATTCCGTAATTTCGCCGGGGCGAGCACGGTGACGCGGCCGCGGCCGGAGCGGACGACGCCGGCGCGCTCGAGCTCGGCGAGGAAGCGGCTGACCGACTCGCGCGAGGTGCCGGCGAGCTGGGCGAGATCGGTCTGGTTCATCTCGATCGTCACCTCTTCCTCGGCGTCGCCCTCGCCGTTATGGGCCTCGCGGCTGAGCTGGGCGAGGATGCCGGCGACGCGGCTGGGGACGGTCTGGAAGGACTGGCGCGAGAGCCGCACGTTGGCGGCGCGGAGGCGGCGGACGAGCCCGGCGACCAGCTTCAGGGAGATCTCCGGGTGGCGGGCGAGCAGCGCCCGGACGTCGTTCGCCGGGAGCGCCAGCAGGTCGCCGTCGGTGAGCGCCTCGGCGCTGGCCGAGCGTTTGTCGCCGTCGAGCATCGCCAGCTCGCCGAAGATCTCGCCGGGACCGAGGGTGGCCAGGGTGATCGCGCGCCCGTCGGAGTGTTCGCGGGTGACGCGGAAGCTGCCCTCCTTGACGATGTAGCAGGCATCCGAATCGTCGCCCTCGTGGAAGACGCGGGTGCCGGCGGGAAAGCTGCGCGGGACGGCGACGCGCGAGAAGCGCTCCAGCTCCTCCTCCTCCAGGTCGGCGAAGAGCGGAACGCTCTTCAGCAGCTCGACCGCGCTCTGGTCCGCCTCAGGCACCGGACCGATTATGGCAATGCCCTGGCCGGCGGGCCGAAATTGCAGGGGGCGCAACCAAATCTCAAGCCGAGGCCGTCAATTTGCGGGGGCCGCGGCTGAAGCCGGCGCCGATCAGGGCCTCCTCGTGGCCGGAGCCGATCACCGGCTCGCCGTCGAGCTTCTCGACCGCCAGCTTCGGCAGGTGGCCCTCGGTGACGGCGTCGGCGAGGGCGCGCATCGCCTCCTCCAGCCCTTCGCCCTCGAGGCGGGCGAGGCGGAGCAAGCCGCGGCCGCCGCGCTCGACGAAGACGAGCGGCTCGCCGTCGCGCAGCAGCAGGTGGGCGCCGGGGGTGCGGCCGGGGCGGCGGCCGCCCTCCAGTTTCGGCCACGGCAGCGAGGCGCCGTAGGGGTTGGCGGGGTCGGTGGCGGCGAGGACGAGGTAGGAGCCGTCGCGTTCGGGCAGGGAGCGCAGGCGCTCGACCGCGCCGGGGAGGGCGAACTGGGCGCCACCGAGGCCCTCGACGAAGTAGCCGCGGCGGGCGGTGCCGAGCAGCTCGAGGTTGCCGAGCTCGCCGTAGAGGGTCGAGAAGCCGCCGGGGATGCCCTCGGCGAGGACGGTCTCGCGGGTGACGATCCCGTAGCGCTCGAGCATCAGCTCCGCCTGGGCGCGGAGGCGGGCGCCGGGGCCCGGGGCGTTGGCGAAGAGCGGCGCGGTCAGTGACCAGCGGCCCTGGACGGCGGCGCCGGTGGTTGAGCGGCGGCGGGCGAAGCGGCGGCCGGGGCGTTCGGAGGGCGGCACCGCTCGCAGCCGCGGCGCCCGCAGCGGCGCGAAGGCGTCGTTGGTCACCTCCCCGGTCCAGACCAGGTCCCAGAGGGCGTTGTGGATGTCCTCGGCGGGATGGTCGAGGTCGACCACCAGGTCGAGCCAGAAGGAGGGGCCGGCGGCGAGGCGCTCGCGGATCGCGTCGTGGACCTCGCCCTTGGGCGGCTCCAGCTTGGCGTTGGCGGGGGGCGGGCCGGCGAGGCGGACGTCCTCGCGGAAGTAGAGGGCGACGCGGCCGTCGTTGCGGCCGAGGGCGCCGGCGCCGATCCAGACCAGCTCGCCGCTGGTGCAGAGCTCGTCGAGCCAGCCCTGCGTGTCGGCGCCGAGGCGCCGCGGCAGCACGTCGCGCTCCCAGACTTTCGGCGTCAGCGCCACTCCCTGCAGCGGCACCAGCGCCTCGCGCAGGCGGTCGAGGCCGGCGCCGGTGCGGCGGAAGGCGTCGACGTTCTGCCAGCTCGGCAGGAAGCGGGCGAGCTCGCGGACATCGGCCGCCTCGACCTCCTTGCGCAGGCGGGCGAGGCTGGCGCGCCGGACCCGGCGCAGGACTTCGGAGTCGCACCACTCGCGCTCGGTCCCGCCCGGCAAGAGCTCGCCGCGGACCAGGGCGCCTTCGGACTCCAGCTCGCGCAGCGCCGGCGAGGAGTCGACGCCGTAGCGCTCGGCCAGCTGCTGGGTCGGGAAGGGGCCGTGGGTGCGGGCGTAGCGGCGGACCAGGGCGCGCATCGCGTCGGGGTGCTCGGCGAGGAAGGTCTCCGGCAGCCCGGGCGGCTCCGGCACGCCGAGCGCGTCGCGGTAGAGGCCAGCGTCCTCGGCGGCGATGTAGCGCTCTTCGCCGGCGACGCGGACCTCGGCGACACGGCGCTCGGCGACCAGTTTCTCCAGCATCGATTTCGCCGAGTAGCCCTCGGCGACGCGTTCCTCGGCCTCCGCCAGGGTGAGGTCGCCGAGGTTGCGGAGCAGTTGCTGGAGGGCGTCGCGGTCGCCGGCGCGGCCGGCCTCAGTGCGGTGCTGCAGCTGCGCTTCGACTTCCTCCAGCGCCTCGGGGTCGATCAGCTCGCGCAGCTCCTCCTGGCCGAGCAGCTCGCGCAGGAGGTCGCGGTCGAGGGCCAGCGCCGCCGCCCGCCGCTCGGCGTTCGGCGTGTCCCCCTCGTACATGTAGGTGGCGACGTAGTCGAACAGCAGCGAGGAGGCAAACGGCGAGGCGGTCGGCGTCTCCACCTCGACCAGGCTGAGCGCCCGCGAGTGCAGCTTCTCCAGCAGCTCGGCGAGCGCGGGCAGGTCGAGGACGTCGCGCAGGCACTCGCGGTAGGTCTCCAGCACGACCGGGAAGCGGGGGAAGTCCCGCGCCACTTCGAGCAGGCTCTGCGACTTCAGCCGCTGCTGCCAGAGCGGGGTGCGCTTGCCGGGGTAGGCGCGTGGGATCAGCAGCGAGCGGGCGGCGTTCTCACGGAAGCGGGCGCCGAACAGAGCCGAGCCGGAGAGCTCGCCGACGACGAGGTCTTCGAGCTGGTTGGGATCGATCAGGACGAGGTCGGCGGGGGGCGGCTCGTCGGCGTCGGGGAGGTGGATGACGATGCCGTCGTCGGACCAGATCGCGTCGGCCTCGAGGTCGCGCTCGTCGCGGATCTTCGCGGCGAGGGCGAGGCCCCAGGCGGCGTGGACGCGGCCGCCGTAGGGCGAGAGCACGCAGAGGCGCCAGTCGCCGATCTCGTCGCGGAAGCGCTCGACGACGATCGTCTCGTCGGAGGGGACGACGCGAGTCGCCTGTTGCTGCTCGCGCAGGTAGCTGACGAGGTTGTTGGCGGCGCGCTGGTCGAGGTCGTACTCGGCGGCGAGCTCGGCAGGGTCGCGGCTGACCGCCTCGCGGGCGAAGGCGCCGATCGCGCGGCCGAGCTCGGCGGGGCGGCCGATCCCGTCGCCCTTCCAGAAGGGGACGGCGCCGGGAGCGCCGGGCGCGGGGGTGACGATCACCCGGTCGCGGGTGATTTCCTCGATCCGCCAGGTGCTGGAGCCGAGCAGGAAAGTCTGGCCGGCCCGCGCCTCGTAGACCATCTCCTCGTCGAGCTCGCCGACGCGGCGGCCGTCGGGGAGGTGGACGCCGTAGAGGCCACGGTCGGGGATCGTGCCGGCATTGGTGACGGCAAGCTGGCGGGCGCCTTTGCGGCCGTGGATCGTGCCCTCGGTGCGGTCCCAGACGATCCGCGGCCGCAGCTCGGCGAAGCGGTCGGAGGGGTAGCGGCCGTCGAGCATGTCGAGCACGTTCTCCAGCTGCTCGCGGGAGAGGTCGTGGAAGGGCTCGGTCGCGGTGACCAGGCGCTCGACCTCATCGACCTCCCACTCGCCCAGCGCCGCCATCGAGACCAGGTGCTGGGCGAGCACGTCGAGCGGGTTCTGCGGGATCGTCGTCTCCTCGATCTCGGCCTCGCGCATGCGGCGGGCGACGACCGCGCACTCGAGCAGGTCGCCGCGGTATTTGGGGAAGATCCGGCCCTTGGAGACTTCGCCCATGCGGTGGCCGGCGCGGCCGATCCGCTGCAAGCCTCGGGTCACCGACTTCGGCGACTCGACCTGGATCACCAAATCGACGGCGCCCATGTCGATGCCCAGCTCCAGGGAGCTCGTCGCAACGAGGCAAGGCAGCTCCCCCGACTTCAGCATCTCCTCCACGTTGGCGCGCTCCTCGTGAGACAAAGAGCCGTGGTGGGCGCGGGCGATCTCGACGTAGGTGTCCGGGGCGTCGGGGGAGTCCCCTCCGTCGCGAG
>JBQCIG010000071.1:0-14374 GCA_051953975.1 Solirubrobacterales bacterium | reverse complement strand
GATACTCAACCGAGTCGAGCGCATCCTCGCGCATGAAGCGGGGATGCAGGCGGTGGCGAGTGATGAAAGCGAGGAGGCTGTCGTGGGGATGGTGAAACCGGTCGGTGACATCGCCCTTGCCTAGGTGTTCGGGATCAAAGGCGAAGTCGGGCTCGGCGTCAGCACGAAAGATGTGCGTGGAGCGGGGCGGGGCGAGAGCGAGAGCTGAGACTTCGGTAGCACCGTGATGGGCAGCGCTGAGGCCACTCGTGAACTGGCGCACGAAGCGCTCGCCCGCAACGGCGGAATCCACGATGTCGGGAAGGAGCATCTCCCAAGCGGCGTCCTCTCGGAACAGTGCGGCGGTCTCGCCCGATACATCACCGGGGAACGCAATCAGCTCTCCGTTGACGTCGCCAGCACGCGAAAGGCGTCCAACGAACTGCAGGGTGGGGGCGAGGCTCTTGTGGGGACGGTGGTAGGCGGCGATCTTCAGGCGGGGGAAGTCGAAACCCTCTGACATCGCACCGACAATGACGAGACCATCGAGCGTGCCTTCCTCCATTCGCTTCAGAAGCCTGCGCACCGTCTGGCCAGAGGTGCGGTCGAGTACGGTCGCCACCTCTAACCCTTTTGCCGCGTATATGCCGACTAGCTCGTCAGCGTGATCCTTGCGGTCCGTCCGAATTAGCGCCCGACTCCGGGCCTCGACGTGGATTGGGTCGGCCAGTCTCTCAGCGATCTTGGCAGCCAGGCAGTGGTCACGATCCTCGGGGGTGTGATTGTCTAGGGCAACGAAGCGGACCGGCTTGTAGTCACCGCGGGTGATCGCGCGTTGTAACGGGTATGCGAAGGCGATGTCGCCTGGCAGCCGGCGCCGATCAGCGCGAAAAGGCGTGGCGGTTAGCAGCACGCTCGGTACCCCTGCGAGCTGTTCATGGAGCATCCTCCAAGTCGGCGCTGGCAGATGATGCGCCTCATCGAAGATGACCAGGTCGAAGCGCCCGGGTGGTATTGGGTCGACGCCGGAATAGGCGTCACTCAGGACCATGACGTTGCCAACAACAACTTGCTCGTCGGTATGCGTCTGCCAGAAGTCGGCGTTACAGACCCTGTCGGCGCGCTTCACAGTGGGCGGCTGACTATCACCGGGAAGTGCGCCGCTGGCCTTGGCCACCTCAAGTTTATGGAATGCGTGGGCGACCTGGTCACGGACGATTCGCGCCGGAGTGACGACGAGCACCCGCTCGCTTCCCAACAGGTAGGGAAGCAGAACGGCAATCAGCGTCTTTCCAACGCCGGTCGGCAAGACGAGCTGCGCCGGCTCCTCAGAAGCGCTTCGGTGGGCTGCCACCGCGTGCAGGGCACCACGCTGCGCTTCGCGAAGTCCGGATGCACCGAAGTCGAGTTGATCAGGACTGAATTCCATCAACGATCCTGGCGCACCTTCGGCATGACCTCCATCGCATCCGAGTCGTCGTCATCTAACCCCCGGCTATACGGACTGCCATGGGCTTCTGGGTACGAGCGCGTCTGTGACTGAAACCGCACAATATCTACCGAGGCAGATGGCGGACGCGGGCGCCAACGGCTTCATTCGACAGCCCGTCGGATGCGTGGAAGCCCTGGCCAGTCGCATGGGTGTAGCGCGCCAGCATGATCTCGACCCGATGGCCCACGACCTCGGCTAGGTCAGCGTCGTTGACTCCAGTGGCGCGAACGTGAGTGACGTAGCTGTGGCGGCACTCGTGGGGGCGGATGTCTAGGCCGGGAGGATTCTTGGGCTGGCTTCCATAGGTCGCGGTAGAAAGTGCGCTCGCGCCAGAGGCGGCCGCGTGGGGTTGGAAAGAGGAGCTGACAGTCGGGTCCGTTGAGGTTGATCTAGGCTTCGAGCATCCAGGCGAGGGTTGCTGGCACCGGGACGACACGGCCGGCGTCGGGCTCGCCGTGGTCGGTCTTCGTCCCCTCGAGGATCTGACCCTCGTGGGCGGTGCGGCGGACTTGGAGGGTCTCGCCGTCGAAGTCTTCGCTCCGAAACGGTGGACTTCTCCCAGAAACACCAAGGAATGCGCCCGACGGGAGTCGAACCCGCGACCTTCGGCTTGAAAGACCGACGCTCTTTGGGCCCCCGAAAGGACCCGTTGACCACTGAGCTACGGGCGCTCGACTGGAACGATACCCGCGCAAGCGGGTTTGAGCGTTGTCGCTGGGGCTAGGCTCTGGCCATGGAGCTTGGACTGGAGGGGCGTGTCGCCTTGGTTATGGGCGCGAGCAGGGGGATCGGGCGCGGGATCGCCGCGGCGCTGGTGCGGGAGGGGGCTCAGGTCGCAATTGCCAGCCGCTCGGAAGAGCGGATCGACGAGGCTGCGGCGGAGCTGGGCGACGCCGCTACCGGGTTTGTCGCCGATGCCACCGACCTCGAGCGCTTGGCGCAGCTGCCGCTGGAGGTGGCCGAGAAGGTCGGGCCGGTCGACATCCTCGTCGCCAACACCGGCGGCCCGCCGGCGGGCGGCGCGCTCGACCACGGCTTCCAGGAATGGGAGGCTGCCTACGCCTCGCTGGTGCTCGCCCCGCGCATCCTCGCCGGCGGCGTCCTGCCCTCGATGCAGGCGCGCAAATGGGGGCGGATCGTCAACGTCGGCTCGACCACGACGATCGAGGTCAACCCGGTGCTCAACCTCTCCAACGCCCACCGGATGGCCGCGGTCGGCTTCCTGAAGACGCTCTCGCGCGAGGTCGCCAAGGACGGGATCACCGTCAACACCGACGCCACCGGCCGCTTCGCCACCGACCGGATGGCCGAGCTCGGCGGCTCGATGGAGCAGGTGGAAGCGGCCGCGCGGGAGGAAGTGCCGGCGGGCCGGCTCGGCACGGTCGAGGAGTACGGCGACCTCGTCGCCTTCCTCTGCTCCGAGCGCGCCGCCTACATCACCGGCACCGTGATCCCGATCGACGGCGGCCTCCTGCGCTCCTACTAGCCGCGCTGCGCAAGGAAGCTGCGGCCGCCCGACCACAGGCGACCGCGGCTTCGCTCAATTCTCGATCAGCTCGGCTCGACGAAGAGCGGTGTTCCGCTCGGTGCGGTCTGTATCCACTGCTCCCACCAGGTGACGGTGAGAGGACAGAAGGCCGACGATCCTTCTTTCCTGGTCAGCGTGGTTTCGATATCGATGATCGCTTCACCGGTTTTGCTGGCTGTCAGCGTGCCAAGGCCGATCCCCGTCGACCCGGAGGTATAGACACAGGTGCCGTACGGCGTGTTTTCCATTCGGTCGGTGAACCCCTTGAGTGTCACCCTCCCGTTTTCGGAACCGGAGATGGAATGAATTTCCAGTTCCCCGGTTTCCAAGGTTGAACTGATGGCAGGGGCGCAGCTCCCCGACCATTCAAAGGTGCTAAGCGGGATCTTGACTGTTTCGCTCGACCCGCCGGCGCTCGCGACCGATCCCTTGAGATCTCCGCTCGAGCATTCCATGACCGTGGTCGGTTCCGAGGCCCACCTGGCCTTGGTTCCGGGCCGGACGGTGAACTCGATTTCGGTCCCTTTGGGCCACTTCTGCAAGCAAGGCGTTTCTGCTCTGTGACAAAGGACGGTCGCCGAGGCCGAGCCGGCTCCGGCAAACGCCATCAGGGCGGCGGCCGCAACAGCGGCGAGGCCGAGCATCTTCAGGTACTTCATCTCTCTCCCCTTCTTTTGGTCCCGGGTGCCGAGCATCCGGGCTTCTGTTTGAGCGAATAGCCCTAACAGCCAGAGGAGTTTTAGTCAAGAACTATTGATGTATTCCTCAGGAAAGGCCCCGTAGCAGCCGCGCGGCCACGCCGCGCAGGGTCTGCTTGCCGTAGGCGTGGTCGGGGTCGAACTGGGTGAAGATCGCCAGGCCGACCCGCTGCCGGCCGCGCTTGAGCAGCGCCACCTGGTGGTCAACGCGGCCGCTGCCGCTGCCCCAGCCGCCCTTGAGGAAGAGCTTCCATCCCGGCGGCACCACGCGGCCGATGCCCCAGCGCTGCGAGCGAATCACGTGCGAGAGCAGCCAGCGCGCGTAGGCGCGGTGCCGCCCCGGGACGTAGCGCTGCAGGTGGTACATGAACCGCACCTCGTCCCTGGGGCTGCTGCGGCTGAGGCCCCAGATCGGGTTGTACTGGAAGTCCCGCATGCCGGCGACCCGCGCCAGGCGCTGGATCCGCCGCACCCCGACCATGTCCCGCACCGTCGTCGCCGCGACGCTGTCGGAGCGGCGGATCATCGGCCCGAGCAGCTCCCGGTCGCTGGGCCGCAGCGGGTGCTCGCCGCGCTTGCGCAGCAATCCCGCCAGCAGCATCACCTTGAAGGTGCTCGCCATCGGCGCCGTTTCCCGCACGTGGTAGCCGCGGAAGCGCCCGCGCTGGTCGATCACGGCGAAGGAGACCCGCCCCGCCCGTTGCTGCGCATAGCGCCGCGCCGCGGAGATGTTCGGGTGCCAGGGTGCCGCAGCCGCACTCCCCGGAAGAACCAGAACGACGAGCAGAGCGAGTAGGACCAAGCCAGGGCGTGCCGGCGGCGGAGCGGCAGTGCTCTGCACGACGCGGAGCCGACGGTGCGTCATGGCGCAGTGTCCTACCCGCTCTGCTCCCGCATGGCCGGATAGATGATCACATCCCGCAGCGTTTTCGCCCCGGTCATGATCATCAGCAACCGGTCGATCCCGAGGCCGCACCCGCTTGCCGGCGGCATTCCGTATTCGAGCGCCCGCACGAACTCTTCGTCGTTGGGGTGCGGGTCGGCCTCGGCCCCGCTTTCCTGCCGTTCCCGCTGTTTGATGAAGCGCACGCGCTGCTCGGCCGGGTCGTTCAAATCGGTCCCGCCGCCGACGATCTCCATCCCGGCGACGATCCCGTCGAACGCCTCGCAGATCCGCGGGCTCTCCGGGTGCACCTTGACCAGCGGCCAGATGTCGATCGGCAAATCGATGATGTAGGTGGGCTGGATCAGCTTCGGCTCGACCAGCTTCCCCTGCAGCGTGTCCACGACCCCGGCCCAGTCGTCGTTCTCGTCGACCGAGTCGCCGGCCACCTCCGCCAGTTCGTCGCGGCTCGCCTCGTAGATGTCGAGCCCGGTCTCGCGCAGCAGCTCGTCGCGCAGCCGCACCCGCGGCCAGGGCGCGGCGAAGTCGATCTCGACCCCGTCGCGCATCACCTTCGTCGTCCCCATCACCGTCTCGACGACGCTGGAGACGAGCCCCTCGATGAACTCCATCACGCCGTTGTAGTCGGCGCCGCCGACGAACATCTCCAGCATCGTGAACTCGGGGTTGTGCTGGGGCGACATCCCCTCGTTGCGGAAGAACTTGCCGAACTCGTAGACGTCCTCGAAGCCGCCGACGATCGCCCGCTTCAGGTACAGCTCGGTCGCCGTGCGCAGGAACAGCTCGCGGTCGAGCGCGTTGTGGTGGGTGACGAACGGCCGCGCCGCGGCGCCGCCGGTCAGCCGCTGCAGCACCGGCGTTTCCAGCTCGACCCAGCCGCGCGAGTTCATGTAGTTGCGGATCTCCCAGGTCAGCCTGCCGCGCTTCTTGAAGATCTCCCGCGACTCCTCGTTCGCCATCAGGTCGAGTTCGCGCTGGCGGTAGCGCGTGTCGGGGTCGGAGATCCCGTGGAAGAGGTCGGGCGGGTCCTTCAGCGCCTTCGCCAGCAGGATGCACTCGCGCACGCCAATCGCCAGCTGCCCGCGCTTGGTCACGTGCAGCGGCCCGACGATCCCGACGAGGTCGCCGATGTCGAGGTCCTCGATCCGCTCGAACGCCTCGGTGCCGAGGATGTCGCGCCGCGCGTAGGCCTGAATCGTCCCGGTGACGTCGCGGACGTCGAAGAAGGCCGTCTTGCCGTGCCCGCGCTTGCCGGTGATCCGGCCCATCACCCGGTAGACGAACTGCTCGTGCTCGCCCTCCCCCAGCGCGGCGGGATCGTGGGCCGCCTCTATGGCCTCGACGTGGTCCCGCCCCGGAAACGCGTGCGGGTAGGGATCGATCCCTTCCCCGCGCAGCCGCTCGACCTTCGCCCGCCGCTGCTCCTCGGTCGAGACGGCGACCGAGCGGTCGCCGCTCTTGGGAGGCGCGTCGGCCCCCGTCGGGGCCTCACTCATCGCTTGCCGGCTCAGGGTGCGTAGCCGACGGTGACCCGGTCGTCGCCTTCATAGTCTTGAAGCGTAGTCGCGTCGCGCAGCAGCTCGCGCATCGCCGGGCCGTGATGGGTGTCGTGCTCCATCGCCAGTTTCCAGCCGGAGGGCGTTTCGGCGATCAGGCTGCGGATCACCCCGAGCCCGTCCTCGCCGCAGTCGCCGGTCACCGCGATCCGCGGCTCCTTCTGGATCTCAGGCGAGCGCTCGTAGATCGTCTCGTCGGTGACGTAGGGGAGGTTGGCGATCACCAGGTCGACGTCTTCTGCTTCGACCGAGTCCGGCAGGCCCAAGCCGACGCTCACCTCGAGCTCGAGCCCCAGCCGCTCGGCGTTCTCGCGCGCGGCTTCGACCGCTTCCGGCGAGAGGTCCGAGGCGGTGATCCGCAGGTCGGGCCGCTCCGACATCAGCGCCAGGGCGATCGCCCCGGAGCCGGTGCCGACCTCGTGGACGCGGGCGCCCTCGGGCAGCGTCGTCCCCACCTCAACCAGCAGCTCGGTCTCCTTGCGCGGCCAGAGCACGCGCTCGTCGACGTAGATCTCGAGGTTGCGGAAGGGGGCGCGGCCGAGGATGTAGGCCATCGGCTCGCGCTCGACCCGGCGCTGGACGCCTGCCTCGATCTGCGCGGCGACCTCGGGGCTGACCTCGCCGGCGCTGTCGACCGTCAGCTCGTCGGGCTTGACGCCCAGCGCGTCGGCGACGAGGACTTCGGCGTCGCTGCGCGCCTCTTCCACGCCGGCAGCCGCGATCCGCTCCGCCGCGTCGTCGAGGATCGCACCCACGGTACGGGCCGATGGCCCCTCGCTTTGAACGTCGATTGCCGCCATTACTTTCCCCATCCTCCCTTAAAAACCGCTCCAAAGATTTTGCGCAAGATAGCACCGAATCGTGGGTGCGAGCGCGATCAGGCAGGCACGCCAACCGCTTCGTTCGCCGCTTCGTTCGCCACCGGCCGGCCGATGCCTCCATGCCGATGGATCACGATGGCTATCCAGATCGTCCCGACGACCATCATCCCCAGGCTCTCCCACTGCGCCGCGGTCAGCCCCAGCGCCACCTCCTTGTTGCGGCGCAGGAACTCGACCAGGAAGCGCTCGGTCCCCGCGTAGAGGAGGTAGATCGCGAAGAGGACGCCAGCGCGCACGCGGTCGCGCAGCTGCCAGAGCAGGAAGGCGCCGAGGCCCATCGCCAGCGTCTCGTAGACCGGCGTCGGGTGGACGGTGCGATCGGTCGGCACGGTGCCGTTGGGGTAGGCCATCGCCCACGGCCCGTTCCAGGGCTTGCCGTAGTCGCCGTCGCCAGAGAGCTGGCAGCCGCAGCGGCCGATCGCGTAGCCGATCGCCAGCGCCGGCGCCGCCAGGTCGAGCAGGGTGAGGCTGAGGAAGTCGCGGTACCGGGCCCAGGCGAGGACGGCGAGGGCGCCGCCGATCGCGCCGCCGTACCAGACCAATCCCGAGCCGGAGAAGATGTTGCCGAGCAGGTCGTGCTTGACCTCGCCGTAGTTCTGGACGATGAAGTAGATGCGCGAGCCGACGACGCCCCCGATCAGCGCCGCGAAGCCCATCTCATAGGCCCAGTCGGTCGGCTTGCCGATCTCCCCCAGCCGCTTCCAGATCAGCGCCCCGGCGGCGAGGAAGGCGAGCGCGAACATCAGCCCGAAGGTCTGCAGCGTCACCGGTCCGATGTGGAGCTCCGGGTACATCCAGCTCCAGCTTAGGTGAGCAGCATCTCCAACAGGGCCTTCTGCGCGTGCAGGCGGTTCTCGGCCTGGTCCCAGACGGCGGAGCGCTCGCCGTAGAGGACCTCGGCGGCGATCTCTTCGCCCGGGTGGGCGGGGAGGCAGTGGAGGACGATCGCCCGCTCGCCGGCGGCGCCGAGGAGATCGGCGTCGAGCTGGAATGGGGCGAGGTCGGCGCGGCGGCGCTGCGCCGCCTCCTCGTCGCCCATGCTGACCCAGACGTCGGTGTAGAGGGCGTCGGCGCCGGCCGCGGCGGCGCGCGGGTCGTCGGTCAGCTTCGCCCCGTGCCCCTCCTCGAGCTGGTAGCCGGGCGGGGCGGCGACCACGACTTCGACCCCGGCCAGCTCGCCGAGGACGACGAGCGAGCGGGCGACGTTGTTGCCGTCGCCGACGTAGGCGAGCCGCAGGCCCTGGAGGTCGCCGAAGCGCTCGCGCAGGGTCAGCAGGTCGGCCAGCGCCTGGCAGGGGTGGTGCAGCGGCGTCAGCCCGTTGACCACCGGTACCTCAGCGGCGGCGGCCAGCTCGGCGACCGCCTCGTGGGAGCCGGAGCGGATCACGATCGCGTCGGCGAAGCGCGACAGCACGCGGGCGGTGTCGCCGATCGACTCCCCGCGCGAGAGCTGCATCTCGTCGCCACGCAGGACCACCGGGTGCGCGCCGAGCTCGGCGACGCCGACCTCGAAGCTGATCCGCGTCCGCGTCGAGGGCCGTTCGAAGACCAGCGCAATGCTGCGCCCGGCCAGGGAGTCGCTGCCGACCCGCTCGTCGCGGCCCGCTTTCAGCTCCGCCGCGCGGTCGAGCAGCTCGCCGAGCTCGAAGGCGCCGAGCTCTTCGCCGGTGAGAAAGTCCCGCTTCAAGCTGCCGGATACTACGCTGCGATGGAGTTCACGGCGCTGGCCTGGAACCTCTTCCACGGGCGCGACTTCCCGCCCGACCCGGCGCTGCGCAGCTGGCGCTCGCGGCTGCTGCGGCTCGACGAGCGCAACCAGACCCACGTCCAGGTCAACCGCGACCTCACCCGCGAGTTCGCGACGCTGCTGGCGAGCGCCGAGTGGGACGTGGCGCTGCTGCAGGAGTGCCCGCCGCGCTTCGCCGAGCCGCTGGCGGCGGCCTGCGGCGCCGAGTGGCACCGGGCGCTCACCTCGCGCAACAGCTTCGGCGCCCTGCGCGAGCTGCTGGCGCGGCAGAACCCCGACCTGATCGCCTCCGACGAGGGTGGCTCGAACCTGACCCTGGTGCGGGTGCCGGGCAAGCTCGGCGGGATCGCCGAGCGGCGGGCGATCGCGATCCACGAAGGCGAACCCGAGCGCCGGGCGATGGCCTTCGTCCGCACCGCCTCCGGCGTCTGCGTCGCCAACCTGCACGCGACCAACGACCGGCCGAACCTGGCGGTCGAGGACGTGCTGCGGGCGGCGCGGGCGGCGAGCGAGTGGGCCGGCGATTCCCCCTTGGTCTTCGGCGGCGACCTCAACCTCCGCCCCGCCAAGCAGCCGCGCCTCTTCGAGCGGCTGCGCGAGGAGTTCGGGCTGGCCGGGCCACCGACTACCCCCGAGGCGATCGACCACGTCTTCTGCCGCGGCCTCGAGGTGGTGGAGCCGCCGGCGCAGTGGCCGCCGGAGAAACGCGAGCTCCCGCTCGAAGGGCGGGCGCTGCGCCTCTCCGACCACGCCCCGGTGCAGGCGCGTTTCGCCGCCACCGAGCCTGGCAACCACAGGAACTGAGATAGTCGGACCACACCCTGCGGGTCAACCCAAATCGGAGGCAGATAGATGGCTGACAAAAAAGCGTCGGGCAAAGCTAAAAAAGCAAAAGCCGGGGCTAAATCGAAAGCGTCGAAAACGAGCTCGAAAGCAAAAGCCAAAAGCAAAAAAGCCACGTCGAAAGCGCCGAAAACGAAAAAATCGAGCGCGAAAAAAGGCGGGGCGAAAAAAGCTTCTTCGAAATCGAAAGCCTCCAGCAAAGCGACGAGCGGGCTCGACAAGAGCGTCGCCCAGTTCCGCGAAAGCCTCGAGCAGAGCGTCACGCTCAGCCGCGACCGCATCCAGGACGTCGTCGACGACGCCGTCAAACGCGGCCGGATGACCCGCACCGACGCCGAGAAACTCCTCACCGACCTGGTCAAACGGGGCAAGAAACAGCGCGACTCGCTGATCAAGGAACTCGAACGGCTGGTCAAACAGGCGCGCAAAGCGCTGCCGTAGGTGGAGGGAGCCGCCGGCAGCGGGACGACGGCTCGGGCGCCTCGCCGCGGCGAGCTGCTCGAGCTGGAGATCGACTCCCTCGCCTTCGGCGGGCGGGGGGTCGCCCGCGCCGGCGGCTTCGTTGTCTTCGTCGCCGGGGCGCTGCCGGGGGACCTCGTCCGCGCCGAAGTCACCAAGGGCAAGAAGCGCTTCGCCGAGGCGCGGGCGGTCGAGGTGCTCCGCGCCGCGGCCGACCGCCTGCCCGACCGCTGCGTCCACGCCGGCGAGCCCTGTCCGGGAGCCCCCTGGCAGGGACTCCCCTACGAGCGCCAGCTCGCCCACAAGCAGGAGCAAGTGGCCGAGGCGCTGGCGCGGATCGGCGGCCTCGAAGGATTCGAGCTCGAGGAGATCGTCCCGGCAGCAGAGCAGTGGCGCTACCGCAACAAGCTCGAATACTCCTTCGGCGAAGACGACGAGGGCGAGCCGACGCTGGGCTTCCACGCCCGCGGCCGCTGGGACCTGATCGTCGACGTCGAGGACTGCCACCTCGCCTCGGCGGCGGGGAACGAGGCCCGCAATGCGGTGCGCGAATGGGCGCGCGCCGAGGCGGTGCCCGCCTACGACGCCCGCGCCCGCCGCGGCGTCCTCCGCAACCTCGCGGTCCGCGAGGGGCGCCGCACCGGCCAGGTGCAGACCCGGCTGGTGACGGCGAAGGCGCGCTTCCCGCGCCCGCCGGTCGACCTCCACACGATCGTCGAGGGCGACAGCGGCGGCACCGAGGGGCCGACCGGGGTGCTGGGAGAGGAGCGGCTGCGCGAGGAGCTCTGCGGCCTGCAGCTGGAGATGTCCCACGCCGCCTTCTTCCAGACCAACACCGAGATGGCCGAGCGCCTCTACGCGGTCGCCGCCGAGCTCGCCGGCCTGCAGGGGCGCGAGCGCGTCTTCGACCTCTTCTGCGGGATCGGCACGATCGGGCTGACGATGGCGGGGCAGGCGGGCGAGGTCTGGGGGCTGGAGATCGTCCCCGAGGCGATCGCCGATGCCGAGCGCAACGCCCGCCGCAACAAGATCGAGAACGCCCATTTCATCGCGGCCAACGCCCGCACCGGGGTGCGGCCCCTGCTCGAGAAGGCCGGCAAGCCCGACGTGGTCGTCGTCGACCCGCCCCGCGCCGGCCTCTCGCAGAAAATCGTCCGCCGGGTGATCGAGTGCGGGGCGAGCCGGATCGTCTACGTCTCCTGCAACCCGACTACGCTCGCCCCCAACGCCGCCCAGCTCGGCGAGGCCGGCTATAGGCTGCGCCGCGTGAGGCCGGTCGACATGTTCCCGCAGACCCCGCACATCGAGTGCGTCGCCCTCTTTGAACGCGAGTCCGAACGGGTAGCCGCCCCCGGACGCGAAAGCGGAGGAGGCGGCGACTGATGGTGAGACGGGCGTTCGGAGTCGCGGCGGGGCTGGACCCGGAGGTGGCACGGCCGCTGGCCGCCCGCTGCGCCGAGCTCGGCTACGAGTCGATGTGGTCGAACGACCACCCCGGCGCGAAAGGGCTGGCGACGCTGGCCGAGTTCGCCGCCGCCGCGCCCGACGTGGAGCTGGGGGTCGCCGTGATCGCTCTCGACCGCACCCCGCCCGAGCAGATCGCCGCCGACCTCGAGGAGTTCGCCATCGACCCGGCGAAGCTCTGGCTCGGCGTCGGCGCCGGCTTCACGAAGAAGCCGCTGACGACGATGCGCGAATCCCTCCCCGAGCTGCGCGAGCTCTTGCCCGGGGTGAAACTCGTCCTCGCCGCGATGGGACCGAAGATGTGCGAACTCGCCGGCGGCTCCTACGACGGCGTCTTCTTCAACTGGATGACCCCCGAGTTCGCCGCCGGCGCCCGCGAGAAGGTCGAAGCCGGCGCCGCCGCGGCCGGCCGCGAGACGCCGCCCGTGTTCGGCTACGTCCGCACCGCCGTCGGCCCCGACGCCGCCGAGCGCCTCGCCAAGGAGGAGTCCTTCTACCGCGACCTCCACAAGGGCTACCGCGACCACTTCGACCGCCTCGGCGAGCCCGAGGGCACCGTCGGCATCGCCGCCCCCAACGCAGCCGCCGCCCAGGACGCCCTCGCCGCCTACGAAAGCGCCATCGACACCCCGGTCGTCCGTGGCCTCGCCAGCGCCAAGGTAGAGGCGATGACCGCCCTAGCCCAAGCCGCCGCCCCTACCGCTTGAGCGCTGCTTGCTGACTTTGAGCCCCTATAAGGGCCCAAACTCACCAATCGCTAGTACGGCGGTAGGTCCTCGTACCAGTCGCCGAGAACCTTGAACGCGCGCCAGAAGCGTTGCTTCGATCCCTCCTCGTCGAGGGAGAGGTCGATGTCGGGGGTGTAGAGGGCATCGACGGTGGGGGTGAAGGCTTGGATCTCGCCCTCGCGCGACTCGATCGGGCGCGAGAGGGGGACGCTGAGGCCGTTGAGGATGCGCAGGGCCGGCTCGCCCATGACGACGACGATCTTCGGCTGCACGATCGCCAGCTCCTCGACGAGGCGGGCGACGCACTCGCCGGCGGCGAGGTCGGGCTCGGGAATCGGACACTTGACGCAGAGGGTCCCGTAGACGACCAGGGGGTCGATGCCGAGCCGTTTGAAGCTCTTCATCAGCGCGTTGCCGGAGCGACCGTAGAAGGCGACCCCCTCCTCGATCTCCGAGGCCATCGGCGCCTGCTTCAGCATGAAGACATCGGCCTGCGGGTGGCCGGAGCCGAGCACCGGCATCAGCTTGCCGCGCGGGCAGTGCGGGCATTCCTGGATCTCGCGGCTCATCTGGTTGAGCTCGCGGATCGCCCGCTCTAAGTACTTCTCGCGGATCTCGTCGTCGATCGATCGCATTGGCGCACTCTTTGACGAGGGCGCCGCCGCTCCTTTGCGGCGCTCCGTCTGCATCAGGACTTGCTCGCCCGACGGCGCTGTCCGGTCCGCCGCGGCCGCCCGCCCCGCACCGGCTTGGCGTCCGGCACCCGCCGTTTCGGCGCCTTCGGCCGCCCCGTCGTCTGCAGGAACTTCAGCGTCTGCACGTAGACGAGGTTCTTGTGCTTGCGGGTGATGTCGGCGTCCCGCATCGCCTCGAGGAACTCGGCCGGCCCGTCGAAGTCGTGGATCCGCTGCCGCACGCTGCCAAGCCCCTGGGCGACGTGGCTGTCGCTCCCCGCCGCCGGCACGATCCGGTACTTGGTCGCGAAGCGCACCGCCTCTTCGTTGAACGAGGTCAGCGCCACCCGCGGGTTGAAGACCTCGAGCAGGTCGATCTCCTCGACGATGTCGAGCAGATGCTCGTAGTCGGGCACCGAGTGGAAGCGGTCGAAGGGATGGGGCACGTAGACGAGGCCGCCCTGGCGGCGGATCTCGGCGATCGTCTCCGCCATCGTCAGCCCCTTCGGGATCTTCTCCTCGATGAAGAGGCCGATCACCTCGCCTTGTTCGGCGGTCTTCACCTCCTCGGCGACGATCACCTTGATGTCGCCCATCTGCTCGGCGATCTTGCGCGCCTCCAGGGCGCCGGAGACCTCGTTGTGGTCGGTGATCGCGATCGCCCCGAGGCCGCGGTCGCGGGCGGTCTGCAGCAGCACGTCGACCGGGGTGGCGCAGTCGCCGGAGTGGTCGGTGTGCATGTGCAGGTCGACCTCGATCAGCGGCCGTCGCGAGATCCGCTCGCGGATCTCGGGGTCGCCGCTGGGATCGTGGCGCCGCGCCAGCAGCCGCCGATAGATCGCCTCCACTTCGTCGGCCACCGCCGCCCAGTCAGCGCCGTCGTCTCCCCCGCCGATCTGCTCGTAGTGGGCCGGGAAGTAGCGCTCCAGCAGCTGCGCCGTCGCGGCGCGGGTCACCGTCCGCGCGTCGATCCGGCCGAAGAAGATCTCGACCAGCGGCCGCGCCACCTGGGTCGCCAGCACGCGCTCCCTCGGGTCGTGGAAGGTGGCGACGTTGAGCGAGAAGGAGTGCCGCAGCGCCGCCGACGGCGCGCTCGGCGCAAACGGGTCGTGGACGTGGACGATGTCGAGGTCCCGCCCTTTCAGCAACCGTTTGACCGGGTCCGCGGTCTGGATCCGCAGCACCTCGTGGCCGCGCCGCTCGAGCTCCTCGGAGAGGGCCCGCGCGAACCGCGCCGCCGGGTTCGCCCCCGCCCGGCGCACCGGGAAGACCTGGGCGATCGAAAGCGGCGCGGAGCTCACGGGTGGAGCATAAGAGCCCGGCCTTCAAGTTCCGTGGTTGCGTTTTACGCCGAAAAAAGAAAAAAGAAACACCGAACATGCCCGGGGGCGCGCGAAGAGCGTATGCCCGTGGCGGGCGCC
>JBQCIG010000070.1:0-4206 GCA_051953975.1 Solirubrobacterales bacterium | reverse complement strand
ACGATCCTGATCACCTGCGGGGCGGTCGCGATCGCCCTCGTCTCGGCGCTCTTCGTCGCCGTCTTCATCGTCGAGTTCGCGCCGACCTGGATGAGCAACGTCCTCCAGCCGGTGGTGCGCTTCCTGGCCAGCGTGCCGTCGGTGATCTACGGCCTGATCGGGGTCGTCGTGATCGTCCCCTTCATCGGCAACCACCTCGTCACCGAGCCTCAGAAGGCCTCGGTCGCGGGCGTCATCTCGCTCACCGGCTACAGCCTGCTGGCCGCGGTCCTGGTGCTGACGGTGATGATCGCGCCGCTGATGGTCTCGATCTTCAGCGACGGCCTGCGGGCGGTGAAACCCGGCTGGCTGGAGGGCTCGCTGGCACTCGGGGTCAACCGCTGGCGCACGACCTGGAAGATCGGCGTCCGCAGCGCCCGCCCGGCGATCGTCGCCGGCACCGTGCTGGCGGTCGCCCGCGCCACCGGCGAGGCGGTGATGCTGGCGATGATCTCCGGCTCGGTCGGCTTCGCCCCCAACCCCGCCGACGGGCTGATCTTCATCTACGAGCCCTCGCGGCCGTTGGCGCCGACGATTGTCAAGAACATCGACCAGCTGAGCTCGAAGCCGGCCAACGCGACCTTGTTCTCGATCGCCGCCGTCCTCCTCTTCTCCGGCGCGATGGTCTCGCTCGCCGGCCACATCGCCCGCCGTGCGATGCGCAAGTACGGGAGCCCGTGATGGAGTCCTCGCTGCAGACTCCGATGCCGACCGCGCCCTCGACGCCGCCGACCCCGCGGCGCAACCCGCTGCGCCCGGGCCGCGGCCACACCGACGCGGTCGAGGGCAGCGCCACCTGGCGCCTCGCCGACCGCATCGGCCTGGCGTTCTGCTGGTTCCTCGGCCTGCTCTTCTGCGCGATCGCAGTCGCGATCGTCGTCTACCTGATGGTGCAGGGGATCCGCTTCCTGCGCCCGGAAATGCTCTGGACGCCGGCCGCCGCCGGCTTCAGCGAGGGGGAATCGGGCGGCTTCTCCGACGCCTTCATCGGCACCATGATCGTCGCCGCGATGGGGATCGCCCTGGCGCTGCCGGCCGGCATCGCGATCGCCGTCTGGCTGGTCGAGTACGGCCGGCCAACGGCGCTGGCGCGGATCACCGAGTCGACGATCGAGGCGATCGCCGCGATCCCCTCGATCGTCCTCGCCCTCTTCGGGACGGTGATCTTCTCCAGCACCGCGCTCGGCTTCCTCAGCCGCAGCACCGAAGGCGTCGTCTTCGGCCGCTCCTTCTTCGCCGCCTCGGCGATGCTTTCGCTGGTGGCGCTGCCGCTGGTCGTCGCCAGCGTCCGCGAGGGGCTGAACTCGATCCCGCGCCACGTCCGCGAGGCCTCCTACGCGGTCGGCAAGACGAAGGCGGCGACGACGCGGCGGATCCTGCTGCCGACCTGCCGCCCGCAGGTCGCGACCGGCGCCATCCTCGGCCTCGGCCGGATCATCGGCGACACCGCGATCATCCTCGTCCTCCTCGGCGCCACCCAGAACTTCTCCCCGGTCGAAGGCGTCGGCTTCCCGCTCAACTACCTGCGCGGCGCCGGCACCACCCTCACCAACTTCGTCTACGACGCCTCCCCGACCGGGAACCTCAACCAGCCGCAGAAAGCCTACGCGGCGGCTTTCGTGCTCCTGCTGATGGTGCTGGCCCTCAACGCGGCCGCCGACATCGTCCATCGCCGCGCTCGAAAGGTAGGAACGTGGAGCCACTGACCCCCGTTTCTGAGCAGAGGGGCCCGATAGGGCCCCTGAAGTCAGACATCCCTGGGCCGCCGCCGATCCGGCGGCTGAAGCTGGACGACCCCGAGCCGGCGACCGAGGCGCCGGCGCCCTCGGGCAACGGCCAGATGCCCCAGCAGGGCGGCTTCACCGCCGCCCGGCGCTCGATCGGGGCGCCGCAGTTCTCGATCCGGCGGATGGAGCTCGACGACGTCTCCGTCTTCTACGGCGCCAAAGAAGCGGTCAGGAACGTCTCGCTGCCGGTGCGCCAGGGCGAGGTGCTGGCGCTGATCGGCCCCTCCGGCTGCGGCAAGACGACGCTCCTGCGCTCGCTCAACCGGCTCACCGAGCTGACCGCGAGCGCGCGCCTGCGCGGCCGCATCCTGCTCGACGACGTCGACATCACCCAGATCGAGCCGACCCTGTTGCGGCGGCGGGTGACGATGGTCTTCCAGCAGCCGAACCCGTTCCCGATGAGCGTCTTCGACAACATCGCCTACGTGCTGCGGGAGCAGGGCTCGCGCCGCCAGCGCAAGAAGGCGCTGGAGCCGGCGGTGCACAGCGCCCTCGCGCGGGCCGGCCTCTTCGAGGAGGTCAAGGACAACCTCGACCATCCGGCGCTGAAGCTCTCCGGCGGCCAGCAGCAGCGGCTCTGCATCGCCCGGGCGCTGGCGGCGCAGCCGGAGGTGCTGCTGCTCGACGAGCCCTGCTCGGCCCTGGACCCGAAATCGACGCAGGTGATCGAGGACCTGATCGTGAAGCTGCGCGACGACGTCGCCGTCGTCATCGTCACCCACAACCTGCAGCAGGCCTACCGGATCGCTGACCACGTCGCCTTCATGTACCTGGGCGACCTGGTCGAGTACAACAGCGCCACCGCGCTCTTCGGCTCGCCCCGTGAGCAGCGCACGAGGGAGTACGTGAGCGGTGCGTTCGGCTAGGCGCTCCACCCAGCTCGCGATCTTGACCCTCTGCGGCGCCGTCGCCGCCGGCAGCCTCGCCGGCTGCGAGACGACGCAGGAAAAGGCCGCCGCCAAGCAGGCCGAATCCGAACAGATCCTCAAGGCGCGCGCCAAGCGCCAGCACAAGCACCACCACCACGAGCACCGGAAGGAGAAGAAGGGATGACGGTGCAGTCGACTTCAGAGCTGATCCGCCGGCCCCACGCCTATGAGCCCTGCGAGGAGTGCGGGGCGCCGATGGACCCGCAGCAGCGCTACTGCGTCGAATGTGCGGCGCGGCGCGGCAACGGCGCCAACCCCTCCTCCCGCTATTTCGCGGCGATGAGCAAAAAGGCGCGCCGACCGCTGGTCGGGCCGGCGCCGAAACCGAGCCCGACCAGTCGCGCCGCCGCGGTCGGCTTCTTCGCCCTGCTGCCGATCGCGGTCGCGCTGGGGGTGATGGTCGGCCGCAGCGGCTCCGGCGGCGGCAACGACAACGAAGCCCTGCTGCAGGCCCTGCGCGAACGGCAGGCCAGCGCCGCCTCGACCGCGGCTGCGCCGACCACGACCGCCTCGAGCGCCGCGACGAAAGGGGCCAAGAAAGGGAAGGCGAGCAAGGCGAGCGCGAAAGGCGAAGAAAAGGTGGTCGCCCACACCAAGAACGGCACCGTCCACTCCGTCGCCGACTTCCACGCCTCCAAGCAGAAGGCCGAAGAAGACACCAAGATCGTCGAAGAAGCCCCCGAACAGACCGGCGAAAACTACATCAAGGCCCAGCAGGGCCTGCCCGACATCATCCCCGTCGGCGGCAGCGGCGGCAGCGCCCCCGCCCCGACCGGAGCGGAACCATGAGCCGGCTGGAGCGCGTCGCCAAGCTGACCGCGAAAGCGCGGCCGAATGCCGAGGACAAGCCGAAGGCCGCTCCCGAGCCGCCGCCGGAGAACACCGAGCTGCGGGCCCAGCGCGACCGGCTGCTGGAGAAGTTCACGGTGATGCAGGCCGACCTCGGCGGCGCCTTCTACGAGATGGCGATCCGCGACCACGTCCGCCTCGACGTGCTGACCCGCAAGGCGGCCGAGCTGCAGCGGGTCGACGCCGAGCTGCTCGCGGTCGAGCGGCTGCTCGAGCTCGAGCGCTCCGACGCGGCCGGGCTCTGCGGCAGCTGCGGCTCCCCCTACGGGCCCGCCGACCGCTTCTGCCCCCAGTGCGGGGCCTCGCTGGCACCGGCGACGGAGGCGGCGGCGTGATCGCCGGGCTCCTACAGAAGGCGATCGCCGCCGCCGCGACCCTGACCGGGAAACGGTTCGCGCTGCTGGTCGCCTCGTCGCTGGTGGCGACCTCCGGCGTCGTCGCGGTCGGCAGCGGCGGCTCCGGCGGCATGGGCTCGCTGACCGCAGCGGCGGCGCAGGCGCTGCTGGAAGAACAGCCCGCCGCGGTCGCCGCCGCGCCGGCGCCCACCGCGACGGTCTCCCCCACCCCTTCCTCCTCTCCCTCTCAGCCGGCGGCGGGCGGGG
>JBQCIG010000069.1:0-5367 GCA_051953975.1 Solirubrobacterales bacterium | reverse complement strand
TGCTCGGCATCGCCGCCTACGCCACCAGCGACCTGGAGGCGCCCGGACCGGCCCGCAGCTGACCGGCACCACCGCCCTCATCCAGACATTCGCCCGGGGGTTGGATCATGGTTACGAAGGAAATGTCTTCGCACGGATTCGCCGTAACCCGATCCCGCCGCCGCGACGCTGACCAGCAGCGCCGCCGAATGAGTGCGGCGTTTCGTCCCTACGCGCTGGCGCTGTACTTCGTCGCGCTGGTGCTCTGGAGCGCGCATTACGGGATCCCGGTCCAGCGCGAGCTGGTGATCCTCTGGACCTGCGGTGCCCTGGCCTGCGCCTCGATCGGCAGGCCGCCGCGGGAAGTCCTCCAGTTACTGCGCGACTGGCTGCCGATCGTCGCCGTGCTCTGCGCCTACGACTTCAGCCGCGGCGCCGCGGACTCGCTGGGGATCGGCGTCCACGTCCACCCGATGGTCGACTTCGACCGCTTCGTCTTCGGCGGCGAGGTGCCGAGCGAATGGCTGCAGGCGCGCCTCTACGACCCGGAAGCGGTGCACTGGTGGGATGTCCTCTTCACCCTCGTCTACACCTCCTACTTCATCGTCCCCTTCGTCCTCGCCGGGGTGCTGTGGGCGCGCGACCGGCTCGCCTTCAAGCGCTTCAGCCGCCGGCTGGTGAGCCTCGCCCTCGCCGGCCTCGCCACCTACGTCGTCTTCCCGGCGGCGCCGCCCTGGATGGCCGGCGAAATGGGGGTGCTGGGGGAAATCCACCGCACCACCAGCAGGGGCTGGGAAGTGCTGGGGACCGGCACCGCCTCGCTCTTCTCCGAGGGGCAGGCCGCGGTCAACCTGGTCGCCGCGGTCCCCTCGCTGCACGCCGCCTTCACGATGCTGGTGGCGCTGTTCCTCTGGGGTCGGGTGCGGCCGTGGCTGCGGCCGCTGCTGATGCTCTATCCGCTGGCGATGGGAATCACCCTGATGGCCACCGGCGAGCATTACTTCTTCGACGTCCTCCTCGGCTGGATCTACGCCGGCGCGGTGATAGCGGCGTGGGCCGTCTGGGAACGGCGGCGGACGCCGCAGCTAGCCCCGCAGGCGGACGCCGCGCTGCAGCCGCAGCGCCCTTGAGCGGGCCGCGTCTTCGAGCACGACCGCAACCGCCAGCCGCCGGGCGCCCCGCTGCCGCGCCGCCGCGAGGAGCCTGCGCCCGCCTTTGCCGAGCGGCAGCCGCAGCGTTTGCCGCTGGCCCTGCGTGAGCGAGTAGCCGCCGCGCGCCAGCGACCTCTTCTTGCCCTTCCGCCGGGCGCCGATCGCGAGGTGGCCGGAGCAGTTGCCGGCGGCGCCACAGCGCAGGCGCACCAGCAGCGCCCGCCGGCTGGCGGCGATCGACCTCACCGTGGTCAGCCCGAAGCTGCCTTTGAGCGGCACGGCGCCGGGTTCTTCGTAGCCGGCGGCAAGTTCGTAGCCAGGGGGCAGCTCCTTCGGCGCGGGGGGCTGGACGACGCCGCCGAGGGAGCCGGGCTGCTCGCGCACCGGCAGCCGCAGCTCGAGGTTGGAGACGGTGATCGGAGCCTGCAGGTTCGACGGTCGCGAGTAGGGGGCGTCGCTGGGGAGCAGCTCGAGCTTGACCACGTCACCGCCGGCGAAGCGGTAGGCCTGCGGGTGGAGCTGGAAGACCGTCTTGCCGCCGCTGCCGGGCCGCAGCAGGCCGCGGGCGACCAGCCGCTCTTTGCCTTCGGGGTTGACGTCGAGGAGGCGGGCGGCGAGCTCGGATTCGGTACCGGTGGTGGCGAGGTCGGCGATGATCGTCGGCGAGCCGAGGAGGGTAAAGCCGCCGCTCGGCGCCGGCGGCAGGCGGTAGCTAGCGGCGCCGGGTTGGTCGGCGGCGGAGACCGTCGCGCAGGCGTTGCCGGTGGCGATCGGATCGAATTCTTTGCCGATGGTCGGATCGCCCGCCGCCGGCAGGATCGTCTGCGGAGCGGCGCTGTCGAAGCGGATCTCCCCCGGCGCCAGGTCCTTCCAGGAGTCGGCGGTGAAGGAACCTTCGGAGGGGCCGCCGCAGACCGTGGTCAGCGCCGTCGCGCTCGAGGTCGGGGCCGGGCCTTCGCCCTTTAGGTAGTGGTCGAACCAGGTGTCCTCGCGGCTGCGGAAGAGCGCCTCGTCGGCCGGCTTGTTCTGGCTGCGGGCGTGGCCGTCGTCCATGAAGAAGAGCGAGATCGGGTCGCCCGGGAACTGGGTGCGGGTGCGGTTGTAGAAGCGGATCGCTTCGTCGGGCGGGAAGAGGTCGTCGTTCCAGCCGCTCTGGATCAGCAGCGGCGCTGGCGGCTCGCCGTGGTCGATGTAGTAGGAGGAGTGGTAGGTGGTGATCTGGTGCACCACTTCGGCGGCGAGGGGGTTGGTGTCATACGGCTCGCCGGCGTTGATCAGCGTGTACCAGGTGGTCAGGTCCGCTTCCGGGTCGGTTTTCGGCGCCGCGTAGTTGCTGTCGGCCAGGCCGAGCCCGTAGAGGCCGCTGACGTAGGAGGCCTTCTCGATCCCGATCGGGGCGGTGCCGTTGGGGCCGAGGTAGGGGGAGTCGGCGACGTAGTCGAGCGTGGTCCCGTTCGGCATCAGCGCGTAGGCGAGGTCGGTCCACGGCCACTGCGGCACCGCCGCGGCGAGTTCCATCGGCGTCCCTTTCGGGCTTTTCCACGGGACCAGCGAGCCGTCGGGGAGCATCGTCCGGTTGCGCAGTGCCGCCAGCGCCATCGAGATCCCGCCGCCGTAGGACATCCCGGTGGCGCCGATCTTCTGCGGCTGCACCAACCCTTCGTCGGCAAGGACGGAGATCAGGTACTGGGCGTCGCGGACTTCGTAGCGATCGTCCATCAGGTGGTTGTAGCCGTGGACGCAGGCGGGGTTGAGCGCCGATTTTTCCGGGTCGGCGCTGCCGCACGATTCGCCCCAGCCGCGGTCGCTCATGCTGAAGACGACGTAGCCGTGTTCGGCCCAGCCCTGGGTCTGTTCGTTGAGGCCGATCTTCGAGCCGCCCCAGCCGTGGAAGTCGCCGATCAGCGGGTAGGGGCCGTCGGCGCCTTCGCTCGGAGCGGGGGGCAGGATCACGTTGACGTCGATCTTCGTTTCGCCGTCCCAGGTGGTCGTTTTGCCGCTGCAGAGGCGGACGTTGCCATTGGCCGGCTGCACCGTGCAGCTGAGGTCGCCGCCGTAGAGAGTCGGGAAGTCGGCCCGCGCCGCGGGGACGACGGTGAGGGCGGCAAGCAGGGCGACCGCGACTGCGCCCAGCATCCACCTCGCTCTCTCTACGCTCAAACCGCGCCTCCTCTGCGTGAACGCGCCTCTTCTACCCGCAATCGCAGATCCCAAGCGCTTCCAGGGGTCTTAGGGGCGAGGCGGGGGACGTTTGGGGTGTGGGTTTAGGGGTCGCCTCGATGGCACGGGCGCGTGCCCACGAGATGCTCCTTTTTAGTCCGCATGACGCCTGAAAGGAGCATCCGCATGAGCCCGATCCGAATCTTCTATCCCCATACCTCTCGCAACCTCCTCGCAATTCGCTGACCGGCGCCGATATCGAACAGCGGTGGGACTTTTGGGTGTCATGGACCCATAACTCACACCGCTGTGCCGGTCGCCGCTCAGGCGAGGCGGCGGGAGAAGCTCTCCTCGAGCGACTGCTTGCCGCCTTCGCCGGGAACGGTCTTGTCGAGTCGCATCGTCGCGCTGTGGCCGTCGAGTTCGAGGGTCGCGACCTGGTTGTCGAAGTAGGGACCGTCGAGCGGGCGCCAGCGGATGCCGGGGTCGAGGGCGCCGCTGACCCGCGCCAGCAGCCGCGCGACGGCAATCGCGGGGCGGCGGAAGCCGGCCCGCACCACCCGCCGCTCTTTCTCGTTGAGGGGGTTGCGGTAGGGAGAGCAGACCGCCTGGTAGACGGGGCTGCGCTCGGGCGAGCCCGGGTAGGCGACCTCGCAGAGGTAGGCGTGGTGGACGTCGCCGGAGAGGACGACGATCGAGGCCGGTGCTTTGCCGCGCTTGCCGCGGGCGACCTCGTGCAGGAGGTCGCGCAGCTTCGCGAACGACTCGCCGAAGGCGGCCCAATGGTCGAAGTCGACCGCGCGCCGCAGCTTCTCGGCCGCCCATGCCGCCGGCCTGCCCCAGATGCCATCCGCGACCCGCTCGTTCCAGGCCTCGAGCCGGTCGAAGGCGGGGGAGAGCAGCCAGGGCACGGTCGTCGCGATCAGCAGGTGGTCGAAGTCGCCCTCGGTCCTCGCGACGATCCATTCCCACTCTTCGTCGTCGACCATCGCGCGGCGGCCCTCCTCCAGCACCCGCCCGGCGCGGGAGTCGATGAAGATCGCCCGGGTGCGGCCGAAGTCGCGGCAAAAGCTCCAGCGGCTGCCGGCGCCGTGGACGCTGGTGCGGCGTGCCCAGTCGAACAGCTCCTCCCCGGCATGCTGGTTGCCGCGCACCCGCTGGTAGAGCTCGTCTTCGGAGAGCTCGCGCGGCGAGAGGTTGCCGAGGTGCTGGTAGATCCAGTAGCTGGCGACGCAGCCGACGGCGCGGCGGTGCCACCAGGACTTCTCCTGCATCTCCAGCAACCAGGAGCGGGAGATGTTCCAGTCGTCGCTCATGTCGTGGTCGTCCCACAGCATCGAGACCGAGACGTTGGCGAAGAGCCAGCGGATCAGCGGCTCCTCCCAGCTCTCCCGGTAGAGCCAGGTGTACTCCTCGAAGTCGGTTACCTCGTCGCCGGGCGGGGTCTGCGTGCCGCGCCGTTCCCTGATCTTCCGGCGCGTCTTCGGGGAGCCCTCGTCGACGTAGACCTGGTCGCCGAGCAGGAACAGCTGCTCGGGCCAGTCCTCGCGCTCGCCCTCGGCCATCTGCTTGGCCAGCACCCAGAGCGCGTCGACCTCGTGGCCCTCTTCGCTTGCGTCCTTCGACTCGGTGAACGGCGCCTCGTGCGGGACCGCCACCCGGCAGGAGCCGAAGCAGATGTCGAGCGCCTTGTCGGCGTCGACGGTGCGAATCGCGCTCGCCGGCAGCTCTGAGCCGGGCTCGGGCCAGCGCAGCTCGCCGTCGAGCCGCACCTCGTACTCGTAGCGCGAGGCCGGTTCGAGGTCCTCGATGCAGACGACCGCGTAGTGGTGCCCCTCGACCCGGAAGGTGTGCTCGCGGTGGCCGAGGACCTCGACCTCGCAGGGCTCGCTGGTCTCGACCCAGACCGTCGCCTGGGTCTCGGAGACGTGCCGCAGCAGCGGTCCGAGGACGAGATCGCTCATAGGAGAGCCCCTTGCCCAGGCGCTCCGGTCAATTGTTCCGCATAGCGGTGCAAATTACCGGAGCGCTCGGGGCGGGCTTAGCCAATCCCCCCAAGATCCGGCCCAGCAGGAGG
>JBQCIG010000068.1:0-11383 GCA_051953975.1 Solirubrobacterales bacterium | reverse complement strand
CCCAGACAAGGTTAATGTGCTCGGCGACTGGCGGTTCCTAAGCGGCGCCTTCGAAAGCGGCTCGACTGCTGGAGGCCAAGAAATCTGCTTCGAATTGAATGGCGTACTCCCAACGACCCCGCAGCCGTCAGAAAACGGGGAACGTGTATACTTCGAAAATCGACACGAACGTATGCAACCCGTCGGCTATAACGGTACTAATCCGTGTCCCTGGGGGCACCTAACGGAGAAATTGAGGTAGAAGGGTGGAGAGCGGCAAAAGATCGGTGGGACAGGTCCTAACCCGGCGACGGTTTAGAGACCTAGGCATCGCCGGAGTAATTGCCTTTCTAATCGTGAGCGCAGGCGCATTCGCTCATCCGGCCGTACGAGGCGGGCGGGAACGGGAGCGGTTTCCCCTTTGGCGCGACGTACCGACTAAGCACTTCGCCGCCCTGAGGCAGGGATGGTTTCACGGAAGCCAATGGGCAGCCTATGTCTATCGAGACATTCGTAGTAACGGCACCAAGGGACGGCATCCTTGTCTTGTCTTGTCGCGTATCACGGGCGGGGGGCTTCACTCAACCGTTCTAAAGTGCGGACCCATAGTGCCAGAAGGGCGAACCCGTGGGTATCCCGTCTATGGGCTGATCGGCCGTTCCTATGTCAACAACGCCGGGGAAGCCGCAGGTGAAACGGTGGTTGCCATGTTTGTGAGCCGAGAAGTTGCAAAGGTTGAACTGGTCACGGAACCGTCTGGGTCCATCTTCCGGAAAACCGCCTACCTCGATCATCGGCGTCAGCGCAAGGCGCGGGTTCCCGCTATGCGCTATGTCGCGTTCCCGTATGAAGAAGATATTTGCGTTCAGTCCATTGCGGGTTTTAACAGCGGTGGGGAAGAACTCTTCAAATCTAAATTTGAAGAATGCTGAATGGGAGAGATCGAGACCCTTCTTCGCCTGCGTCGTTCTGGTAAGCGGGTCTTGTATTTGGCCGCCCTGCCGTCTATGCGGCCTTCGGTCTGCCTGAAGCGCGAGCGGTAGCCATCGCTCGCGTTGCCTAGTACATTCCGCTGCAGGAGCAGCGTCCGCGAAGCCTGGTCGGCAAGGGGACCCCCAGCGGCGACCAGCCCCGTCCCCGGGCGAGGACTCCCCGGCCCTGATCCGCACCCGGGGCAAGGCGCGCCCGACCAAGATTCTCCATCGTCAGGAGGGGCGCCGCTGTCTCCGAGCGTATTTCCCCTGCGTGAACGTCGCACCCCGATCGGCTCCCCACCCGGATCGCGGGATCGCTCGACAAAGCCGTTCGCTGATTAGACCCCCTCAGGGCGAGAGACCCGTCCAGGCGGGAGCCGGCTCCTCTACCTAGCGTCGTTGCCGATGTCGGGCCACCGCTCACAGGTTGCGGACTCGCCGGCCGATCTCTCGATCGGACGGATAGCCGGCGGACTCCCAGAACGCGCCCGCCGCCTCATCGTCAAAGGCGACTAGGGCGGTCACGCGGCGGGCACCGCATCGGCGCAGGTAATCCTCGCCTGCTCGCGTCAACGCCAAGCCGATGCCTTGGCGGCGGTGGTCGTCGCGAACCGCGAGCCGATACATGTTCCCCCGCCACCCGTCCCAGGCGGCGACCAAGGCACCGACGATCTCGCCCTCGCGCTCGGCTACCAAGAGGGCGGCCGGGGAATCGATCACGAGTTGTTCGATGTCCTCGAGGCGGTCCGGCGTGCTTGCGTGCTCGCTCCGAGCGTTTCGCCACAGATCCGACACCGCCGGCACATCGGATTGGCGGCAGCGACGTACGGAAATCCCGTCACCGGTCAAGGGCGGAGCATAACGTTGCGGCTTTGCCCCCGACGTCGCTCCTGTAATTACTTTCGTTCGCAGTTCGCGACCGCGACAAAATCACTACGGGCGGCTCCACCCAAGTCCGAGTTCATTGACACGTACCAGCCTCGTTTCTGGGGGACCGGACCTGATTCCACCGTCCAGATATGGGAGATAACGCCTGCCCCTCCAGCAATCTGGCGGATGCCTCCGGAGATCACTCGTTCGCCTTTCTTGCAGATCGCGTGTCCGGTTGCGAAGAAAAACGAGCCGTCAAACGGGGTCGTATCTCGATCAACGAGCTTTCCAAAGCGCAGCGTTAAGGCTCCCCCTCCTCCGGCGCGGTCTGCGGTTGAGCTGCCGTTGTTGCTGGAGAAGGCGAAGGCAGTTCCCCCGAGCGCAATGAAGAGAGCGATCATGGCGACCGCCATCGCGGGGGAGGGATGGGGGATTCGGAGCTTCATCTTTGGGACCTCCTGGTCGGGGCGCTATCG
Source organism: Solirubrobacterales bacterium (assembly GCA_051953975.1). Classification (GTDB taxonomy): domain Bacteria; phylum Actinomycetota; class Thermoleophilia; order Solirubrobacterales; family 70-9; genus VAYN01. The sequence continues at coordinate 9,084 of JBQCIG010000068.1, read as the reverse complement.
CGATTTCTTCATTTGCTTGGGGGGATGCGGGCTGACTCGTAGGTATCGGTTTACCGAGCGGCCGGGACGGTACGGATAGCCGGCCTGTTCTGGCACGTTGACCCAGAAGACGAACCGGGAAGCTCGTGGGATCGGCGAGAAGGCGTAGCCCTTGCGGAAGTGGCAGAGCGCATCGGTCGTCGCCTGGCGGACGAGGAACCGGCGCTTTGCCCCTGGCACGGTCCCGCTGACGTAGACGGTGCGGCCGGCGCAACTCGGGCCCGGCAGCTCGCCTGAGAAGTAGACCTTCTTGTGGATCGGCGTCCGGTGGGTGCTGAGGTGGAGGGTCGAGCGCGAGCGGATGTGGAGCGCGAGGTCGGTGGAGGTCTCAAAGGCGCCGGAGCGGTAGCCGACCCGGAAGATCCGCGAGGGGCCGCGGTTGGTCTTGTAGGACCAGCCTCCGTTCTGGTTCGTGGTCGTGGTGGCGACGAGGTGGAATGGCCTTCCTTCGAGGTCGGTGTGCGCCTGGATGCAGACCTGAGCCCCGGCGACCGGCTGACCGTTGGAGTCGACCAGCCGCCCCCGGATCAGGGCTTTGCGGTGGAAGGAGAGCGTTCGCGCGCTCTGTTTGTTGCCGGCGAAGCCCGCGGTGATCGTCTCGCCGCCGGCCACGCTCGAGCCGGGGCAGAGGTTGTTGACGAGGACTTCGTGCGATTTGCAGACGCTGTTCGGCGTGCCGGTCTGCGCGTAGTCGTAGGCGCAGACCGTAACCGTATTCAGGCCCTCCTTGAACGGCGGCTGGGCGGTGTCGAGCGTGTAGGTCTTGCTGAAGCTCAGCGGGCATGGCACTAAGCGGGAGGTCAGCGCGCCGGGGAGCGGGTTGCAACTGCCGGAGAGGTCGTCTCCGGCAGCACCCGTACCGTTGACGCTGATCTGGATCGACTGCAGGCCGGCGCCTTGGTCTGCCGCTGCGACTTCGACGGTCTGGGGACCTCGGAGTTCGGCGCCCGAGAAGAGCGAGCCGCCGGCCTGCAGCGTGGGCTGGGAGACGTCGGCGAGCGCGATCCGGATCTGCTTTGCGGAGGCGAGCGCGCCGGAGGCTTGGCCGACGCAGCGGTTGCCTTCGTTGGGCTGCGTGCACTCTAAGCGGATCACTAGGTAGCGCCAGTTCCCCGCGGGGATTCCGGTTTCGTGGCCCTGGTTGTCGTTCTGGGTAGCGAATGCAGTCCCTTCGCCAGAGTCCGGCGAGACCGCCAGATAGCCGTGCTGCCCGTCTTCGGTTGCCAGGCGGTAGTAGACAGAGCCGCCGACGATGTAAGTGCCGGGCGGGGCGGTGAAGACCCAGGCGCCAAATGCGCCTTGGGTAGTTCCGGTTTCGCCGGGGCCAAGCTGGTGAATGACCGAAAGGCCAGCTGCTCCTTGGGAGCAATCCTGATGAGGGACGTAGTGATTGGTCGAGTAGGTGTAAGCGGCGTCGGGTGCGGCAGGATTGAGGCCCGGCGAGCACTCGGCGACGACGTAGTTGCCCGCGGTGGCGGTGGCGGCGATCATGCCGAGTACCGCCGCTGAGATGAGCAGTGCCAGGAGAATTCTGGTCGGAATCGACAGGGTCAACTTGTCCCTCCTACGGCCCGAATTGTTCATTCGCGATCTGGGTTGGCGACGATCCCGAAGACGAGGAGGTGCTCGTTTCGGGGGCAGGTTCCGGGGCCGGGGCTTCTTCGACCACGGCGCCCTCCAACTGCTGGCTGCGGACTACTTCCGTGGCTTCCTGTTCGCGATGTTCGGTTCTCGACGTCGATGAGGTCGACGTCTGTGATTGCGAGGCGCGCGGCTTCGACCGGGTTTGGGCGGGAGCCGCTTCTGGCGCTGGTATGGGCGAGGCCACCACGACCTGCTCAGGCCGTGGCGACCTCTTTGCTTCGTTGTGGTGATGAGCGCGGCGGGTCTGGGCTGGATGGTGGTCGCCGCCCTGTCCGACCCCGGTCAGCTCGGCGCCGCCGACCGCCAGGACACAGGCGGCGACGCAGGTTCCGACCACCCGGCCCGGCCCGCTGCTCGCGATCGCGGTCAGCTTTTCACCGCCGCCTCCACCGCCGAAGCGAGCCGCGAGCTCGCGGGCTCGGCCCGCTGCCCAGGCCGCCGCGTCCTGGGCGCTGTGAGCGATTCCAATGATCTGCTCGATCGGACCTCGCGTGAGAGCCACGTTCGCACCCCGAAGCGAAACCCACAGCACGACCCCGATCTCGATCGCCAGCTGGGAGCCAGGCTCGGGCGCCGGCGCGCCAAGCAACTCGCCGAGTTTCTTTTTCGCGTTGTCCAGCCGGCGGCGATAGGTGGTTTCGCTGCAGAAGAGCGCCTTCGCGCTAGCCCCGGCGCTCTTCTCGTCGAAGTAGTGGAGCCTCAGTACCTGCTGCTCTTCCGGTGGGAGGTGGCTGACCGCCTCGCGCAGCTCGCGAACGCGGAGGTAGTCGATCGCCACCTCGTCGGTCGAAGGCTCGGCAACGCCGCCGCTTTCGATCAGGGCGTCGATCACGACGCCGTCTGCGTGGCGGGCCTCCTGGCGCAACTCATCTATCGCCCGGCAGAAGCTGGCCTGCACGATGAAGCCGGCGGGGTTCTCGACCACTTCGCCGCGGTCGAGCACGCGCAGGTATTCCACAAGCCCTTTCTGCATCGCGTCTTCCAGCGAGCGCTCAATGAAGGGGGCGGAGAGGTTGTGCGCTTTCAGCTTGGCGCGTAAGGAGCGCTCGATCTCCTCGAGCGCTCCCGGCCTCAGTGCGCGATCAACCTGCCGAACTTCCATAGGCGAGAACCCAGCATCTTCTATACCCCGGTTTTTCAATCGGATGCTTCCCAATGGACGAATCTCTCGATGTAGGTGCATAGGGCCATCACCTACCTGTCGAACGAGCCGCCGAAATCCGCCACTTTTTTGGAAAGTTGGCGGAGTGGCCCCCGCCGGTTCGACAGCGGGGCATGAAGGAAGCAACCGAAAATCACTCGTCTGCTGGACCAACTCGCAAGCGCGAGCCACTGCGCCGGGACGTTGTCGAGCTCACCGCACAACGTCTTTGCGTCATGGCCCATCCGAGCAGGATCGCTCTGCTCGAGTTCCTGAACGACGGCGAGGCCGGCGTTCAGGAACTGGCCGACGCAGTCGGCCTCACGCACCAGATCGCCTCCCGCCACCTGGCCATCCTGCATCAGGCCGGGATGCTGAGCCGGCGCCGTCTAGGGGCTACGACCCTTTACGCGGTGACCGACTGGAGTGCTTGGTGGGTGATCGAGCAGATCGCGCGCTGGGTTGAGTCCTGTCAAGACGAACAGGGCGCGTCGGCGCCTACCGAATAGCGCAGCTCCGAGCGCGGGAGGCCGAGTCGCCTCTCGCGCTCTAGCTGTCTCATAGGTGCTGACAGACCGGCTCCGCCCGCCCGCGTTCCCCTGCCTGAAACCACACCCACACCTCCATTTCAAGCGGTCCCATAGCACACACAACCCGCCTATTCGCCTAGGCGAATAGGCGCCTAGGCGGCTTTGTAGCCATTTCACCTCAGCGGCAGTACTCCTGGCTCATCAACGCAAAAACACACCCCCGCGCCGGGCGACTCACAGTCACTCAGGCCGGGAGCCAAGGAGGCGAATGCAAGGTGAGGCCAGAGGTAAGTAACAAAGTCAGATCATCCAACTCAAGCGTCAGGTCGCTGCTGCGGGGAACCGGACGGGTCGCGATCTGGACCGTGCTCGGCCTCCTGCTGATCCGTGGGGTCGTGGCCGAACCGAGCGGGACGCCATCGGCAGCGGCCAAGCCCTCGCCGACGCTCGATCCGGCGACGGCCGCCTTCGCGGTGCGCTTTGCCCGCACCTATCTCGCAGACCCGAGCGGGACTGCGCTTGAGCCGTTTCTGGCCGAAGGGGCCAGGGTCGGCGCCGGAACCCCGCCGCGAGAAGAAACGGGAGACGTCGCCCAGGCGGAGGTCAGCGGCGTCGAAGACCTCGGCGACGGTCGCGCGGTCCTGACCGTCGCCTGCGAACTCCGCGACGCGCGCACCCTCTATCTCGCCGTCCCGATCGTCCGCTCAGGGGCGGGCGAGGTGGCGGCGCTGGGTGCGCCCTCCATAGTCGCGGTTCCCGGCGCGGCCGGGGTTGACTCGAACGAGCAACCCCAAGCCGTCGCCGGCCCCGATGCCGGCGCGATCCAAGGCTTGGTCGCGAAGTTCCTGCCCACCTACCTGGCGGCCGGCGACCCAGGCTCGCTGTCCTATCTCCTGGCGCCGGGCGCGGCCATCCAGCCGCTCGGCGGCGCGGTCGGGTTCCGGGCGATCACCGGGGTCACCCAGCTCGGCTCGGGCGAAGGGCCGGTCCGCTCGGTCCTCGCGGCGGCTCGGGTCGGCGACCCCGCGAGCGGCGCGGTCTACCCGGTCACCTACCGGCTGGAGCTGATCAAGCGCAGCGGGCGCTGGTACGTCGAAGCGGTCGAGGGGGCGGGAGCGTGAGCCGCCGGTTGCGTCTCGCCGCCTCCGCCGTCCTGGCGGCGATCGCCCTGATGCTGGCGCCGGCAGCGGCCCTGGCCGCGGGCAACGACGTCGGCCACAACATCGGCTCGCTACTGCGCCAGTACGCGGGGGAGGTCTACGGCGGCATCGTCGCGGTCGTCGGCCTCGTCTTCCTGGTCAACAGGAAGTTCACCGACCTGGCGATGTTCTTTCTCGCGGCGATCATGGTCGGCTGGCTCGTCTTCAGCCCCGATCAGGTCGCCAACGCGGCTAGGGCGATCGGCCAGCGGGTGCTGCCGTGAGTGGCGCCCGCGAGCCGATCCGCTCCTACCAGCGGATCTTCCGCCCGGAGCGCCGGATCTACCAGATCGAGGGCCGCTCGCTCCCCGTCCCGGGCGGCATCCCCCTGCGCTGGCTCGGCTACGCGACCGCCGCCCTCGTCGCGGTGCTGGCGCTCGGCTCGGAATCGCCGACGGTAGCGATCCTGGTCGCCCTCGCCGCAGGGGCAGCCGGTCTCCTCGTCGGCGGCAGGGCCGGCGGGCTCGCCGCAGGAGCCGGCGCCTTCGCGGCCTTCTGGATCGCCGGCTTTCTGCTCGGCCTGCTCGACTGGCCGCTGCGGCTGGTCGTGGTTCCGGTCGCGATCGCCACCCTGGCGACGCAGGCGACGCCCGACGGCCGCCGCGCCGATCGCTTCGCCCTCTCCTGGCTCGCGCTGCGCCTGGCGCCGCGGCGCAGGTCGCTGGGGCGGGCGCTGCCGAGCACCGGGTTCGCGCAGCTTTGCCACGGCGAGATATGGGTCGCCCCTGACGAGCACCTTCCCGAACTGCGCCGCTGCCGGATCAGGGGCGCGGCCACCGTTACTTTCGCCGCAGAGGCCTGCGTGCGCCGAGGCACCCTCCGCCAGGGACGCCTGATCGCCGTGCCCGCCCGCGGTTGCACCCGACGGGGCGAGCTGGAGGCGAAGCGGATCGCGGTGGGCGCCGGGGAGCTGCTGGAGGTCCGCCCGTGAGTGGCTTCCCTCTCCGCTACGCGAGGCGGAACGTCCTGATCGGGACGGGCGGCGAGGCCGCCGCGCTCTACCGCGCCGAGCCCGTCTCCTATCCGTTCCTGCCGACGAGCGAGAAGTGGGCGTTGCTGCACCGGCTCGAGCGCTTCGGTCACCTCGTCGGCGCCGACTTCTCGCTATGGCGGGTGCAGCGCTCCTACCCGGCCGAGCGCTACGCCGCCGAGCTCGCCGGGGCCGCTGACGAGCGCCATGCCGATCCAGAGGGCTGGCGGCACTACCTCGCCGGCCACCAGGAGCGTCTCGCCGAACTCGACTCCCACCTCCCCGAGATCTACGTCGCGGTCGCCCTGCAGGAGCCCGCCATGGGGCACCTCCGCACGCTGGATCGGGCGCGGCGGCGGGTCGAGGAGATCGCCGGGGTAGGAGGACCGCGGCCGATCTCGGGCGCGGAGCTTGAGGCGCTGGCGAGCGCCGAGGAGCGGTGCTTTCAGCGGCTGGGGGCGGTGGTCGGCCTGCGCCGTGCGACGACGACGGAGCTGCAATGGCTACTGCGCCGCGGCGGCTGCCGCGGCGTCGCCGAGCCGGTGCTGGAGGACGCCTGGCAGCCCGACGCCCTTGTTCTGGAGGGCGAGGGATCTCCCAGCTACGAGCCGCTCGAACACGACCTCTGGCGGTTGGCGAACGCGCCGATGAGCGAGGACCCCGCCGAGCCGCCCTCGCTGGAGGTCGAGGCCGAAGAGGGCCGCTCCTTCCAGGCGATCCTCTGCGCGGGATCGCTCGCCGAGGAGGCCGAGTTCCCCGGTCCGGCCGAGCTGCTCTTCGCGCCGCTGGAGGACGCCGGCTTCCCGGTTGACGCTGTCCTGCACGCCCGCTGGATCGGCAACCGCGAGGCGCTGGGGCAGGTGCGAAAGCGCATCCTCGACGTCGAGCACGCCTACCGCGAGCAGGCCGAAGGCGCCCACGCGGGGCCAGGCTGGCAGGCCGAAGATGACCGCGAGCTCGCCCGCGAATACGAGGCGATCCTCGCCTCCTCGGCGCACCCGCCGATGCTCCGCGCCTACCTCTCGCTCGCAGTCGGAGCGCCTGACCGCACCGAGCTGGAGCGCCGGGTCGAGGTGCTGCGCGAGCGTTTCGGGGAGGTCCGCCTGCACCGCCCGCGCGGCCTGCAGCACCGCCTCTTCTTCGACCACATGCCGCGCACCGACTCCGGCTCGCTGCCCGACTACCGCCAGCAGATGACCGTCGAGCAGCTCGGCGCGATGGTTCCCCTCGCGAGCTCCCAGCTCGGCTCCCCGCGCGGCATCTACATCGGCCACACGCCGCAGGGCCGACCCGTCCTCTACGACCCGACCGAGGCGCCGCGGACCGCTCGGCCCTCCGGCGTCCTCCTCGCCGGCACGCTCGGCTCGGGCAAGACCCTCGCCGCGCAGACGATCGCCTACGGCGCCCAACGCGGCGGCTCACTCGTGGTCGACTTCGACCCCAAGCCCGACCACGGCCTTGACCGCGTCCCTGAGCTCCAGGGAGAGGTCGAGGTGCTGGAACTCTCCGGCGACCCGCGCCATCGAGGCAAGCTCGATCCGCTGCGGATCGGCCTGCCCGAGCTGCGCGAGGAGCTGGCCTCCAGCTACCTGCTGGAGCTGCTGCGCGATCCGCCGCCCGCCTGGGAGAACGCGATCGACCGCGCGGTGCGCGACGCGGTGCGCTCGGGCCAGCGCAGCCTGATGTGCGTCGTCGAGCGGCTCTGCGGCAGCGACAGCGAGGCAGCGCGCGAAGCCGCTGAGGCGCTGGAGGTCGTCTCCGACTTCGGCCTCGCCCGTCTTGGCTTCGCGCCGGTCGAGGCGGGACACCCCGCGCCGAGCGAACCGACCGCCACGCCGGAAACCGCGTCCTCGGTGATCACCATCCGCACGCCCGGCCTCGTCCTCCCCGACGCCGGAACCTCCCGCGAGACCTTCACCCGCGCCGAGCGCGTCGCCGTGGCGACGCTGTCCCTGGTCGCGGCCCAAGCTCTGCGCCTCGTCAGCGGCAACCGCCGACGCCACAAGATCGTGCTGCTGGACGAGGCGTGGTTCTTTCTCAGCTCGGTGCAGGGGCGGGCGCTCCTGAACCGGATCATCAGGCTCGCCCGGGCGCTGAACGCGACGGTCCTGGTCGCGACGCAGCTCCTGGGCGACCTCGGCGCTCTCGCCGAGCTCTTCGGGGTCTACCTGCTCTGCGGGCAGGAGACCCTGACCCAGGCGCGGGCTGGTCTCGACCAGATCGGCCTCGGCTCCGAGGAGGCGCTGGCGCAGCGGCTGACCGAATACCGCGCCGGGCAGTGCCTGATGCGCGACCTCGGCGGGCGCGTGGGCGAGGTGCAGTTCGACCTCGTCTTCGGTGAGCTCTTGGCGGCGCTCGACAACACGCCGGGGGCGGGCGCGTGAGGAGGCGCGCGCGGCAGTTCGGTCTCGCGTTCGGGCTCGGCGGGCTGCTCCTCCTGCTCGCCCACCCGGTCGCCTCGGGCGCGAGCGACATCTGGGGCAACGTCGCGCCCGCCTCGCCGCTCGGCTCGGCTGGCCTGTTCGGGCGCTACCCGCTCGACCACTACACCCTCGACCAGCACTTCACCGCGATCAGCGCCTCGCTGACCGGCGGCGTCGACGCCAGCGGGCTTTTGCCGATGCTGGCCTATTTCTTCGCCGGGCTGCTCTGGGTGGCGACGAGCTTTCTGGCGAACACGCTGATCACCTTCTTCAGCTTCGCCTTCAGCCTCGACCTCGTCAACGGCTCCGCGCAGACTGGCGGCGCCGGGGCGCTCGGGCCGGTCTCGCAGGCGATCCACTCCATATATACGAGCGTCTTCGGTGGGCCGTGGCTTGTGCTGGCGATCACCGTCGTCGGGATCTGGGCGATGTGGAAGGCGCTGGTCCAGCGCCGCTACTCGGAGACCGCCGGGGCTCTCGGCCTCTCGCTGATCTACGTCGTTCTCGCCCTCTTCTTCGTCGCCCAGCCGGCGGCGACGATCGGCAGCGCTTCGAAGTGGACGAACCAGATGTCGGTCGCGTTCCTCTCGATCGCCGACCACGGCAGCCCTTCCGGTGGGACGCAGGCGAAGGAAGGGGCCGCCGATCAGCTCTTCGAACTGCTCGTCTTCAAGCCCTGGGTCGTGCTCGAGTTCGGCGGCCTCGAACACTGCGTCCTCTCCGGCACCGGCAGCGAAAGCGAAGACCCGATCTCCGCTCCGGTCCGGCCGCTCTCCTCCAACCCATCCCGCGACGCGCAGCTGGCCCGCCGCCTTGCTTCCGGGACCGAGGTAACGGCCGACGGCAAGGTATGCGTCAACAACGCCAACAAGTACGCGCGCCACTTCCTCTCCTTCGGCCTCGAAACCGACGAACGGAACGCCGAGTACGAAGCGCTTAACCACGGCGACTCCTCAGAAGTCCCGGAAGCCGACTCAGAACGCAAGGGTTACCGGCTTGGCGTCGCCGACAAGCCCGCCACCGATGCGATGGAGGAGGGCGGCCAGTACCAGCGCTTCCTGCTCGCCCTGGTCGTCTTCTGCGGCGAGCTCGGCGCCTTCTGCCTGCTCGGCTCGCTCTCGGTCGGGATCATCCTCGC